>RKRR01000189.1 GCA_007571305.1 Candidatus Poribacteria bacterium | reverse complement strand
TCATCGGCATAAACGACAGACTTCCCCGAGGCTTTTAGGACCGCAAATGCTTGAAGATACGCCTGTCGTTTCTGATCGCATCGCTCCTTATACCCGATCTGTTTTTTTTTCGCGTATACCCGAGTTTCCGAAGTCCATACCATACAGAAGACGGCGACACCTGAAAATGAGCCGCACGTTCCCTCAGCGTGTGGTCCGGAAACTCCGAAACATGTTGCTTCAAAGCAGTCGGATCCAGCACGCGAGGGCCACGGGGTCCCGGCTTCTTATAGGTCATCGGGGATTGAGTTTTCAACCCCTGATAAATCACACTGCGGGAGACCGAAAACCTTTGAGAAGCCGAAACTTTCGTGCCCCCCGCTTGGATATATTTCAGGACGCGTTGGCGTAAATCTATGGAATATCTCATAAGATCAGATGCTAACATGAATCTCAGATAATGTCTATGTATTTTTAGCATGCACCATAGTAGCCTACGACAAAATACTTACACGCCTTGTCAAGGGAAACGATTTGACAAAAACAAATAGGGCGTGATAAAATGGTCAACACGGTTTTAAACAGTCGGTTTGCAAGTTACGCCAAGATAAGGAGGCTAACAGATGGCGAATCAAACATATCGTGTTGGAATCATTGGCTGCGGTGGAATGGGCAGATCTCATTCCAGAGCATGGACGGCACATCCCAAAGCACAAGTCGTAGCCGCGATGGACATCTACGAAGAAGCCGCGCAACGCGTATCAGACGAATATGATGTCCCGGCTATCTATACCGATGTCGACGAAATGTTGGCAAAAGAGGATTTGGACATCGTCAGCATCACGACATGGCAAGGACCGCGGGCAGAAGCTACCGTCGCCGCGGCGAAAGCAGGTGTGAAGGGCATTATCGGCGAAAAACCGATGGCAGCCTCACTCGGACAAGCCGACGCTATGCTTGCTGCCTGTGAAGAGAACAATGTCAAACTTATCATCGGGCACCAAGGCAGATACGCGCCGGCAAATATCGAAACCCGCAGGCTCGTCGCAGCAGGGGCGATTGGAGAACCGACAACTGTCCATCACAGTGCGAAAAGACACGCCGGACTGCTGAATACTGGCACACACGCAATCGACGGCTGGCGTTTCATCCTGTCGGATCCTGAAACACTCTGGGTCATTGGACAAACCTCCCGGACGACCGATCGGTGGGAACGCCGCACAATTTGCGAGGATCTCTGTATGGGCTTCGTCTGCTTTGAAGGCGGGGCACGCGGTATCTATGAAGGCGATCTCCCAGAACCATCAGTTTCAATGCCCAAAATCGCCGGAACAGAGGGACAAATTCGCAATGGACCCGACGGCACTCTTCTGCTCCAAAACGGGGACGCGAAGGGCTGGCAAACCATTACGCCGCCACCACAAACTAAAAACCAGTACGATGAATTCATCGAGTGGATCGAAGGTGAAATTCCTGACCATCGCGGCAGTGGCATTCAGGCGCGCTACACGCTTGAGATCATGATGGCTATCTATGAATCTTTACGGATCAAGGATGTCGTCCACATGCCGATGGAAACCAAGGAGTTACCGCTCGAACTTATGGTTAACGACGGCACGCTTCCCGTCTTAGTAGAAGGACGATACGATTTGCGAAGACCCTTTGAAGGACAAACCTGGAAGAAGCCGTAAGTGTTAAAGGAGTAGGCACACTCCGCCGTGCCATCAACCCAGAAGATTAAGGAGAATTCTGATGGAGAAGGGAAGTCGACGCTCGTTTTTAGAAATCGCAACAGCACTGATCGGGGGAGTGCTGAGCCTCGCCGCTGGTATCCCACTGATCGGCTTTGGGATTTCACCCGCCTTCAAAAAAGGGGAGTCAAAATGGGTTGATTTGGGACTCGCTGACCGACTCAAAAATAGCCGTTTTAAAAAGGTAGATTACACCTTTACCGCAAAAGATGGCTGGGTCAAAGCAACGAAAAAACGTTCCGTCTATATCACCGACATCGGCAATGGAGGATGGACCGTCTTTTCGCGAACCTGTTCACACCTCGGTTGCCTCGTCCGATGGGATGATCAGAAAGGGTCTTTCCTTTGTCCGTGTCACGGTGCCGTATTCGACCAGAACGGAATCGTTGTTGCCGGACCGCCGCCACGTCCGTTGCAGAAACTCCAAACGAAGGTCGAAGCCGGCATTTTATACGTGAAGGAGACGTAGATGCGGCAATTTCTCAACGAACGTCTCCCGCTCAGGGAATTCTCCGCACATCTACGCAAACCTTTGCCGAGACACATTAACCTGCTTTTCTCGCTGGGCAGTTTGGCAATGTTTCTGCTCCTACTTCAGGCGGCCACGGGTGCATTTCTGGCGTTATATTATTCGCCTTCACCAGAGCATGCTCATAACGCGGTAACGTATATCAGTGAAGAGGTGCCGTTCGGGTCATTCGTGCGTGGTTTGCACCACTGGGGTGCGAGCGCGATGGTTGTTATTGTCTTCCTGCATCTGCTCCGCGTGGTTATTTACAGTTCATACAAAGCACCTCGTGAACTTACGTGGATAGTCGGAGTTCTCTTGCTGTTGGTTGTACTCGGCTTCGGATTCACGGGCTACCTCCTCCCGTGGGACGAAAAGGCGTATTGGGCAACAGTCGTCGGTGTCGAAATCGCCGGTACTGCTCCCATATTCGGCGATTTTGTCGCGAAGATCCTACGCGGTGGAACCGAGATAGGTGCAGTGACACTGTCCCGATTTTACGCGCTCCATACGATCTGGTTGCCGTGGCTGGCATTCGGTCTGGTCGGTGTACACCTCTTTTTCGTCCGGTATTACGGCTCTTCAGGTACACCACAGAACACGCCAGAAGAGATGAAAATGGGGAAACCCTTCTATCCGGATCAGGTTTTTGAAGACGTTGTGGGGATGCTAATCCTCTTTGTCGTACTGGCAGCCGCTGCGTTGTTCATTCCCGTCCCACTTGAAGATATCGCCGATCCGACGAATGCGAATTACGATCCGCGACCTGAATGGTATTTCCTGTTCCTGTTTCAATTGCTGAAGTATTTCCAAGGTCCCCTCGAAATCGTTGGAACATTTGTAATCCCGACAATTGGTATATTGCTCTTGCTTTTCCTCCCATTCTTAGATAGAAGTGGCCGTGCGGTCCTTTGGAAACGACCCGTTGCGTTGGCGGTCACGAGTGTCTGTGTTGTGGGGATTGTAGGGTTAACTCTCCTCGGTGCGAGTTCTCCTAAACTCGAAACGACGGATACCACCACTGCCCAAGAAACACCACAACCTACAGAGGAAGTCCAAAAGCCTGCTACATCAGATACAGAAACAGTAGAAACTGAAGGAGAGGAAGCAGTCTTTGATTTTCAACTCACTGATGAAGAATTAGAATTTTGAAAGAACAACTTACCCTTTTTCACACAGATACTGAACGCGCGGCTCAAACAGATGACCCGGCCTCCAACAAAATAGAGCAGGTTTCATTCCGAGAACTCGTCCCTGAAATCAGCAATACTGGCTATTTGACACACGCTATTTTTGCTTATCCAGCGAAATTCATCCCTCAGGTCGTTCGTTATGCAATCACAACCTACACAAAGGAAGGAAATTGGATTGTCGATCCGTTTGCCGGTTCGGGAACCGTAGGAGTCGAAGCATATCTGTGTCAGCGCAACGCTGTTCTATTTGATCTGAATCCACTCTTGAATCACATTATGCCGCTGAAGGTTTACCGTGGAAAAGAAATATTGAGTGAAAGACATCTGCATAAACTGTTAGACGGTATGAGAGAGAGTACACACAGGTTTATGCCTGCTTGGTCGAATGTTGCTTACTGGTACACACCTGAAGTATTAGAGGTGCTATCGCGATATTGGGGGTTTATTCATAACACAGACAATGAAATCTACGCAACGATCATCAAATCTGCGTTACTAAAAGTGAGCAAACGTTTCTCTTACACAGAAGACAGAACACCTAAACTCGCCAGATCTAAGCGTAAGTTGAAGGCTATAGAGGAACTGCTCAAGGAAAATTGGAAACAACAATTAGAAGAGATGACCCGCAGTCTGTCCTTGAAAACGTTGAAAGACCTCAACGACTTCATGATACATACACAGCCCAACCTTGAACATTTAGGGGAGGTTGAATTTCATGGAGGTATCGACTCGTCTTATGCCTCCGTGCCAAGAGAATGTGAGGCATTAATCACATCGCCACCGTATCTCCAAGCCCAAGAATATATCCGCTCTACCAAGATGGACCTTTTCTGGTTAGGTCACACCGAAGAAGAAATCCGTGAATTATCGCGGCTGGAAATCCCGTACCGGAAGGCGGATCGGCTGATTCAGACCGAAACGTTGGAGAAAATCAGGAAGATGCTCACCCGGGACGACCTCCAGAAACGACTGGACTCCTATTTCTGTCACACGGTCAACGCCCTTGAAAATTCAATGAATCGACTGAGACCTAACGCAGCGGCCTGCATTTTCGTCGGCAACCCACGGGTTGATGGGATAATGGTTGAATTGTGGCGTATATTAGCGGAGTACTTCACGGAACGCGGATTTGTATTTGAGAAAGTCTACGAGGACAAAATCAAAGCACGAAAACTTTTTGGTGCCAGAAAAAACAAGAATCCAGATGGAATGAAATCGGAATTCCTGTTGGTTTTGAGGAAGAATGCTATCTGTCAGACATTTGCTCAGCAGCGCGAATCTTCTCTTCAAGATGAGGGATTCCCTCAGCACGTTTCAAGAAAATCTCCAGATAGCGACGCATCATGAGCGGATCATCATTTTTTCGATATGCCTCTGCGAGACGATAATAAGCCTCTGCCTCGCTGTCATCAAGGGATAACCCTTTTTCATAGGATTGGATGGCGTGAAGAAATTCCCCGTTCTCCTCGTAAGCAAGACCGAGATTAAAATAGAGATCAGCGTCCCCTTCTTCTATTTCAAGGACAGTCTTGTAACTTTGGATAGCATCTTGATACATTTCGCGGTGGAGGTAGGCACTCGCCAGGTTGTAGTAGGCATCGACGAAGGTGGGTTCTGTCTCAATTGCGTTTTGAAAAGCATCAAGAGCCCTCTCAAATTGGTCTGTCATATCGTAAGCATAGCCGAGATTGTTGCAGAAAGCGGGGTTTCCCGGTGATAACTCAAGCGCAGCAAGGAACATATCAATCGAATGCTCGAACATACGTAGATCGGTGTAGACCAAACCGAGGTCGTTATAGGCGTGATAGTGCTCGTCATCAAGGGCAATAGCGTTTTGGAGTGCCTCTATCGCGTTATCATACTCACCCAATTCACGATAGGCTTTACCGAGTTGAATATACCCTTCTGCATCTGTTGGATTGAGTGCCCGTCCCATTCTGAGCTTTAACACATCACGTTGAAGTTCCAACTTTTGTTCCTGTGCTCGATCGGAAGGATTACATCCCGACAGCAGATAGGTTAAGAGCCCTACTAAAATAAAATATCTAACGTTTTTTAATTTGTGTGCCACTGTCCTGCTGTCCCTCACATTTCGAGCAGATTTCCGGTGCGTGCGCGAGTGAAATGAGAATATGTATGGTTTTTTAAAAGTGCTTCACATTCTTCACAATATCAAAAACGTGAGCCTACAACAACGGCGCAGACAGATTTAAGGAGCATACATAAAAGTCCTAACGCCCGTTATTCTCCCGAAAGGAAAATTAAAATATGATTATTGACACACATACACATTTCTATGATCCAACGCGTCCTGAAGGTGTACCGTGGCCGAATCCAGATGACGATGTGCTTTACCGAAAGGTTATGCCAGAAGACTTTAAAGCACTTGCAGTCCCCGAAGGCGCGACTGGGACTGTCGTCGTTGAGGCGAGCAAGTGGGTTGAGGACAACCAATGGATTCTGGACCTTGCCGCAGATGATCCTTTCATTGTTGGGTTTGTTGGGCATTTAGAACCCAACGACGCGGATTTTGAAGAATCTTTAGCAAGGTTTTCTGCGAACCCACTCTTCCGCGGGATACGCCTCGGTAGCGGACACCTACGCGCAATTGGTGATGATACATTCTTAGCGAATATTGAAAAACTGGCAGGGAAAGAACTCACCTTGGACCTATTGATTAATCCAGAAATGTTATTAACAATACCAACCTTAGTTGAACATACCCCTGATATGCGCCTCGTCATAAACCATATCGCAGGCGCGCGAATATCAGAACAACCGCCCGACCCGAGTTGGGTTTCCGCAATCCATGAAGTGGCTCGCTACCCAAACGTCTATTGCAAAGTGTCTGGACTCGCAGAACACACAGGACAAATCCCCGCGCCGACAGATGTCGCCTATTACACCCCAACGATAGACGTTTTATGGGACGCGTTTGGTGAGGATAGACTCATCTACGGGAGCAATTGGCCCGTGTCTGAACGCTTCGCACCCTATAAAGTTGTGCAGCAGATCGTGGACGACTACTTTCGTGCGAAAAGCGATGTAGTCAAGGCGAAATTCTTCTGGCAAAATGCCAAAGCAGCATATCAACTGTCTATTTAATTTTCATTGTCTACATTATGACGACGGATCTTGTGGTGGAATAGGCGGCGGCTCCGTGAATCTCTCACCTCGGGCCTCTGCCGCTAACCGCCGGGTGTTCCATGCCATCACCGCTTGATATACCTCTGCTCTCCCTTCTGCTCTCCCCTCTGTTATCCCTTCTGCTCTCCCCTCTGTTATCCCCTCTGCTCTCCCTTCCGCTCTCCCTTCCGCTATGGCCTGAGCTTTAATCTCTCTTTCTTTCTTCAAAGTGTCTCTAATACGTTGAAACATAATGTCAGCCCCTTCCTCAAAAATCGTCAACATCGTAGCCGCTGACATAATCTTTGAGATGTTCCCGGCAACGTTGTAAAGCGCGTGCAAAAAACTTAAACTGTTTATCAATAATGCATGTAAGAAAAGCGACAACAGACAGAACAGTGCGAAGATCGTGAACGTAACCATCGCGTTCTCAGCATTTCGAACTGTGAATATAGATGATCTATTGCCTCTGTGCTGTTCTTCCATGCGCATCCCTCACGAAAAAAATAAATTGGCTCAAGGCTATGCAACCCAACGGATGAACTCACCTGCAGGTTGTCGTTTCGGTTCGCCGATGTCGGATGGATAGCCGGTGTAGAAAAAGCCGATGATGTACTCTTCGGACGAATCAATTCCAAGCAACTGATAGGTTTGGTCTTCCAGTGTGATTCTGCCTGTGCTCCACTGCATACCAACTCCAGCATCCCATGCAGCGAGCTGGACGTTTTGCATTGCACAGCAGGCAGCGGCGTAATCTTCTCGTCGACGTTGCTCATCACCCTCTTGCACACACGAAACGGCGATAATCGTCGGCTTGGACATGAATTTCTCGTAGGCCAATTCACCGATTTTGGCGAGATTCTCGGCATCAACGTGGTCCGGCGTATCCTCAATCTTAATTTCGCGATATCGGTCTGCGAGGGTTAACTTCGTCTCCTCACCAATGACGGTGAACCGCCACGGCTCCGTGATATGGTGATTCGGTGCCCATATCCCAAAACTGAAAACCTGTTCTATAACATCGTTCGGCACTGGTTCCGGCTTGAACTTAAAAATGGTACGTCGTGAAAGAATAGCGTCTTTAACATCCATAACTCAGATCCTCCTTATGGGAATTTAATTATACCCTACTGACCCGTTAATTGCAAGATACCGGTTCCCTTCCAATTTGCCAACTTCGCACTATGGTATTACAGGTTGAACACAGCGGAAACCACGAGCCTTGTTGGTGTTTTTTGGCGTGAACCTCGTGTGCTCAGAAGCCCACACAAACTTAGCAGGACTTACCCAAAAGCCGCCGCGCAACACACGGACACTTTTAATATCTCTCCAATTGGATAAAATA
>RKRR01000191.1 GCA_007571305.1 Candidatus Poribacteria bacterium | reverse complement strand
ACATGGACCCGTTGGAGGTATCCGTGTCCGATGCGGTGTTGCTGAAAAAGCGGATGCTCGTTGAATCGGTGATCAAAGAACTCAAACTGCAGATGCAGCTAGAACATACCCGGCATAGAAGTTTTGCGAACTTCTGCGTCCATGTATTCTCTGCTTTGAGTGCCTATCAGCTGTTGGAAACCAAACCTTCGCTGAAGGTCTCTGACCTTCAGCAAATCAACGATGTACCAAGGCTTTCTCAGTCATAAACTTTTTTCAAACTCACGTTAATAGCAATCTTCTCGAAGCAACTCTGCTTTGAATTTGAGGGAGGCGGCAACCTCCCTTTTTAATTGCAATTATTATACCATTTTTCACACTTTAAAACAAGCCAAAAACCCTTTATTTATCTGGGTTTATAGCGATTTTTATGAAATTTTGTAAGCCCAAAACTACTTATTGCGAAACTAAATAACTCCATTTGCAATTCGGTCAAAAATTCGGTATAATATTTGCTTGGAAAACGGATGTCCAACCAGTGAACGCGTGTAGAAACGAAGTTGGGGTCTCTCCAACAAAATGTATAAAAAGACTCATGCAAACTGCAAAATTGATTACGATGGGCTGTAAGGTCAACCAATACGATACGCAATCCATGTGCGAGACACTTCGACGCAACGGATATACGATTATTGATGATGAAACATCTCGACAGCAAACCGACCTCTATCTCATCAACACATGCACCGTAACAAACGCCGCTGACCAGAAAGCACGGCAAGCCATTCGGAGAGCGATCCGACAGAATCCGAACGCAAAAGTACTCGTCACAGGTTGCTATGCTGAAAGCGACCGCGAGGCGATTGAAGAGATACCCGGTGTAACGTTTGTTTTCGGCAACCGAGAAAAGGCGGATTTTCAACAGTATCTCGATGTCCTACACGCCGAAACAGCATCTCCGACAGAAGAGGTGCCTCACACGCCGAACCCACTCCTCGCTATAGAACCCGTTCAACACGATGCGATTCGGGAACACGCACGTTTTAGCAAAGGCATCAGTGATGCCGGAAAACGCACGCGTGCCCTTATCAAAGTGCAAGATGGATGCAGTGCCTTCTGTACCTATTGCATTATCCCGTACGTGCGGGGTAGGATGACGAGTCGCCCACTCGATGACATCACCGATGAAGCACATCGTATCGCTGAAAGCGGTATCAAAGAGGTCGTCATCACCGGCGTGCATCTCGGTGCTTACGGAGCAGACACCGGCAGGGAAAAAGACATCGCTGACATTTTAGAGCACATACACGACATCGAAGGCATTGAACGCATCCGCTTCAGCTCGATCGAACCGATGTATTTCCCAGATACCCTTGGTGAGCGGATGGCGGCACTTCCGAAATGTATGCCGCACTTTCATCTCCCTCTTCAAGCCGGCTCAGATGAAGTGTTGCGACAGATGCGTCGACGTTATACCACGGCAGAATTTGCACGTCTCGTTGAGAACTTACGACGCGTCTTTGGCGACGATGTTGGGATTACTACCGACATTATGGTCGGATTTCCCGGCGAGACACATGTCCATTTTGAGGAGTCATGCCAATTCGTCGAGGATATTGGATTCAGCCAATTGCATGTGTTCCGCTACTCCCCCCGAAAAGGCACACCTGCGGCTGTCTATCCGGATCAGGTGTCCCCACACGTCTCTGCGGCACGCAGTCAAACCCTGATTGCTCTTGGCAAACGTTTAAATATGGTATTTCGACAACGGATGCTTGGAAAGCAGAAAGAGGTACTCATCGAAGCGAGCAGAGAAGGGAAAAACAATCACCTTGCAGGCTTTACCGACAACTATCTTCGTGTCCTTGTAGATGCGCCAGAGAGTGCGATCAACCAGATTCAGAGCGTTACGCTGGGTTCGTTAGAAGGGGATTGTATCGCTGCCGCCCACGGATTTTAGCCAATAGATTTAGTTTCCAATATCCTGAACACAACGAACCCACGGTTAGAATCTGTGATCGCCGGCAGATTCTATCTACGGTAGGTAATGCTTACAATTTCATTAATATAACCTAAGTTGCCACCTTGTAGCATAACCTGTTAGGTTGTGCATAAATATCCACAGGCTAACAGCCTATGCTACATAAGAGAATATTTTTGTAACGTCCACTGGAGTTTGTGCACAGAAAACCAAGGATTTCCTATGCTACATAACTGGCTTCTAATTATTGTCTGTATGAGGTAGTGCTACGTAGAGTTTTCGGAGAAGGCCCGTAGGCCCTAAAGCATAAGGATTAGCCTTTCTCTGCTTTCGCTTTCAGGTCGTAAAGAATGTTCACTGCATCTAAAGGGGTTACCTGCGTAAGTTCCAAATGTCGAATCTCTTCTACAAGTGGATGCGTCTTTGGTGTAAAGAGTGCCATCTGTAGGGAATCGCTCTGTAGCGTTTTTCGGGAGATACGGCGACGCGGTTTCGGCATTGTCGGGTGTGTCTTCGGAGGCTGATTCGTCGCTCCATCTGCTTCAACGTTGATATTGTGCTGTTCAAGCACCTCAAGTATCTGTTGGGCGCGCGTAATTACGGCTTGGGGTAACCCTGCGAGTCGTGCGACGTGGATACCGTAACTCTGGTCTGCGCCCCCGGGGACAACTTTTCGGAGAAAGGTTACCTTCTGTCCATCCTCATGAACGGCGACATTGTAATTCTTGGCGCGTTTATATTTGCTGGCGAGCTCCACCAACTCGTGATAGTGCGTTGCGAAAAGCGTTTTCGCGCCCACCCGTTTTGCATCTAAGAGATACTCCGAAACCGCCCATGCGATGCTGAGTCCATCAAACGTGCTGGTGCCGCGTCCGACTTCGTCAAAGATAACAAGACTGTTACGGGTAGCATTGTTGAGGATGTTTGCCGTCTCGTTCATCTCAACGAGGAAGGTGCTTTGCCCCATGACGAGGTTGTCCGATGCCCCGACCCGCGTGAAAATTCGATCCACCAAGCCGATCTTCGCTGCCGAGGCAGGCACGAAACACCCGATCTGTGCCATCAGAACGATGAGTGCTGTCTGACGTAGATACGTGCTTTTGCCGCTCATGTTCGGTCCAGTGATGATATGTAATTGCTCATCGTCGCAGTTGAGGAGTGTATCGTTGGGAACAAACCCCTCTTGTGTGAATAGCTGCTCGACAACCGGGTGTCTACCATCACGGATAACGATCTCGTCTACCGCTGTGACGGTAGGTTTTACGTAGTTGTATTTCGATGCGATATACGCGAAATTCGCAAGAACATCAATCATCGCGAGTGCCGCTGCGATCTTTTGAATAATTTCTGTCCATTTCGCGACCTCCTCGCGAATCTGACAGAAGAGTTCATACTCCAAGGTCTGTATCCGATCCTCAGCATTCAGGACCTTTGCCTCCTGCTCTTTGAGTTCAGGTGTGATGTACCGTTCGGAGTTCCGAAGCGTCTGCTTACGGATATAATGCTCAGGCACCATGGGCAGATTCGGTTTTGTCACATCAATGTAGTAGCCAAAGACTTGGTTAAACCCGATCTTCAAGGATTGGATACCACTGCGTTTGCGCTCCTCCTCCTGCATAGCGGCTATCCAATCCTTTCCCTGTCCTACAATCTGCCGAAGTTCATCGAGTTCCTCACTATAACCGTCATTTATGATGCCGCCTTCACGGATTGTCGCAGGCGGGTTCGGATGGACACCGTGTTCAATCAACCCAATCAAGTCTGGAAGCGGGTCTAAAGTGTCATTGAGGGATACCAACAAGGCACTATCGCAGTTTTGGAGCTGCGTCTTAACGTTGGGAATCAGATGGAGGGAATCCTTGAGTGAATGCAGGTCGCGTCCATTCACAGAACCGAGACTGATACGTGAAATAAGCCGCTCGATATCGTACATCTGTCCGAGTGCATCCCGCAATTCTTCCTGCAGGCTAATCTGTGTTTTGAGTTCATCGACTGCGCTGAGACGTTCCTCAATTTCTTTTTCATCGAGGAGTGGCTGTAAGAGACACTGACGCATCCTTCTGCCCCCCATCGCCGTCACTGTTTCATCAAGGACTTCGAGGAGTGTGCCTTTTGTGGAACCATCGCGAATGGAGGCTGTGAGTTCCAGATTGCGCTGTGTATCGGCATCCAGCACCATGAAATCTGATAGTGTATAGGTGTGAAGGGAGACGATGTGTTCGACTTCCTGTTTCTGCGTCTCGTTTAGGTAATAGATGAGGGCACCCGCGGCACAGATAGCAGCGGGAAGGTGTTCACATCCGAATCCATCCAGCGAAATTGTTTGAAAATGTTCGAGGAGTTCTGTTCGAGCCGTATCCCCCTCAAACCGCCAATCGGGTAGGAAGTTGAGCGTCACCTTGAGTTCGGTTTTGAGGCGATCAAACATCTCAGCATCTTCAAAAGTTTCGGAAAAGAGACACTCTTTCGGGAAAAAACGGTGGATCTCCGCCCAGAGGCGTAAAGGATCTGTCAGTTCGGTTACCAGAAATTCGCCTGTAGAAAGATCGGCAACGGCGACACCATAGGTCTCTTTGTTGAGATAAATCGAGACGATGTAATTGTTCACCTTATGCTCAAGCACTTTTGGATCGGTTACAGTGCCGGGTGTAACGATTCGGATGACATCGCGTTTGACGAGTCGATTCTCGTCCCGTGCGAGCTTTGCATCTTCGATCTGTTCCAAAATGGCGACTTTATGTCCGGCTTTGACGAGTTTGTAGAGATAGGAGTCGAGGGCGTGGTGAGGGATACCTGCCATTGGGGGTGCTGGTGATGTTTGGTTTTTATGGCTTCTCGCCGTCAAGGCGATCTCAAGCAGACGCGCGATGAGTTCAGCGTCTTCAAAGAAGGCTTCATAGAAATCGCCGACTCGACAAAGGAGTATGGCATCTCTGTGTTGTTTTTTTATATGTTTATAGAGTTCCATTAATGACAGATCAGACTGTTTTGAACGTGCCATATCGTTTTCCTTAGGTTATAATTTGCGTGGCTGTTTTTGGACGAAGGGCCAGTTTTTAATACCGTAGCACATTCAGAACTTTATGTCAAATCTTTTATACGGGCAGTTGTCGGCGGGTAGATTGTCTGAATCGCGGATTTATGGGATTACACAGATGCCATGGGTGTTACAGTTTGGTATTGTTTGAATCAGAATTTGCAGGATTAGCGGATGTCCAGAATGAGGAATCCGTGATGAGCATCCACTATGAGGGGCTCGCTCCTGTAGGGAGTTTCCTATGATGTGGTAGGTAAGGCTTTCAATCGCTCTGAGTCCCAACTAAAGATTTAAGTTTGGGAAGCAACCAACTTATTCAATTCCTGCCCTAATCGTTGTGGGTCCCTACAGACGAGAAAGTCCCATTTCTTCAATTTGCCCCAGTTGTTGACTGCGGACACCCATCGCTTGGCTGCGGCGTGTTTCGCGTGAACCTGGTCGAGTTCAAACCCCTTGATCTCTAAAATGAGGTGGACACCGTTTATGAGTCTGACGATAAAATCAGGTTCGTAGTGACGGGAAATGCCGTCGTGTTCATAGGGAATTCCAAGCCCGAGGTGATCATTGCGTACATAACACGTTACAACTTCGGATTGCTCCAGTCGAAATTTGGCTGCCCGTTCCCACGTGCCGGTATCCAGCACGACCTGATTAACATGGCTTCATTCAGTTGCTACGCGCAGTGAGAAAGTCAACATCAGCGGAGGTCCCAATGGGTGTATATCGATTTAGGATGGGAAGCAGTGGGATTTCACCTTTCATCTCGTTGGGTTGAATCGCGAGTATCAACCGCTCTACAATACGCGTAACGTATTTTTCTTGTCCCAATTCACACGGATGACACCCGCGGAAATCCACCTTCTTCTTCACATAGGCATCAACGAACCTGAAGACTTGGGGGAACAGGCGGTGTCGAGAGAGCAATCGGAACTTCGGATCGCTATTTGGGTCCGGGGCGGTTTGCCTATCACCGACCAATTTGTGGACAATCCGATGAGCAATCTCAAACGTAATCGCTTGGAGGTGTGTGGTCTTATAATATTCCTCACGGTCTTGAAGTATCGTTCCGCCAGGGCCTGAAGCGGAAGGAGTGCCGGTTTCGTATCCAACAGCGGCTTTGATATAGAGTGCCGTGGGGCTAATTTCAGGCTGAATGCTGAGCGGTTCCGTAGCATCAATATCAGCTTTGATTTCGTTCTTTTGCAGCGCGAAGGCATATCCTTCTACGATTGGAAATCGGATCTCCAAACGTTCACGTTCAGACAGTGCCCGGACGTGGTTTTTCGGTTTGTCATCAGGGGCGCGAGCGTTTGTGGTTCTGCCTCTGAAGGGAATCACCGAAAACGGGATGCCGTAGACATCCACATATTCCTCGGTGAGTAGACCCGTTTTTGGATCCGGCGTGTAATTCATGCGGCGTAATCCACGCCCGACGACTTGTTCACAGAGCAGTTGACTGCTAAAGGCGCGAAGCCCCAGAATATGTGTAACGTTGTTCGCATCCCAACCTTCGTTTAACATCGCGACAGAGACAACGCATCGGATATGTTTGCCCGGTTGTCCACGTTTGCCGATTGTAGCGACGATCTGCCGCAAATCTTCAGCGGCTTGGCTCCTATTTCTATTCGGATTTTCGCTCCCCGCTTCCGCTAACATTTTGCTGTCAATGCGGAGAGTTCGTGTAATACCCTCACTGTTAGCGAGGAATTCAGGAAAAACTGAGCCCTGTTCATAGACTATCTTGGTCTCCTTTTTCCGTCGTTTCCTTGTGTTACTGATTTCGTCAACCACTTCAACGACTCGCTCTCCAGAGATCCGCTCGTAAAAATACGCAGCAATGTCAGTGTTGTCACAAACAATAATTAGTACGGGTGGCGTTTCTCCGGGGCATCTGATGCTTCCTGAATATATTCAAAACGTTCCTTCCATTGACTAGCAAGCGTGGTAAGCGCGAGTTCTGCTTCCCGATAGATGGCCTCAGGTTTCGGTTGATTTTTCCTCCGCCCCGGTGTCCGGCGGTTGACAAGAGTTCATCATTGATCGTCTTCCACAATCGGAAGAATTTCGGTTCAGGTCTGCCCGTGGTGTCGCTAACAGGGAGTCTTGGAATCTTCGTGATGCCGCTCTCAATTGCATCTACTAAGCCGAAGTCACTGACGAGCCACGGGAAAGGTGAACCCTCTGGGTACCCACTACCTTGAATGTAAAACGGTGTCGCGGAGAGATCGACGCAAAACTTCACACCACACGCTCGGTTGAATGTGTCTAAGCCGCTGACCCAGACAGTGGCCTCTTGGCGTTCTTTTTTCTTATCAGTTGTGAGTTGTTCCTCAGTGGGTTTGGGACGGTAGGCGTGGTGTCCCTCGTCGTTTAGTAACGTGAGTTTGAAAAAAGTTTATGGCTTAGACAGCCTTGGTACATCGTGGCTCTCCTGAAGGTCAGAGAACTTCAGCGAGGGTTTGGTTTCCAACAACTGATAGGCGATCAAAGCAGAGAACACATTCACTTGGAAGTTTTCATAACTTCTATGGCGGGTGTGTTCCACCTGTGTCTGCGTTTTCAGTTCCCGGATCACCGTTTCAATCAGCATCCGTTTTTTTAGCAACACCGTATCAGACACAGATACCTCCAGGGAGTCCATGCTCTTGCGAACTTTATAGACGAAGTTCACCCCTTGCTTGTGGAGTTTCTCCCGTAAGGCTTCAGAGATATAGCCCTTATCTCCGTAGAGACTTCCGTGCAGGTGCCCCTCACTCATTGCCCAAAGCGGCGTGCGGTCATCGGTCTCCCCCGGTGTCACAGCAACGTCTAAAAGTTCGCCCGTGTGATTGATAATCCGATGAAGTTTGAACCCATAGAACCACCCTATAGAAGTTTTCCCACGTTCCGCTTTCCCTGCGAACACCTTGTGGGAGGTAATCCGTCTGTTCTCACAGACC
>RKRR01000090.1 GCA_007571305.1 Candidatus Poribacteria bacterium | reverse complement strand
AATGAATCCCGCCCATCTCACTTAAAACAAACAGTGGATAAATATACGCAATCTGTTAAAAAGGCTGGTGCTGTTTAAAACCTATATTCCAAATTTTTTACGTATTTCAGTAATCTTATCAATAACTGGACTAAAAAATTCGTAATCATCGTCCTCATCTTCATTTGCAAAAAACCCGGCTAAATCTCGTTTCTTCAAAACGTTATGAACTTAATAAGTCTCCTTTTTGTAGTTTCGCGCTTGTTTTTTATTTTTGGTTGAGTCTTGAGATCAGATATTCTTGTCCACGGTCGCCTTTAACCCTGTTACTGTACTGCCATCCGAAATTAGGGCCACCCTCTAAGGCAAGATTGTGATACAATACAATCTCACTTGAAACGAGAAATCCGATGGCGAAACGAACGAGATACACTCCCGAGTTTAAAGCAGAAGTTATGCTGGAGACCCTCAGCGGTGAAAGTTCCCAAGCCGAACTGTGTCGTCGATATAACCTCCGTGAACAACAGCTGTCAAAGTGGAAGCAGCAAACTATTGAAAACTTTGCGTCTCTGTTTGGATCCAAGGATAAAGCGTCAGCGGCGGATGCGTCGCGGATCGCTCACCTCGAGCAGCTCGTTGGGCATCTAACTGCCGCCTTAGACATTGAAAAAAAACCGCGAAGTGGTTGAACTAACGGCATCAAAGAAACAAGAAATGGTGGAAAAAGTGCACAACACTTCTTCATATTCGGTTCGGCAGATTTGTAAAACACTCGGCTACAACTTTCAGGTGTTTTTCAAAGGGTTTTCAATCCTGAAACTACTTATTGCGTTATCTTTTCAGCTTCCCCCATACCGTTGCCAGTTTATCTCGGGCTGAGACATCAAGGGTGTCTCTGATGATTTTTTCCATGTCTCCCTCGGAAATCGGATAGTTGGCTAACATCAACTCATCAATACGTCCTTGAAAGAAACGGGGACAACACCCATTATTCTCTCCGCCAAAACGCAAGGGTCTATTCGCCATACTACGCCCCGGTCCCTTCTGGGCGATAACTTTGCCATCATTTTCTCCATTGATGTAGAAACGGGCTTCAGTGCCATCCCACACAAGGGCAACGTGGCTCCACTCTTTCGCTTTTACTTTCCCATCAGAAATATGATACCCCGGGTTATTGGTGTCGTAAAAGTAGTAAGCAAGTTTTCCGTCACCCGGTTCAATCTGTAGATAGTAGGTGTTCTTGTAGAAGATGGTGAATTTGTTTTCCTGTCCACCCGCTGGGAGTTCGTCTGGATAAATCCACGCCATCATCGTGATTGTTTCATCTATATCAATTTCATCGGAGTGTGCGATCTCTATAAAATCGCCTTTGCCGACTTTGCCAGCCATTTGCACGGCTTGCCCTGAAATACCTTCAGCCCACTTTACATCGCCGTTGAATTCACCGACCAGCCCAGCAGTTTCATCTTTAGCCTCTTTCCCTTTGCCTTCGTCGAAATGCCAAACATATAACTTCTCGCCGAGCTGTTTTACGTTGCCCTTTCCACCCACAGCGAATCCCACTTGACAGAGAAATAGACTCAGAACAACGCATAATATCACAAATATTCGGGTTTTCACAGGTACTCCTCCTTACAAGATAAACATAAGGGCGGGTCCAAGAACCCGCCCTTATGGCAAAATTTGGTAACGGGCAGGCCCCTGATGCCACCGCTACAACAGAAAACAGAACGTACGTATTTCCCTCTATCGCTTTAATTTTCCCCACGTTGTGGCAAGTTTGTCGTTGGGGGATACAGCGAAGTAGACCCCGTTTTCCATATCTTGGTTAATCTCGTCAACAGTGAGGGCACGGTTGTAGATAGCGACCTCATCGACCAAGCCAATCATACCGGGCAATCCTGTTTGCGCCTTGCCAATCCGAAAAACCACCTCAATGCTGTTAATTTTACCTTTCGGTGGCGCGAATTCGACATCTAATTTGCCATCAATATATTGGCGGATCATATCGCCATCGTAAGTAGAAGAAACGTGGTGCCATTCCTCCAAGTCAGGCTTGATCGTCTGTTTATTCCGTGAACCTTTCCACCCACCGATGTTAATCCAGGTCTCAATTTGTGGGGACCCGGTAAACTGTGCACTCCACTGGAGGCAATAGCCGCCGACATTTGCTGAACTCCTGCGTCCCATCAGATTAGAGTCGCCTTGGGACTCTTCAGGGAAAAACCATGCCTGAATCGTGATCGCATCGGTAATGTCGAGTTCAGGGACCGCGTCAACCTCTACAAACTGTTCGGAATCTTCAAGATGTACAGCACCGCCAATTTTTCCATCTGCCGACCAGACCGCCCCTTCAAAGGTGCCTTCAATGTCATTGCCACTTACATCTACAACTTTGCCGCCGTCGTCTTCGTCGAAAGTGAAATACAACATAAGTGCTTTGTCATCGTTTATCGCCCACGCATCAACGCTAAGGCTGAGTGCAATGAGGCAAAAAACTGTGATAATTGGTTTCATAGTAGCAAACTCCTTTTTTCGATTATCAGTTGTCGGTACGGTTCGCCAAGCAACCTTTCAGCCATCAGTAAAAAGGTGTTTAGAGCCCCACAACTCCTTTTAACCGACTACTGACAACTACTTAGAAGGAAGAAATCTGAATCTCCTTCGCCGTAATAAACTCAAGAAGTGCGGGAGTGCCTTCTTGTGTTTTCTGAATGCCGCGCTGAATAGCTGGAACAATCTGGTCAGGCGTTTCGACACGTTCACCGTAGCCACCGAAAGCCTTCGCCATGTCTGCGTAGTGACCAGAGATGTCTGTACTACGGAATTTTTCGGTAGACACGGGCATAATTGGAATCTCAATCGCCATAGAGAAATTGTTGAAAAGTACCGACAAAATTGGGATCCTTTCACGCACAGCGGTCTCAAAATCCATCCCAGTGAAACCGATAGCGGCATCGCCCCAGACGTTAACACAAAGCGCATCCGGTCTAGCGAGTTTCGCACCCATCGCGAGTCCGAGACCGTAACCAAGCTGGGTCGTCTTGCCCCAACCGATATAGGTCAGCGGTGCGACAGACTGCCAGAAAGGTGACATTTGGTCGCGTGGACTCCCCGCATCGTGTGTAATAATCGTGTTTTCGACATCAACAGTGTGCAGTAGATCCGAGATAACACGATAAGGTGTCATCGGCACCTCATCCGAGGTGAGTTTTGCTTTCCACTGGTCAAGCCACTCCGCTTTAACCGCACTAATTTCTCCGGTGACGGCAGCCGTGCGCTCTTCAGACGCACCGTTAGAACGATCGCGAACGGCTTCTACCAAGCCATCTAAAATTAAGCCCGCATCGCCAACGAGAGCAGTTTCAACAGGAACATCTTTATTGATATCCGCTGGATCTAATGTCGCGTGAATAACCCGTTTTCCGTCGGGAATCTTGACACCGAAGCCGGTTCGAGTAAAACTGCATCCGATACCCAAAATCAGATCCGCTTTTTGGAGGAAGTGATGCACCGGTTTCGGAATCGCCCGTCCACCGGAACCCAATGCTAACGGATGATTTTCAGGAAACGCGCTTTTGCCGCCCAAACTCGTTGTTACGGGTGCTCCAAGCAACTCCGCTAACGTTTTCAAGGAATCCCAGGCTTGGGCATAATGCACACCTTGTCCCGCGTAAAGGACAGGACACTCGGCATCAAGCAGTGTCTCTGCAGCAGATTCTATGGACGCGCTGTCAGGACCGTAGCGCACCTTGGGGACCGGTTCCGGATCAAAGGAGTCAGAAATCTCTTCACCAAACAGATCTGACGGAAATTCAACGAGTGCCGGGCGCGGTCTACCGTTTCTGACTTGGGTAAAAGCACGGCGCATCGCTTCTGGGACAGCTTCAGGCATCGTGACCTGCTCACATGACTTCGTTACGTGCCGATAATTTAGGGCAGAATTAAAATTCGGTTGGATTTGTGTTATGCTTCGAGAATAGCCACCCGGCAAGACCACAATCGGTGCGGAATCGCCATAGGCTTGAGCGACACCTCCGAAGGCGTTTTCGGAACCGGGACCGCTCTGCATACAGAACACACCAATCTTCTCCCCGGAAGTGATTCGGCTCATCGCATCCGCCATGTGAAGTCCAATCCGTTCCTGCCTAACGATAATAGGACGGATGTCCAATTTCGCCGCCGCTTCGATGATCGGGTTAACAGGATAGGCGAATAGGTACTCTACTCCCTCTGCTTTTAGGACTCTTGCAACTGCATCAACAACTTTCATTTTTTAATATTCCTTTTTCGTAATTATCAGCTGTCGGTTGTCAGTTCGGCTCCGTGTAGTCGTAACCACAAAAGTCCCCGCCACAAGACGACTCGTAACTAAAAACTGACAACCGTTAACTATTTCGCATTAGGGCTCGTAGGCACCCCTTCATCCATCACAAGTGGAAAATGATGGCCTGCTAATTTATCACCATCGTTGACGGTGACAAAAGATTTCATAACATGATTTCCGCTGGCATCATATAGGGTCTCATCTGTCATATAATGTACTGCAATCGCGCGACGTGGACCATCACTGGTGTTGTCATGTGAACCGTGCCACGTCAAAGAATGATGATAATGGACATGTCCCTTCGGCACTGGACAGAATTCTATCTTTAATTCGTTATCTTTAAAGCGGTCAGGCATAGAGTGAATATCTTTGATGGAATGAAGGAATGGAATCTGATTGCCCCAACGGTGAGAACCGACGACCATACGCATACATCCGTTGCTTTCATCGACATCGTCCAATGCAACCCAAGCACTTACTTGACTCGTTTTCGGGGTAAGGATTGGCCAATAGGGTGAATCCTGATGCCACATGTTGACACCGCCGACCTGTGGGGGTTTGTATTGGATCTGGTCGTGCCAGACGCGCAACTCGGTTGCTGACATCAGTTGTCCAATCTCTTCCACAATCATCGAATTGTGAACGAGGCGGTGATAGGCTGGACTCGCTTCCCAAATATTAACGACCTGCCAGACCGGACTTTCCTCTCTGCCGCCAAGGTTGACGATGTGTACCGGCTGTGGAACATCGGTTTTCTCGTAATCATCAATAACGCGCGCCAATTCCCCGCGCAACTCGTTAACCTGTTCCTCATTTAAAACATGGCTTCCGAGGAGAAACCCTTTTTCACGAAATGTGTCAACCTGGGTTTGGTTGAGCATATCTGTCTCCTATAGATAGAAAAGATTTATATGTTGGGCTTCGTCGGTGTTCCAGTATCCATCACAAGCGGAAAATGGTGCCCTGCTAATTTATCACCACCCTTGACGGTAACAAAACGTTTCATGATGTGGTTCCCGCTTTCATCATAGATGGTGTCGCCTGTCATATAATGCACCGCAATCGCGCGACGTGGGCCATCACTGGTGTTGTCGTGCGAGCCGTGCCATGTCAAGGCGTGATGATAGTGAACATGTCCTTTCGGCACAGGACAGAGTTCTACTTCCAATTCGTTACCTTCAAATTGATTTGGCATCGACTCGATGTCTGGAACCTCACGCAAAAATGGCATCTGGCTCCCCCAGTGATAGGAGCCACGAACCATACGCATACATCCGTTGCTTTCATCGACATCGTCCAACGCAACCCAAGCACTTACCTGACTCGTCTTCGGAGTGAGAATTCCCCATAACGGCGAATCCTGATGCCAACGATTGACACCACCGACCTGTGGTGGTTTGTATTGGATCTGATCGTGCCAGACGCGCAACTCTGTTGCTGACATCAGTTGTCCAATCTCTTCCACAATCATCGGATTGTGAATCAGGCGGTGGTAGGCAGAACTTGCCTCCCAAATATTAACGATCTGCCAGACCGGACTTTCTTCCTTACCACCGAGATTGGCAATGCGCACAGGCTGCGCGACCTCGTCTCTTTCATAGTCATCAATAACCCGTGCCAATTCTTCACGCAATTCGTCAACCTGTTCATCACTTAAAACACGGTTTCCGAGAAGAAAACCTTTTTCACGAAATGTGTCAACTTGGGTTTGATTGAGCATACCTTTTTAATGTTCCTTTTTAGGGTTGTCGGTTTTCAGTTAAAAGGTATTCGCTAAAAAACCTCTTGTAACTGATAATCGAAAGGTTTTTCGTAGAGAAACCGCATCGAAAACTGACAACTATTCCACTATTATTTTCTTTTAGGTACCAACTATTCTATCTCTCAGTTCCACCCACTCTTCATCGGAGAGTTTAGGCGGCCACGCAATCCGTTCGCCGATGAGTGCTGATCGATACGCCGCCATAATCAGATCAAAGCCGAGCAGTGCATACTCCAACCTGTTTCTATGTGGTTGATTTTCGTCGTCAAGCCACGTAGCAACCGCTTGCGTAAAGTCCCGTTGTCCGAATTTGTCATCCTCACCGAAGTGAGTTTCCTCAACAAAATGCTGTGCCATACCGTCAAACTGATAGCCCCAAGAACCGTTCTCTCGCCACCACATTCTGCCTTTCGTTCCCCAAAAATCGAGGTTGCACCGCGGATTACTGCCGGGGAAATCAATGGTTCCGAACGCTGTCCGTGCGGACTCAAAAAAGACACGAGCCCCATTCTCGAAGGTATAAATCGCCATCAAATCTTCGGGACACTGCCGATGCGAAATGTGATAGGTTTCTGCCCCCTGAACGGCACCCCACACGTGCGTAATCGGAATATCTTTAAGTGCAAAAAGCACGACATCCATCAGGTGCGTATCCATATCGGTAATGTCGCCTTCGGTGCAGGCACGAATGAAATGTATATCGCCGAGACTATCGTCAGCGAAGAACTCCAGGAGTTTCTCAGCGAATGGCAGATAGCGCCGTTGGTGATTGACGATAATCTTCAAACCTGTCTTCTCATACGCAGCAGCGAGTGCCTCTGCTTCGCTGGGTCTGAGGGCGAGCGGCTTTTCTATCACCAATGCTTTAACACCTGCTTCAGCAGCAGGCTCTACCCAGATATGCCGTGGCACGGTCGGCTCTGTAACAGCGTGAATAATATCAGGTTTTTCTTTTTCCAGCATCTCAACGTAATCTGTGTACCCCGGAACGTTGAGTTCTTCCACCGCTGCTTTTAATCGTTCCTCGTCAATTTCGCAGATGGCAATTACCTTCATATTTTCGATGCCTTCATAACGTCGGGCATGGTGTACACCCCGTCTTCCGCCAACAATCCCAGTTCGATACATCGCCATAATGTGCCTCCTCATTGAAGCGTGCAGTTTGAAGATTTCCGAAATTTGCTATCATATTAACACGCGCACGAATTTGTGTCAACCACTCAAATTATAAAAAGCCCCTGGCGAAAAAACAGTAGGCTTTGCTTTTTCGTAGTTAAAATTATTCTTGTTTCAATTCCATTTTCAATTTTTCCACATTGCTAACAGGAATGTTCCTTATATCTGCATAGGGGAGTGAGTTAATTATATAAGGAGTAGATTTTTCGTTTGTGATAAATCTATCACAGAAATTTAAATAGTGTAGATACCTAAAATCCCGTACGTATGACTGGTCTAAATGTTTTGTATTATGTTGTCTAGCACAGAGCATATAGAATGATAAATAATAGACGTAGATTGGATATGCTAAGTCAGGATAATTTTCTGCTGTAAATGCTCTGGCAGCTTGAAGTTGACCGCGGAGCATTTGGGCATCTCTATCGGTAAGGTAGAGAAATCTTTTGACTCCTTCAATATTCTCCTCTAATGGTCTATTTTTAATTTCTTGCAGTGCTTCCTTGGCAGCGTAGTCCGGTTCTTGTGTTATAGAAAGCCATCCATTTCCTTCAAGTTCCTGTCTGATTTGTTCTTTAGATGGAATTCCACCATTTGTTTGTGGGTAAAACCTTTGGATTTCTGAAATCAAACTTTTCCTAGTGAGAGATCCTTTATATGAATCGCAGGTCTTGGTATGCATCTTCATTTCGTTTTTAAAGGTCCCTATTCTAGGTTCGTAGTACGATATAAGTTCCTCTGGAGTAACACGTTCCATTGTTATCGAATTGGAGATTATGCAATTTCTGGCAATTTGTTCTGCGGCAAGAATACCATAG
>RKRR01000156.1 GCA_007571305.1 Candidatus Poribacteria bacterium | reverse complement strand
CCTTGATAAATACTCCGACACGACAGGTGCTAAACTTACTGGATTCTCACATTTCATAAACGCCGCTAATGCAATATAAACTTTTAGAAATGGTATAAGTTTGCATCCGATGGACGTTTCGATGCCGAAAACTACCAGAAGAATCGCGGTGATGGGCGGGACATTCAACCCGATTCATTACGCGCATTTGATCAGTGCTGAACAAGTTCGAACAGGGTTAGGTTACGATAAAATTCTGTTCATTCCTTCTGCCAGACCCCCACATAAGGTTGCAGACGCTGATATTCTAGAACCGGAACACCGGTATCAAATGGTGCTTTTAGCAATCGCAGAGAACCCGCATTTCGAAGTGTCACGCATTGAATTGGAACGCGCAGGTCCGTCATATACGATTGAGACCCTGAGAGCCTTGAAGGAATTGTATGGAGAGACGACTGAACTGGCATGGATTATTGGAGCGGACTCTCTTATTGAGTATAGAATTTGGAGGGCCTTCGATGAAGTGTTGGAAGAATGCGTTATGATCGCGACAACACGTCCAAATTACGACTTGAATCGAGTTCCGTTAGAAATTCGCAAAAGGGTTACCGCTTTCCCGATAACAGGCGTTGACATATCCGCCACAGCTATCCGGGAGCGGGTTCGGAAAGGTCTTTCAATTCAGTATCTCGTGCCGGAGGGGGTCCAAGGATATATTGATCGGCATCAGTTGTACCTGTGATTGAAGCGGTCCGTTTAAAAAATTCGAATCACTGAAAATAGAAATAAGGAAACGAGAGACGTGCAACACACATGTAGTATGTGCGGAACAGTATACGATTTTGTGTGGAAAGAGGGAACGCCTTTACCGAAAAACTTCCCTTTCTGTAGCGCGCGGTGTAAAGCAGCAGACTTGGCAAAGTGGCTGAACGAGGAATACACGATTAGCACGCCGGTCCCAAATACGATTTTGTCGGACACCGAATATGAGATTCTTGCCGAACTCGCCGAATTGGGCGTACGCACTGACGACGATACTGACTAATCGGTTGAAGTAGGGGAAAGGGTAAGGTTTAGAAACCACCTCAATATTAGATGAATACGATTCTGTGGGGCGAAACTCCCCGCTAAAGGTGTTTCAGCAAGAAGAGACACCCTCGCAAAACCTTACGGAAAAAGCAAAAGAGAACTCATGAGATTGAAACGCTCTCGCCGTCAGATATTCAAAAGAACGCGCATTCGAGCATTAATTGTATGGTACCTCATTCTACTGGGCAGTATCATCGTGCTTGTCTGGAAAATGCCAGCGATTGTCTCCCGGTTGTAAGACCAGTTAATGCACATCGCGAAAATTTTGATTCGTCAATTGCATGACCCTAGATGTTTGCCTCTCGAAAACAAGCGACTGGGTAAATTCCTAAGAAGAGCGACACCAATCGTTGTTAATTTTGATGTTATGACTTTCGTATACCCTAAAAAAGATTTTAAATTATAAAGGAGAATTGATTGGATGTACACCGTCATCCTTATGTCATCCCGTGGAAACTCAGTTCGTCAGCATATAATCAACCAAGGGCACATCCCACTTTTCGTCTCCGCCATCTCAATTTTACTCTTAGCAGGGCTCAGCGGGATTGGATATGGGCTTTTCCATAAGTTCCATGAAGCTGGTGCCGAAAAAAGACTACAGGCGAGTCTGGAAGAAAATGATAAATTAATGGAGGAAAAACGTCAGGTTGAATTGGAACTTGCTAGTGTTAATGAAGAGATGAAAGATATTCGCCAAATGGCTGAAAAGATTCAGCATGTTTTGGGGATCCTCGGGCAAGGCGGTGGGGATAGTAGTGTTTCTGGAGTATCCAATGGAACTGAAGAGGCAGCGGATACGCAACAGGAAAATATCTCATCGAATGACACTGGCGAAAAACAGGAAGTTCTCATGCGGAATATCTTGGAGCATGAGATTCTGCCTCTCTATGACTACGTCAGTGAACATCAGAGACAGGTTGACGGATATCCTTCAATTTTGCCCGTGAAACTTCAACAGGAAAACGGAGAGAAATACGGTTACTGGTATTCTTCTAATTTTGGATGGCGCAGCCATCCGCTAACGAAGAAACGTGAATTTCACAAAGGACTGGACATTAAAACCCGATCCGGGGTCCCGATTATCGCTGCTGCTGATGGCAAAGTCGTGAGGATCGAAAGAGACGGTTATTTAGGAAAGATAATTGAAATTGACCATGAAGGCACCAAGCTCAAAACGTTATACGCGCATTTAAAAGATTACGCCGACGGCCTCAGAGTTGGGCACAAAGTGACGCGCGGTCAGATTATCGGCTATGTCGGAAATACGGGTCGTAGCACGGGTGCGCACCTACACTATGGCGTTTATGATATAAAGGAAAAGAGATGGGTGAATCCGATTAAATATATTTTAGATCAACAACCAACATTTTCACGATAATGGCAGGTCTTCAATGTTACTGTCCCTATGAAGAAGGAGAGTGAAAAATATGTCCTCTTTAAAACGCCTCGGACGTTGCGGTGTACATCTTGTGACGTGGGCGATTGTATTATGCCTCTTGGCACTCCCTACTGTCCTGTTTGCACAGGACGAACTTATCATTATTTCACCACATCCAGAGGGTATTGAGACGGAGTTTGGAGATAATTTCGAGAAGTGGTACAGAGAGCAAACCGGTAGAACAGTCAAAACCGACTGGCGAGATGTGGGTGGTACCTCTTCCAACTATCGGTTCATTGAATCGGAGTTTAAGCGCGTGCCAACCGGTATTGGTGTTGATATTTTCTTTGGTGGTGGCACTGACAACTATCTCCGTCTCTCAAACAACGGCTGGTTGCACGCTTACAAACTCCCTGAGGCACAGCTGATGCAGATGACGCAATTGTTTCAAGGGATCCCGCTCTACGATGCGGAATATCAGTGGTACGGTGCAGCGTTATCAAGTTTCGGCATTATGTACAATGAGGAACTGCGTGAGATGCTCAATCTCCCGAAAGTCTCGGCATGGCAGGATTTGGGTGGTATGGAGTTGCTCGGCAAGATTGGCGCAGCCGATCCAAGAGAGAGCGGTTCGGCTCACATGGTATATGAGATCATTCTTCAAACCCTTGGATGGGAAGAAGGGTTCGCCCTCCTGACAAAGATTGGGGGTAATGTCCGCGGTTTCTCGGCTGGTGCTAATGCTATCCCGACAGATGTGGTTGCAGGACAAGTCATTTATGGACTTGCAATTGATTTTTACGCGTACGGCCAAATTGCGGTTGTAGGTGCGGATAAGATAAAATATGTTGTTCCAGCCGATGGCGCGGTCGTCAATGCTGACCCTATTGCAATCCTCAAAGGC
Source organism: Candidatus Poribacteria bacterium (assembly GCA_007571305.1). Lineage (GTDB taxonomy): Bacteria > Poribacteria > WGA-4E > WGA-4E > WGA-3G > WGA-3G. The sequence continues at coordinate 4,787 of RKRR01000156.1, read as the reverse complement.
GCACCGAACCTGCCCGTAGCACAAAAGTTTCTTGAATTCGTTTTATCCGAAGATGCACAGAAACTTTGGATGCTCCGTGACACCGACCCAGAGGGACCGAAATGGAAGGGAGGTTTGAACCGCGCAAGTGTTCTACCATCACTTTATGAAAAATTAGGCGAGCGAGGCACCGTCCCAAATCCATTCACTATGGAGGGAACCCCTTTCCAATACAACTCAGATAAAGGCAGCGAGCGATGGGATATCGTCAATGAGCTCTTCGGTGTTTTGATCATTGATTCGCATAAGGATCTCGTCAACGCCTGGAAGGCAATCCGGAAGTGTAAGGATCCGACGAAACGTGACGCAGCAATTTCGGTTTTAACGAAGATACCGGTAACCGAAGAAGAAGCGATGAAGATGGCAGAGACCGACTGGAAGAACCCAAAAATCCGTAACGAAAAACGTAAGGAATGGGGACAATTTGCTAAGGAAAAATTCAAAGAGGCACGGAATCTGGCAAAATAGTCTGGCACCAGTCAAGATTTATTCGCGGCAAGCGTAGGTATATCAATTTCTACACCTAAGAAGTCAGAGAGTTTTTCACACTCCTCTCGGTAGTAGGCAATTTTTCCTGAATCGCTTGTCTCACCAGTCATCACCGCAGCCATGAATTCGCACGGATAGTGTGTTTTCAGGTATGCCATGCGATACGTTAACATCGAGTAGGCAACGGCATGCGATTTGTTAAAGGCACAGCGTGCAGAAGTTTCAAGTGCCTTGAATACCTCTTCAACTTCTGCCTTAGCGAACCCTTTTTTCACGGCCCCCTCAACAAATTTTTCACGTTGTGTCGCGAGCAAACCCTCGTTTTTCCTGTCCATTTTCCCGCTCATTGCGCGTCGGAGTATGTCCGCTTCAGCCAACGTAAACCCCGCCATATCGTGAGCAATCTGCATCACCTGCTCCTGATAGAGGCACACACCATAGGTGCTTTTGAGTGCATTCTCAAGCATGGGGTGTATATATTCTACGGGCTGCAGCCCATTTTTTCTGTCCATGTACCGCTGTATATCTCCAGTTTCTATTGGACCTGGACGATAGAGGGCAATAATCGCGGAGAACTGCTCAAAGTTGTCCGGTTTAAGTTCGGTAACAACCCGATGCATACCAGGGGAAGCCTCCAGCTGGAATAAACCAGCAATGAGTCCATTGCCAACCATCAAATAGGTTTTCTTGTCGTCAAAAGGGATCTCCTCCAATTTAATCTTGATGCCTCGGTTCGCTTCAATCATCTGCAGACAGTCGTACGTTTCAGCGAGACTCCGCAGACCGAGGGAATCAAATTTGACGATACCCATATCCTCGACGATTTTCCCTTCAAATTGCGTCGCGATTTGGTCATGCCTATCTTTGAAAAGCGGGACGTAATTTGTCAACGGACCATATGAGACAGCAATTGCGGAGGTATGGCAAGAGACGTGGCGTTTCATACCTTCGACGGACCTGCTCATCTCGATTAACTCTCTATTTTCAGGGAGTTCAGCGAGCGTCTGGAATTCGGGAACCTGTTCCAGGGCTTCATCAAGCGTGATGTACGGAATACTTGGTATGAGATCTGTCAACTTTTCAACAGTTTGGGAAGGTATCTCAAGTGCGCGACCGACATCCTTGATGGCAGCTTTCGCACCCAATGTCGAAAAGGTAGCAACTTTGCTGACAGAATCTGCTCCGTATTTCTCAGCGAGATATTTAATGACAGGTTCACGCGCACGGTCGGCGAAATCTATATCAATATCTGGAGTAATGAGACGTTCAGAATTTAAAAACCGTTCGAACAGACATCCGTGATCCATCGGATTAAAACTAATCACGTCGAGGGCATGGAGCACCAGACTGCCAGCAGCAGAGCCGCGGGCGGAAAGCGGATACCCATGCTTGTGTGCATAGTTAACATAATCTCCTACAATCAGAAAATAGTTGGCATAATTCCCTTGCCTGATGGTATCCAGTTCATAATTAACCCGTTGTTGGATGGGTTCGGAGAGTTCACCATACTTCTCACGTAAGCCGTTGTAGCACAATTCCCTGAGATAACTATCGTGTGTATGTCCTTCGGGCACCTCGTATTTCGGCATCGGATCCCGTTGATAGTCGAGTGTAAGGTTACACCGATTGGCAATTTCAAGTGTATGACTGATAGCCTCCGGAGGGTAATCCTTCAGTGCCTCTTGCATCTCGTCAACATTTTTAAAGTAGAAATGGTTCTCATAGCGGAGGCGATTCCGATCGTTGACAGTTTTCTTTGTTTGGATACAGAGGCGGATGTCGTGCACCCCGTGATCTGACCTGCGGAGGTAGCGGCAATCGTTTGTGCCGACAATGGGAATATTGAACTCGTTCGCCAGCTGTACCATCACTGGATATGCCTCAAGCTCCTTGTCAATAAAGTGGTTTTGCACCTCAACGTAGAGATTATGTTCCCCCATTATCTCCATGAGCGTTTTGAAGTTTTGGATCGCTTCGTCCCGCCGATTTGCACAAAGGAGCTGTGGTACCTGTCCTTGAATACATCCCGTGAGTGCGATAATTCCATCCCGGTGCTCACGCAAGATTTCCATGTCAATGCGCGGTTCACGATTGAAGCCCTCTGTGTACCCAAGTGATACCAATTCCAAGAGATTTCGATAGCCGGTTATGTCTTCTGCAAGGAGTGTGAGATGATAAGGCTCTCCCTGGTCTTCTCCGCGTGCTTTTCGACCCTTCGGAGCGATATATACCTCACAACCGATAATTGGGTTGACTCCTGCCTCTGTTGCTTTGTTGTACAATTCCCAGGCACCGAACATGTTGCCGTAGTCGGTGAGTGCGACGGCAGGAACGTTGTTCTCAACTGCCCAATCCACCATATCTGAAATACGGCACGCACCATCGAGCATGCTATACTCACTGTGGTTGTGTAGATGAACAAATTCAGACGCTGTTGCAGACGAGACACGAGCACTACCTCCGGGAGAACTCCTCCGCTGCTGGCTGGACGATGCGACAGCGCGTTTGCTTTGTGCCTCCATCCCCATTGCTAAGATCGTAACATAAACTGTGTTTTCGGGTTCAGGCTCGTCGTCCCTGTAGACCAGCCCAAATATAATTTGTGCGTCAAATGCTTCGTCTTGAAGCACCCTCATCGCTGTATCCAATTCATCCATCATGAAGTCTGGTGGAGCATTAATATTGACAATTAACCCCGTCGCGCTCCCGATGTTTTTCCCATCCAGCAAAGGTGAGGCGATAGCGTTTTCCATAGCGATTCGCGCCCGGTTTCCACCGGATGCTTGTCCTATGCCCATCAGCACCGTACCAGCATCCTGCATGAGACTCTGTACATCAGTGAGGTCAACGTTAATTTCGCCTGACTCCGTAATAATATCAGAAACGGTTTTAACGCCGAGTAACACGGTTTCATCACTTATACGGAACGCTTCGCGCATTGGTAATTCCGCATTCACGGTATCAAGGAGCCGCTGATTCGGTATCACGATAACAGCATCAGTGTTGTCTCGCAATTCATAGAGTCCCAGTTCTGCTTGCTCGGAGCGTCGTTGTCTCTCAGAATCAAATGGCCGTGTTGCAACACCTATCGTTAAAGCACCCTGTTCCCGGGCGAGGGATGCAATCAATGGAGCAGCACCGGTTCCCGTTCCACCGCCCATGCCTGCTGTAACGAAAACCATACACGCGTCCGCAACGATGGCATTGAGTGTTTCCAAATCTTCCTCAGCTGCCCTCCTGCCGATTTCAGGATTCGCATTTGCGCCGAGTCCTTGCGTAGTACCAGCACCGATTTGCACCTGTGTTGCCCCATCGCACGTGCGGAGTGCTTCTAAATCTGTATCTACTGCGTAAAATTCGATACCCTTCACACCGGATGCCATCATCAATTTGACAACGTTGCTACCTGCGTCACCCACACCGAAAATCTTGATTTTGTCCCGTGCTGGCTTGGATGCTCCTTTTCTCTGTGTCATAGCCCTTCCCCTCCTAACTTCCTCAACACCAAATTCCTCGCGTAGGAGTGCCCGAATCTGGCTGAGTCTTGTCTTGACGGTACCAATCGCCAAACCAAGTTCTGTCGCAATCTCTTTGATTGTCCACATCTCTAAGTAGTACAGCACGGCTACGGTGCGGACCCTCTCCGGTAGGTGATGTACCGCTTCTGTTACAGCCGAGCGAAGTTCGGTTTCTCGAAACTGGACAAGAACATTCCGATCAATAGTTTCAGCGAGTTCCTCTGCGCTCTGCAGAATTTCACCATTGATGTGTGAGTCTGCGGTGTAGTACCTTCTGCAAGCCGTGTATGCTATCTTCCGGAGCCAAGCACCGAAACTGCTGACTTCGCGCAATCCCCTGATATTTTCCCAGACTGCTACCCAGATATCTTGAAAAATCTCTTCAGCATCGCGGATCTGGCGGGAGTTTAAGACAACCAGTTGCCATACTTTGGAACTGTGGCGGGTGGCGAGTTGGGCGAATGCCTCCTCATCTCTGTCTTGCATGAGCTGAATGAGTTTTTCGTCTGTGAAGTCTGTGTACGTTGATGAATCGTATCGCATACGTAAATTCCCAATAAGATTTGATTATAAAGAGGGAGATTTATGGGGAAAGGGTTTAAAAATTTTTATGTGGATAGCGGAATTTTGCGAACGATGCTTGTTGTAGGAACCTTTTATCGCCGCCGTGATGCCATATCAAATCCGACCGCTGTGACAAGTACGATCCCTTTGATTATATCTTGCCATGAGGCATCCATG
>RKRR01000190.1 GCA_007571305.1 Candidatus Poribacteria bacterium | reverse complement strand
AGACGTGTGGGTCTGACCATTTTTAGCAACCTCCTCGCAGAACATATTACCCCGTCTATGAGGTTATGTCAAACATTATTGCGTAAGTCCTATGAATATTAGATTGGGCATGTCAGTTGTCCAAGTTCGTTGGTGAGACGTAAGTTTTCGGCATAATCAACGGGGCAATCGATAACAGAAGGAACTTTCTGGCTGAACGCATCTTGGAGTATCGGAACCAATTCGTCACTTCCTTCGACTCTGTAGCCTTTGGCACCAAAGGCTTCGGCGTACTTGACAAAATCGGGGTTTGTGAAGTCAATATGGGCAGGTCTACCAAAGTCGTTCATCTGCTTCCATTCAATAAGCCCGTATGCCTCATCATTAAAAATAAGTGTGACAAATGGCACACCCATTCGCGTCGCCGTTTCGAGTTCTTGTGAGTTCATGAGGAAACCGCCATCACCGCAGATTGCCAAACATTTACGTTCTGGATAAATAAGTTTAGCAACAAAAGCCCCGGGTAACGCGATCCCCATAGAGGCGAAACCGTTGGAGATGATGCACGTATTCGGTTGATAACATGGATACATACGTGCTATCCACATTTTGTGTGCGCCGACATCAGAAATGAGAATGTCCTCTTCAGCGAGGATGGAACGGACATCACTCAAGATTTTTTGAGGCTTTATGGGAAACGCGGCATCATCTCTATATTCGTCGAGTTGATCGAGTATGATTTTTCGCAAGGTGTTTGAGGCATACTCTGCATCTTTAGGGTAGATTTCTTGTGCCATCAGGTGTCTGAGGCTCTGCCGAATGTTGCCTACCATCTCCACATCGGTGACGTAAGCGGAATCACTCTCACTCGGTTGTGTATCAATATGGATGAGTTTCTTATTTCGATCGGGATTCCAGAGACGTGGGTGGTATTCGACGATATCGTAACCGATTGCAATAACGAGATCAGCACGGTCAAATCCGCAAGAGACGAAATCGTTTGCCTGCAACCCGACACTGAGAAGTGAGAGTCGATGGGTCCAGGGAATACTGCCTTTGCCCATAAAGGTATGCGCAACTGGAATATTCGTCATCTCAGCGAATTGGGTCAGAATTCGAGAAGCCCCTTGGCGGATAACACCGTTTCCTGCGAGGATAATGGGTTGTTTTGCCTCGTTAATGAGTTGCGCAGCACGTAGCAAACAGGAGGCAACAGGTTCTGCTTCGCTGGGAAAATCATGCGGCATCGGTTCCGCGTTGACTTCCATTTTGGCGACATCCTCCGGAAAATCGATGTGTGTAGCCCCCGGCTTCTCGCTCGTCGCAGTCTTGAAGGCTTTACTCACCGATTCAGGAATGATTTCAGGGAGGTGAAGGAGCGTATTCCACTTAGTCATCGGTTTGAAGACGGAAACGACATCCATATATTGATGAGATTCTTTGTGCATCCTGTCTAAGCTTGCTTGCCCTGTGATAGCAACGAGTGGTGCTCTATCCATATTCGCATCAGCAACCCCTGTAACAAGGTTCATGGCTCCCGGACCTAAGGTCGCGAGACATACACCAGCGCGTCCAGTGAGGCGCCCATAAACATCAGCCATAAAGGCGGCACCGCGCTCATCACGTGTTTGAATGAATTGGATATTGGATTCCAACAGTGCGTCCATCAAATCCATGTTTTCTTCGCCGGGTATTCCAAATATGTAGTCAACGTTTTCGTTTTCCAGACATTTAACTATCAATTCTGAGGCTTTCACAATTGCTCCTTATATGTTAAAACGGACAGAAAATTTGCTTTTTATTTTTGAATTTCCTATCATTAATATATCAGATAGAGATACAGAATTGCAATTTTTAAGAGTAAAGTAACCCAAGTTGCCACTTATGTAGCATAGGAAGCTGTTGGTCTCCTGTGCATCTTCATGCCGAAAATGACACGAAATACGCCCAAATTTCCGCAAAAATGGATGAGTCTCGATAAAAAATGGTGTTCGTGGCTCTGAAATCATAGAGGTAGCAACTTGGGTTAAAGTAATAGATACAAAGCATGTTGTACTGTAACATTACAAACAACAAAATGTTCACATATCCCTGCAGATATATGGCAAAAAAATCTTTCTACCTCTACCTCCTCGTCCTGTTTGTAAATTCACAATTTGTTTTTGCTCAAACCAATTCGGGCGATTTTCCCTACATCACTGACACACCGGGTGAACTGATCGTCCGTTTGCATCCGGATGCGTCCCTCGAGCAGCTCGAAAAGTTGAGTAGACAACTCGGAGCAGTATCTGTTTTTCCCGTTTTCCCCTCTACTACGCCGGGTGGGCAACACCCACGGCTCCGTCGTATCTATCTGATTCGATTTCCAAAAGGTTGGGAATTGGAAACGTTGCAGCGTCGGTATGAACGGCACGCTGCGGTTGAAAAGGTTGAGATGAATCGCCTCAACCAACCCTGTGCAGGAACGCCCCCAAACGATCCAAATTACGCGGAGCAATGGAATCTGCCTGTCCTAAATATGCTGCAAGCCTGGGATATAGAGCAAGGAAAACCGCAAGTAACAGTAGCGGTCGTTGATAGCGGCATTGCGACCCGACACCCTGAATTTCGTTCGCAACTTTGGGAAAACGTCGACGAGATTCCGAGAAACGGCATTGACGATGACAGAAATGGCTACATTGACGACAGAAACGGATGGGATTTCAGCGACGCGCCGACCCTTCCGGGGAGTGGCGATTGGACAGTCCGCGATAACGACCCTGAAGATGAAACCGGACACGGGACACACGTTTCCGGTATCATCATTGCGAAAGCGAACAACGGCCTTGGCATCGCTGGAATCTCTCCGAACTGCCGTTTGATGCCTGTTAGGGCGGGTTTCAAGTATGGAGGGGCTACTTATCTCCAGAATGACGATCTCGCTGCTGCTATTGTCTACGCCGCAGACAATGGCGCACAGGTAATTAATATGAGTTGGGGAGATACGGTGCGTGCCTTCATCATAGAAGATGCCGTAGAATACGCTTACCATCGTGGGTGTGTTCTAGTTGGTGCCGCGGGCAATTCAGCGGCGGCCGGTTCTTACTATCCTGCTGCTCTTAAACCTGTTATCTCGGTTGCGGGACTTGGACAGGAAAATCAGTTATATAGCAGCTCCAATTTTGGTGCTACAATTGACATCGCCGCGCCCGGTGAAGAAATTCTCAGCACAGCACTTAGCGGGGAATACGAAAAGAGAGATGGTACGTCTATGGCGGCTGCGCATGTCTCTGGTGTTGCGGCTCTCGTCTTGTCTGCAAACCCGCACCTCACTAACATAGAACTTCAAGAGAAACTGACGACTACTGCAAAACCACTTTTTGTTACTGAACTCGTTGGAGCAGGTTCACTGGACGCACATGCCGCTCTCGCGGCTTCAACATCCATTATTGCGGAAATTGATGCCCGACGGACACCCCAACAAGCCCGTGATAAAATTGAATTCGTCAGTGGCGGAGGGGGTTATGTGCGATATAGCCAACTCCCAATAGGTTTGTATATTGATAGAATTGAAATCATTGGTAGCGCAAGTGGTGCTGGATTTTCTGAATACTGGCTGGAATATGGCATCGGTGAAGTCCCAAATTTATGGTATCCCTTGGGAGTTGCGCAAACTGAACCCAAGTTTAATGCTTGCTTATACAAGTGGGATACCTCCACTTTAGCGGAGGGTAGGTATACGCTGCGCCTGAGTGTTAAACATGAAAATGGAGACATCAAGAGAGCCAAAGTGGTTGTTGACGTGAGTCGCAAGGAACCTCTTATTGTAAGACACGAAGCACAACCGTGGCTTACGGGCAACAGGCTCGATTCGGTGGTGATGTGGGAAACGGAAGCATTAACCACAGGTAAGATAGAGATTTTTGATGCAAACGGAAATGTCGATAGAACTCTCCATTCAGACTCAGAGAATCAGCTCCATTTCGTCAGCATATCCGATTTAGGCGGACCATTGGGGACTTATTTGTACCGATTGGTTTTGCAAGATAGAGTCGGACACCTGCACATAGATGACAACAACGGTAGATTATATCAAATTGAGGTGAACGATACCCCGATTGATATATCGCATCTGTTGCAAGTCGCATCAATCGGGAGCAGACTGCACGCTGTCATCTCACCGGTGGATATAAACAGAAACGGGCAATTGGAACTCTTCGCCGTTGAAATGGGTACCGGCACGGCACAAATCCTTGAGATGGCAGATAATGGAACATATCAGCAGATTTTCTCATACACCGAATCGTTGTGGCCCTGGGCATCAGCGGACACAGATAACGATGGACTTATAGAAATATTGTGCAATGCTTCCGGTGCGACATTTTTGCTGGAGCAATCCGCACAAGGCAAATTTCCAACGGAACGCGTCTGGGAAGCCCGCGGGCATTGGAGTCGGACAATCGTTGATGTGGATGCAGACGGTACGCCTGAGATATTTGCGCGTGATGATATCACGAACACCATTTCGGTATACGAGGCGGCAAGGGATAACGATTATCGAGTTGTTGCTACGCTTGAAAGCCCAATGTGGGGAAGCAACGGGATTAGCCCGAATTTCGCCACTGGTGATTTTGACGGTGATGGACGGACAGAGATTTTAGCGGGGGACAACGATGGGTATGTATTCATACACGAGGCGATTGGAAACAATCAATACAGACAAACGTGGATAAGCAAACTTTCTGAAGGCATGCCACAACTCTTCGCTGCTGGGGATATGGACGGCGATGGAAACGACGAGTTTGCTATCTGTGCCAAAACGGGGACCCAAGTCGGCACCACAGAACTTGATATTCGTTACCATCACTGGATTTTAACTATTTTCAAAGTAGATGGTGATAATATCTATCGCGCTGTGTGGACGCAACGCATCCGTGACGTATGGGATGGCGGAAATGGGATGACGATTGCAGACGCGAATAGTGATGGACACAATGAACTTTGCATCGCCGCTCAGCCAAACTTCTATCTCGTGCAGTATGACGGAATAGACTATCGACCTATCTGGCACCACGCCGCGGCAAGCACTTTCACCCCGATTGTGGTTGACTTAACTGGCGATGGAGAAAAGACGTTGCTGTTTAACAGTAATAATGGTTTGACTGTTTTCCATGCACCTACATCTGCAACTTCGCAATTAGGAATTCCTCCCAGTCCTCCGTGGGGAATTACGGCGAAACCGATTGATGAACGTTCTGTTCATCTGACTTGGCAGGAATCGCAGGAGGCAGTAACATACACCCTCTATCGCGGAGAACGTGAGAATTTACTGGAGAGTATACGTGATAAGGTTCGGGAAACGCATTTCACGGATACTGGACTTACCACAGGACAAACGTATTGGTACGCAATCGTTTCTCATAATTCAAGCGGTTCGCTTTCAAAGCAATCTACATCGGTATCTGTCGTGCCAACACAACGACCGCGCTTGCATGCGGCTGTGCCTTCGCCACCGAACCAACTTTTGTTGGAGTTTGACAAACCTATGGGTGTCTCTGCGACACATGCGGGTCGTTACCGTCTGCACAAGCACGGAGCCGGGGAAAACGGTTCGGAAAGTTACGCGCCGCGCTCTGCGATTCTTGACGAAGCGGGTCAACGGGTTGTCCTGACATTCTCTCCAGAAGTCTTCCGTACAGGCAATCGTTATCAGATTGAGGCATTGCAACTTTCGGATATATATGGTGCTGATCTCGCTGATGATGCCAGAATGTTGGAAATAACTTTCCCCGCACCGACACTTGCAGAAGTGATTGTTTATCCCAATCCAGTAGCGGCGTGTAATCAGGTTACCTTCGATAGACTGCCAGTGGGAACTGATATTCATATCTATGATGTCAGTGGGAACTGTATTGCATCGCTGATTCGGACAGCGTATGAGAGGGATAGGAGGGTTTGGGAGATCGGTGGTATTAGCAGCGGAGTCTATATCTATGTCCTTTCATCTGAAAAGGGGCGGCGCATCGGTAAATTTTCTGTGATCCGATAGGCTAGCTTTCAGCAGTCAATTATAGTAAAATCCGAAAATAAATTCACATTTGTAGCATAGGGAACCGTTAGTATCCGGTGCCCCATCAGGGCATATCACTTCAGAGTTCACACGACGCTATGAGTGTCCAAGTAATTACGGAATCTACTATAAGAGGGTATCGTCTAAAAAACACCTCTTTACTGATGGCTATTCTACCGTATTGAGCAGTACAAAAGCCGGGTTAAGTTTGAACACGTTTCGGATCGATTTTATCGCCTTCTTCCGTTCATTGGCTTTTAGCGCAACTTGTGCGAGATGATAGTGAGGCTCGACCGCATCGCTCTGTAGATCAATGGCACGTTCTAAAGTTTTTATCCCTTTGTTCACTTGTCCCCGCTTCGATAAAATCCAACCAAGGGTGTCGTGATAAGTTCCGACATCTGGGTTCAACGTTATGGCTGTATAGGCTAACGCTTCAGCAAGCCGTAGATTGGGCGATGTCTGCAAAACGGAATTTGTGGACGACGGGTGCGAAATTTGGTGGTTGTTAATACTTGGGGGTAAATGGTTCGAATAATTACCCGCATAGAGGCGCGCGAGATTGTTGTATGCCTCACCATATTTTGGTGCAAGATGTATCGCCTTTTCGTAGGCACTTTGCGCTTCCAATGTGCGTCCAAGTCTCATATACGCTGTGCCAAGGATATTGTAAGTTTCGTAGTCGCGGGTCGTTCCTTCTCCTACCGACGTAAGCGGATAGCCTCCGACAAGTGAAGCTTCGGCGGCAAACATGTCAGGGTTTCCATTCTCCCTCGCCTTTAAAAACAACTCATACGCTTCAATGGCAAGAGCGTATTGACCTTCCTTAAAGTAAGCAAACCCGAGTTTCCTATAGAAACTAATCGGGAGAGCACCGAGCCCCCTACTCAACTCATACGAATTAATGGCTTTTCTATAATATCCTTCCTGAATGTAGAAATCACCTTCCGCCAATGAACGTTTTACCAACTCCGGTAGTTCGCTGATAGAAAGCCCAAAACGAGAGAGTGGACTTAACTCTATTTTTGTGTGCTTCTGATACTGAGTGAAGGCGATTGTAACGAGAACGAGAACGGCCCACAATATCAAATAGACACGTGTTCGTTGTATCCATTGCTTGGAGAGATACCTGCCAGGATGTATGAGGGTCAAGAAGAAGTTCGTCGGCTCAAGGGCAGTGCTCTCCGTATCATACGGGACAGTGGTAGCATTGGGTGCTAACACTGGAAGATTAACAGACGAACCAGCAAGGCGGGACGATCGGGCAATAGATTCCGCTAAATCGTTTATCTCTTGATCTTCTTTCTCTCGTTGTGTGGTTTGTGTATCGGTTGTGGAGGTATCTGTCGGTTCAATCGGTTCATCGTCGAACTGCACATAATCCAGTATCTCAGTTATCTCTTCTGGATCTGCTACAGCCCTTTCGTCTGGATCAACATCAGGGCTTGTGAACATTTCTTGGAATTCTGGCGGCTGTTCCGCATCATGTTCAATTGTTGTGACCTCATCTGTCGCTATATCTTCTACTTGTTCTGTATACGTATCATCGGATGTAGCCGCTTGAAAACTTTCCGTGCTCTGAGGTGGAATATGCGACTCCGATTTCCCTACGTCTTCCTCTATGAGGATGGTTTGTGAGTCTGTAAGATCTGCTGTCGATGACGTTTCATTTGCCTCTATCCGCTCACCCAGTAGGGCAGATTCAGACGCTTCTGGGGATGTAGAAGTGTCTCCATTGGCATAACGAGCCTCAATCCGAGCCATGCTTTTCTTTACTTCAATCCGTGTGAGCATAGAACCAGTAGTGCGAAGCGATTCGAGCATAGGAAGCGCATCAGGCATTGCCAATTCACCAACGGCTTCAAGCATTGTCCAAAGCGTCAGATTGTTTGATTCCACCTGCAACGCTTCAAGCAACGGTTGTGCTGCTCGAGTCGCGTCCATTTGCTGGAGTGCCATCGCGGCTTCGCGCCGTATCATCGAATCTGAATCAGTAAGGATCTCTATCAGAGAGCCTATTTCCTGTGAACTCCCCTGCGAGACAAGATCCGCAATAGCCCTGCAGCGGACAATGCTCGGTTGCGTTGTGTCAGTTAAATTCTGGATGAGTTGCTCAAAAGATGACATAATTTTTTTAGGCAAATTAAATCCTATTAC
>RKRR01000135.1 GCA_007571305.1 Candidatus Poribacteria bacterium | reverse complement strand
CACTCCTGGCGAGTGGGAGTTATGACGGCACCATTCTCTTATGGGACATGACCCCTTACCTTTAGTATGTCCAATGTAGTTCTTACTCGGATTGCTGCCTATTGGTCCATAAAGAAACGGACGCATCTTTATTTCCCGTTGTTAGTGGTAATTTTGTCGTCCGCCCTTCTGAAGTTCCGTCATCTGGGACACGCATCTCTTGGCTCAGCCGATGAATGTTGCCACGCACTCGTTGCCAAGAACCTGCTCAAACATCCCCTCAAACCAACACTGATTGATATCCCTTACCTACCAACCTTCGCTTTTGATTGGGGTGCCAACCACGTCTGGTTGCATAAGCCAATTCTCGGGTTGTGGCAAATTGCGGGATCCTATTGGCTGTTCGGGATTAACACATGGGCACTACGGTTTCCATCTGTGATTTTAAGCACTCTTGCTGTCTGGTTAACACCAGTTTGAAAAAAATATTAGAGGTCCAAAGCGGACACAAACTGAGCAAAAAAGAAATACATTCACTCAAAAAGAGGCGATTTTTACGGATATAACCCCTAAGTCCCTTATCAGGGGACTTTAATTGGAAATGCATCCACCCTGAATATTCATCAAACTCACGTTTATCTAGGACATTGATATTGATTTCGGTATTTTTCCCTGGTAATAGGTGTAGGTTTTGGGATCTATCCTGCAATGCGAGCGGCTTTCACCTATTGATGCCCTCAGAACGGAGAGCTAACGGAAAGAATTGTAATGCCAACTTTGAGAGGGCAGGAAGAAAAACATTTGACTTTTTTTTTCATATATGCTATACTTAATAAAGATACTGGAGTAGAATTCACACGTCGATCCAGAAAATTGCCGGTGTAGCTCAGTGGTTTAGAGCACACGACTCATAATCGTGCTGTCCGGAGTTCGACTCTCCGCACCGGCATCGCCTTTTTGGCGCATCTTGCAAGTTTCCTAAACTTGCTGTCAAAAATGGGCATATCTCATGACAGCCGACTTTGTGCGACAGATGCACCGTTTTATTTTGCGGCACGCGATGATCAAGAGCGGCGAAACGGTGCTTGTTGCAGTCTCAGGGGGTGCGGATTCTCTCGCACTCCTATACGGTTTGTATGCCCTACACTTACAACTCGACTGCCAACTCCATGTCGCTCACTTAAATCACTGCCTCCGTCCGAACGCTGATGCTGATGCGGACTTCGTCCAGCAGCACACAGAGCTTTTAGAAGTGCCTTGCACCATCCAACGCACTGACGTGCCTCGTTTGGTGAAGCAATGGAAACTCTCTGTAGAGACAGGGGCTCGGAAAGCACGTTATCAATTTTATGAAGAGGTCTCGGCGCAAATCGGTGCTACTAAGATAGCCTTAGGCCATCATCAGGATGATACCGCAGAGACGGTTTTGATGAACCTCATTCGCGGGAGCGGATCTACTGGAATGAAAGGGATTCCTCCCGTCAGGAACTTTAAGTTTATTCGACCCCTCTCGGGGTTCACACGACAACAAATTGAAACGTTCCTTGCATCCAAGGGGTTAGTCCCACGACATGATTCAACCAACACGGATACCCGTTACCTTCGCAATCGTATCCGCCATGAGTTGATACCGAAACTTGAGAGCGACTATAATCCGAATATCAAAGTCGGATTAAGCCGGACTGCTGATGTCTTAGGTGCCGAATCCGAATACTTGGATGCAGTTGCGCAAGAGGCTCTTGAAACCTGTCGGGTCCGAGATCCAGATAGGATTAAGGCACTCGCAACGTTAGAAAGCGTTGTGTTGGACAGAGAGAAGTTCCAACAGTTTCACATCGCGGTGCAGAGGCGGGTGCTCAGGCTGAGTTTCTTTGAAATGTTAGGGAGTATGGGGGATCTCTATTTTTCACATTGCGAAGCGATGCTGAGCCTCATCGAGGGGAGTGCTCCCAACGCCGCGTTGGCATTGTCGAACAGTTTGTGGTTCCGCCGTGTATATCAGTGCCTTATCTTTGAGGTCAACACGGGTGCCAGATCGTCGTCTACGATTGAGATTGAGAGTTTTGCTTATCCGCTGGTTGTTCCCGGTAAAACGTTTATCGCCGCTTTAAATACAGAAATCACCGCTGAATTAGGCGATATCCGGCCTGGTGAGACGCTGAGGTTACCGGATGGAAGATACGAAGCAATTTTTGATTATGAAAAGTTAAGGGAAACCTTCGCATATCCTTCTTCAGAAACTTTCCCGCTTACAGTGCGCAATCGCCGACAAGGTGACCGGTTTCAGCCATACGGTATGCGTGGAACGAAAAAGATTAAGGATTTTATGATAAACGCTAAGGTGCCTCGCTACGAACGTGATCACATTCCGATGCTTGTTTGTAGCGATAAGGTTCTCTGGATCGTTGGTTATACCACCAGCGACTCGTTCAAGATTCACTCTGGCACGCGGCAATATCTTTATCTACGTTATGTCAGTGACGAACCCTCCTCTTGAATCTGTTCTTATTTCTGAATCTTGTCTTCAGCAGCGCATTTATGAACTCGGCAGGCAAATATTCACCGATTATGAGAACCAGGAATTGATCCTACTCGGAGTCCTGAGAGGCAGCGTCCTTTTCTTTGCGGATCTTGCCCGTGCTATCTTTAAAGCGCAGCATGAAAGTCAAATGAAAGAAGTCGCGCTCCGTTTTGAGTTCGTGCAACTCATGAGTTATCACGATAGTACACAGCCCTCAACCGTGCAACTCATCCGTGGCGGCAGCGATTATCTTAAAGAGCAACACGTCCTCATTGTGGAAGATATCGTTGATACCGGGCATACTTTAAATTTTCTCTGTGAACACCTTCAGACGTTGAACCCGAAGACTGTTAAGGTCTGTACGCTACTTGATAAACCTTCTCAACGTCAAGTGTCTGTTCCAATTGATTATACAGGTTTTGAAATTTCAGATACTTTTGTCGTTGGGTACGGACTCGACTACGCACAGCAGTATCGAAATTTACCCTATATCGCCGTTTTAGGTTCAATTTAATTCAACCCAGAATCAGGGCTGTACGCGCACAAAATTCAGCACAAAACACATTTTTGTTTTTTTCTTGACAATAAATTATACCTTTGGTATATTTGGAGTTATATCTTGAAAGGAGATTCATAATGCGTAAACTCGTTGCGTTTTCCCTTTGCAGCGTTTTAACCATAGGGCTTATCTTTTTGTCGCAAGCCCAGCTATCGGACAAAGCACAGTTGGGACGCGAACTTTTCCACGATCCAACTTTTAAAGGAACGATTAAACCGGGTAATAGACAAGGCTACGCAACAGGGCTTTCCTGCGCAAACTGCCATGCGGATTTCGATGACACCGCAAATCCAGACGGTCTGATTCGAGCAGGACACAGTGTTGTTGGTGTCCCACACCGCGGAGAAGCAAAAGGCGGAATGATTAAGGGTGCTGATTTCGCACGCGCAGCCGGCGGTGGTGGCTTCTGTTATGAGCATTTCTTACAGAGGGTACCAAGTGATAAAGTTAATCCCACCGCAATCCCAGCAGAACATGCCGAAGCACTCATGGCTTATTTTGAAACCATCTCTGGGGACAACAAAGGCCCCGATTTTGAAATCGCAATGCTGGACGACGATGCAAAAAAAGCAGCAGGTGAGAAAATCGGTGCCATGAATGGTGACCCAAGCAATGGCTGGGAACTTTTCGGACGCGCATGCATTGTCTGCCACCCAGCAGCCAATAAAGCTGGCATCGGGCCACAACTCGTCCGTTCCAGAGCACCTCGCGATATTGATAAAACAATGGTCCGTTGGGCTATCAAAATTCGCGGCGGTGGATCTCTTATGCCATTCTATGCCCCAGACATTCTGAGTGACCAGGATATCGCTGATATTCTTGCATTTCTGCGTCAGGAAATAGAAAGCACAAAGAAATAAGCATTCGATTCGGCTGGAATAAACCGTCCCGGCCGAACATTCTATTTTTGAAATCTGTTTGATTTTCTGTAACCAACTCTCTTCGCTACTCGTTTTTTTCTAACACAACAGTAGTCATGTTAGTTGCAAAACGTGTAAGCGTTTCGATTGATCTAAATATGAAGAGAGGTTGGGGCCATGAGAAAATCTCAATACCTTACAATATCTTTTTACATTCTCCTTGTAGGTTTCGTATTAAGTTTCGCGAGTTGTGGTGGGAGCAATCTAAATAACCCTGTATCAGAAGGGGATGCAACCGCTGAAGGTAGTGACAGTACCGACGATGTCATTGAACTTGCACAAAACTTGGACGCTGAGGAGATGACGGGGCAGATAGCCGATCTTGACGTAAAGGTCACCGTTACGAAGAAAACGGTGGAACCGGGTGAAGAGGTGGAACTGGCTGCTTCCGTCAAAGGGGTTAGAGGTACTAGCGTCACGTTGAACTGGCTGAATATTACAAAACATGGGAAACTTTCCGCCTCCAATGAAAATCCAATTACTTGGACTGCCCCCCGGGCATTAAATGGAGAGAACGTCCAAGTTGAAGTTATCCAGCTGATTGTGACTGTGATTAGCGAGGTTGTTTCAGTCGGCACCTCTGGAATTGATACCGATACCCAAATTTTTTCAGAAACGAGAACGGTTTTGCTAACCGTTAGAGATTAGTTCCTAGAAGCAAAGCCTGTCCTAACAAGCGAAAATCGTATTCGATTCGTTTGACATATCGACAGTGTTTGTCTTCGTTTTGCATTATCTTAGGGTATCAAATGAAAAGAAAATTGATTCGTGTTTTTATCGTTGTTATATCTGTGGTGACAATTTCTGGAGGGGAACTCAACGCTGATGGACACCAACATCTGGTACAAAAAGGCGATACACTGTGGGGGCTTTCTCGGAAGTACAAAGTACCTCTAAAAAATATTATACATGCGAACAGCATTCAGCCAACAAGCCCGCTGCAGATCGGAAAAAAACTCTTAATTCCTGGCGCACCTGTTGGAGGCGTTTGGTATCGGGTTAAAGCTGGAGATACACTCTGGAGTATCGCGGTCCGCCATAACCTGGAGCCACGGGACCTTCAGCGAATGAATGGGATATCTTCGCCTCGCGCCCTCCAGATTGGCACAAGACTTCTTGTTCACCAAGCTGACAGTCTCAGTTTTGGAAATCCACTTCGGGTACCTTTAGTTGTTACCTCACAGTATGGTTATCGGTCCCACCCTGTGACTCGCCGCTACCAGCATCATGACGGCATAGATTTTCGTGCTTCTACTGGCACCCGCGTTTATGCTTCACGAGCAGGTCGGGTTATCTTTACTGGATGGAAAGGTGGTTACGGTAAACTTGTAGGTATCGAACACGAGGGCGATTTCTCGACATGGTATGGACACTTGTCACGTATTAGAGTGAGAGTTGGGCAAACTGTCACAAAAGGAAAAGTAATTGGGCTTTCTGGGAATACTGGTGTTTCAACAGGCCCCCATTTACATTTTGAAATTAGGTACAAAGGCAGAAGTGAAAATCCAACGAATCACATTATTATACCATAAACGGGGTTTGCTACTCGTAGCAATTGTTTTTCTTTTATTAGCGTATTTTCTCGGTCAAGAAAACACATTATCAGAACCTCTTAACCTGAGACCCGAAGTCGGTACGCGCGGGCTTGGGTTGAGCGGCGCGTTTATTAGCAGCGCAGATGACGCAACAAGTCCACTCTGGAATCCTGCAGGACTCGCCACGTTGCAGCGTGGAAATTTGATTTACGATCTATCCCAAGGTGCTGTCTCCATCGCTTATCCTATCAAATACATTGGCACATTTGGTGTAAATTTCCTTGATTTAAACCGCAATACCCGATTTCTCGTAGAGCATACCGTGAACCCGATTGGTAGTTTCGAACTGGGCAACAATCAAGCACTGTTCTCCTATGCAAGGAGGTTCGGAACGGTTCAACTCGGTGCCAGCACAGGGTATAGCCGATCCCCTTATTACGGTAGCCTCTGGGCACAAAACTATGATGTTGGTGTGCTCACAGAGCTCAACCCTTACCTTGCCGTGGGGATGCGATTGCGCGATATTGCTGGTGTAACCATTCGACACAGAGATGGTCAGGTGTTACAGATCTTCGATCAACAACTTGCCCTCGGTGCCGTCCTAACGCCTCATCCAATTATCCGATGGCATAATAGACTCGACATTATCCATCCCGGTTTTGGTACAAGCGTAGAAATTGGAAATAGAACGATAGCGGCTCGCGTCGGATCAATGTTCACCTTTGGTACTGGAACTCCCTCTCAATCTTGGAGTATAGGATTCTCACTTAACCAATTAGGAAAGCAATTTTATTATACATACTTGAATCACGATGATTTCAAGCATAGACATCTCGCCTCAATAGGCATGTCCTTTGGCGGAGCACAACCTATTTCACGGCAACCTCAAGCCAACGCCATCCCCACGACGCAATCAACAGAATCGAAATCAGGAACTCAGAATCAACAATCAAAACAGAAAACTTCAGAATACAAGGCTGTCCAAATCGCGCGGGAACACGACGTTGATGTAGCACTCCTGCTTGCTATTATTCATGCTGAATCCAATTTTAATCCCCTCGCCGTATCGAAAAATGGAGCAGCAGGCTTAATGCAGATAATGCCTGCTGCCGCACGAGAACTTGGGCTCAAGGTGCCGCAGTATAAAAATAAAAGGAAACCAAAACTTGATCCGAAGACAGACGAACGATTTGACTCGAATAAAAACCTGCACGCTGGTTTAACTTATTTCAAGATGCTTTACGAAAAACATTTGAACAATCTGACTCTGGCACTCGGAGCGTATAACGTCGGTCCCGCTAAGGTGCGCATACGTGGTCCCCTTATTAGTAGAGGGAAAAGATATGCAAAGAAAGTGATTAACCGTTCTCAATATTATCGTGATAAGTCAGCACAAATGGAGATTGATCTTAAGAGGTTAGAAAGAATCCTGAATAATAATTGAAAGTAGGCGCACAAGGGGAAATAACATGGATAAAATTAGATTGGCAATCGTTGGATGTGGCGGTATGGGACACCGACACATGTACGGGTTAGCAGAACTTCATAGAGTAGGATGGACTCGGTTTAACCTTGTCGGTGCCTGTGACCCTGTCCTTGCGAACGCCGAGTCGCTCGCTGCACAAGCAGAAGAACGTTTCGGTCAGAAACCTGCTGTTGTCGGGAGTCTGGAAGAACTTGCCGAAGTCGGCGTGGATGCTGTGGATGTGACAACTACGCCGCCGTATCATCATACCGTCGCCATTGAAACTCTTGAACGCGGTTGGCACACTATGGTCGAAAAGCCGATGGGACTAACCGTTCGAGCGTGCAACCTCATTCGTCGTGCCGCCGCTACGTCCGATGCCATTCTTAGTGTCGCTGAGAACTACCGGCGTGACCCGATCAATCGACTTGCGAAAGCACTGCTGAATGCAGAAGTCATTGGTACACCGCGTTTTCTCATCCACCAAGCAATCGGTGGCACAAACCGTATGACTATCTCTGTCTGGCGACATCAGAAAGATCAAAGCGGTGTATTGCTCGATGTCGGGGTTCACTATGCGGACATGATAGAATATCTGCTTGGTGAGGTTGACACAGTCTATGCGCAGACCCGACTTCATGAACCTATCCGGTATAATGCCGCCGCAGTGACCGGTGAATCCGGCTCTAACCCTGCTGGGGTGTATACAAAATGGCAACGCAAGATGCCTGCTGAATTCGAAGCGACCGCTGAAGATGCCGCTTATGCAACCCTGACCTTCAAAAACGGCGTTGTCGGACAATATATCGAGGACCACGGCGCATGGGGACAAGGTGGTTGGCTCCGCAAGATTCATGGATCCCGCGGTTCCATGACACTCCCCGGCGATCGGAGCGGTGGAATTATCACCCTCAACATTGACGGACAGGAACCCATTAACGACGAGCAACTCCTGGATCTCGTTCCAGACTTTCGCTTAGATGCTGTCACAACAGACCTTTTCGGCGGAGACAGGTTGTGGAAGTATGAATTGCCGTTCACCCAAATTGACCCAAAGATTATCGCTATTGAATACGGGGACTTTGCTGAAGCTATCGCTGGAAACAGTGAGGTTGAGGTTGATGCATATCAGGGAACTCGATCCGTCGCGCTTTCCTATTCAATGCTTGAGTCCGGGGCAACAGGACAGATCGTTCAGATGGATCAGATGCTGGATGAGTCAATTAACACATACCAACGCGAAATTGACGAAGGATTAGGTATTTAACCTCTCCACACTTGTGCGTTGGAGGACAATCGACGCAATGGCACACAAGCAAGAATTCGGCATTGGTTTGATCGGATTGGGTATCGGACAGCAGCACCTGCTCGGTTATCAACGCCAAAATTTACGCGTTGTTGCAATCTGTGACAAAGATGTAGAACGTCTGACCGAGGTTGGAGAACGATTTCACATAGATAAACGACACACCCGTATTACTGACCTGATTGCCGATGCCGGTGTTGATGTGGTTGACATGGCAGTACAACCATGGATCCGTTCTCCTATCGTCAAAGCCGCTGCTGAGGCTGGCAAGCATATTCTCTGCCAAAAACCGTTCTCAATGTCCATGCAACAAGCCGTTGAGATGGTGGAAACCTGTGAGCGACGCAATGTGCAGCTCATGGTGAACCAGAATTCCTGTTTCGTTCCCGGTTTCCTCGCGATTGAACCCTACATCAACGCTGAACACCTCGGCGAAATCTACTATGTCTCGATAACCTGTAATGGGTTCTACACTGAGTTTCCTGAACGTCATCTAATTCCAGCGATGCAAGTGCATCACATTGGCCTCATCTATAAATGGTTCGGTGAATATGAAAGCGTCTATTGCCAAGCACACGGGCATAACCGCTCTATTGAGGACGGAGAAACCGTTTCCTTCGCGCTTTTCAAGAGTCGGAGCGGTGTCCAAGGCTTGCTTTCGTGTAACTGGGCATTCCTCGCTGATTCTGGACGCAATTTACAACATCCACACGAGGAGATCCGCATTCAAGGCACCAAAGGGGCAATCTACGGAAATAGCGATGACATGACCGTTCAACTCACGGAGCCGGAAGTGCGTGAGATTAAACCGTCGATAGAAGGGACATGGTTTCCAGACGCCTTTGGAAACGTGATGGCCTACTTTCAGGAATGTCTACGCACTGGAGCGACACCTATTACGCACGGACGCGGCAATTTACACGTCGTCCAGACGGTTTTCGCTATGCACCAGTCCGCGAGTTTAGGGCAGGTCGTCCTGCTTGACGATATTTCGTTGGATGGCGACTATGATCTGAGTCCACATCCGGTGCATAGTGCAGATGATACATTTATACTGCAGTGAAGCCACCTCCCTCGCAGATAGATATGGATTAAAAACACTCAAGAGTGATATAATGCCAGATAGAGGAGTTGAGATGAGCTACACAGACGTTATTACCATTGAACCCGGGAAACGCGGCGGAAAACCTTGTATTCGGGGAATGTGAATCACAGTTTACGAGGTTCTTGAGTATCTTGCCTCAGGCAGGACAATCGCAGAAATTCTTGACGATTTCCCATATTTAACTGAAACAGATATCCGGACATGCCTATCATACGCGGCGGACAGAGAAAAATCCCAGATGGTTATCTACGCGAATGAAACTCCTATTCGATCAAAACCTGTCGCCTAAACTCGTGAACCAACTGGCAGATCTTTTCCCTAATTCCATTCATGTACAAGACGCTGGATTAGATACAGCAAAAGACACGAAGGTATGGGACTACGCCCAGGTCAAATGCCAGATAGCGGTTACCATGCCTCTTTTGGACTTATTCCACTTTTGCAGAAACGAATGGACATAACCTTTGATACAAACGTCTGGGAAATTCCAAGAACAAAACATGAAACTAAAGTTAACCCATCCCAGAACTACTTATCGCGTATATGTCTACCACTCCCCTCTCCGGTCAGGCCAGGGATGTGCTTTGGCAACCTCTTCATTGAGATCAGTTCCCCATCCAGGACGCGTCGGGATCTTCATATAACCGTCCGTAATGTCTGGGACATGCGTCGTCAAGTCATCTTTCCAGGGAACATCATCAATATCTATCTCCATGATTCGCACATTGGGCAGGACAGCACAGAGGCTTGCGCTCATGTGAGTAGCAAGGTGGCTATAGTAATTGTGCGGGGCAACGTTGAGTTGAAACACATTCGCCAAGTCGCCGATTTTCTTTGAGGGTGCGAACCCGTTCCACGGCACGTCTATCATGAACACATCAGCAGCACGACATTCAAAATAGGGAAGATATTCGCGCATGTAATAGAGGTTTTCGCCAGTACATATCTTCGTCTCCGTGGAATCCTTGATTTGGCGGATAGCCTCATGGTCGTACATATCGATTTCCAACCACAGCAGATCGAACTGTTCAAGAACTTTGGCAATACGCATGCAGGCTTCGGGTTTGAAGTTGAAGTTCAGATCGAGGTTGATACTGACATCGGGACCTACGGCTTCTCTGAAAGTGCCGATTAAGGTTTCGATGTGCCGTAGAACTTGAGATGTTACATTCCCATCAGTCGTACCGGGTCCACCACCGAAACCCCCGAAATGAACAGATGCGGTGTCGCCGGGAAAAATGACGTTGGTTTTGAGTGCAGTGAAACCTCTTTCGACGACTTCCCGACCTAATGCAGCGATGTCATCCATGCTTTTTAAGGGCGGCACACCAATAAGTTCATAGTTGCGTGCCCGAGAAGAACCACAGTGCGACCAATAAACACGGACATCATCACGTGTTGGTCCACCGAATAACTCAACAACCGAGAT
This sequence comes from Candidatus Poribacteria bacterium, assembly GCA_007571305.1. Lineage (GTDB taxonomy): Bacteria > Poribacteria > WGA-4E > WGA-4E > WGA-3G > WGA-3G. The sequence goes on along the minus strand of RKRR01000135.1, from coordinate 16,649 downwards.
TCCCAATGCTTTCGCTTTAATGTCTACCAGCGCACACTCAATACCCGCAATCGCTTTCGCTGCAATGCCACCAGGACTCTGTCGAGAACCACGAATCATGTCCCAAAACCGCATCTCATAAGCTCGCGGATCTCGCCCAACCATCAGTGGCGTAAAGTCCTTGATAGTTCCTACCACACCGTTAGGATTCCTGCCATCACTACATTCACCATAGCCAGTGACACCTTCGTCGGTTTCTACCTTCACAAAAGTCCACGGACGCCATCCAGCGTCCACAATAAACGTTTCTATATTTGTAATCTTCATAGCAGACCTCAATTTACATTTCTGGCATTAGAGTTCGACCACTTCTTTACGCCGATCCGATTCAAGGAGCGCGTCGCAGACCCGCATCGTGTTCACTGCCACTTCGAGCCACTCTTCCTCAAGGTTTCCAGATTGCACGATATGAGAGAACCGCTCAATCATCTTAACCTCTTGGATGCCTCCCTCAATAGTATTCTGTTCGTTGCCGCCTGGTCCATGCACCCAAAATCGAGCGGAATCCTCAGATATAGGAACGGTGAAATCATCACAGACGATTGATGCACGTGTGCCAGCAACCTCAAACCATTTGCGAAGCCCCGTATCAAACCCACAATCTAAGGTAGCAATGCGTTCATCGCTGAACCAGAGGATACCTGTGAGGTTAAAATCCACATCGGCTTTGTAACGCGCCGTCGCGAAAACCTGTGTCGGCATCTCTTCAAATGCCCAGAGGATCGCTCGGACACAGTAGTAGCCCAAATCACCGAGGCTTCCACCTGCGAACTCCTTCATTGCGCGGATGTTTCCGACAGGAATTGTGTCCCAATTGAAAGTGAACGCTGCTGTCACGCGCCGGAGTCGTCCGAGGGTGCTATCAATTAACTTCTGCTTCATTGCCGCGGTGCGTTCATGGTGAACCCACATGACTCCGTCCATGAGTTGCACACCATTTTGACGACAGGCATCTGCCATTGCGATAGCCTCGTCAGTGTTTGCAGCGAGCGGTTTCTCACAGAGAACGTGTTTGCCGTGTTCAGCGGCTTTGATCGTCCATTCAGCGTGGAGCGAAGGTGGTAAGGGAATGTAGATGGCATCGAGTGAGTCATCAGTGAGGAGTTCGTCGTAGGTGCCGTACGCCGTGGCAACATCATGCTCTTGTCCCCACGCAGTCGCACGTTTTTCGGTCCGACTCGCGATCGCTATTAAATCCGCGTTCCGAGCGAGATGGATCGCACGAGCGACCTTTGTTGCGATATTTGCCGTGCTGAGAATGCCCCAGCGGATAGGCGATTTTGTTTCGATTGTCATGTTGTTTCGTTTGATATGCAGTTGTCTGTTCTGACGTTTGAATTCATTATATAGTAGATACGGAAAAAAAGTTCACACGTGTAGCATAGGCTGTTAGCCTGTGGACATATAACTTCATAGTTCACAAGGCGATACGAGTGTATAAGTAATTACGGAATCTACTATAATATACCGCGGAACAGGAAATTGATCAAGCATATAGGAATAGGACCAGGAATCCTTTGCAAACTGGGTCAATCGTCCAAACCAATCGCCTACTTAAACCGATCTGGCCGATAGGGTGCGAACCAATCCACTGCTGCACCGTCGGCAATTTCCAAGGTCGCCATTTCGCCCACTAAAGGTGCTAATGTTACACCACTATGCATTAAGGCGATATACAGATTTTGCACCGCCTCGCTAAACCCAAGCACTGGAAACCCATCAAGCGGCATTGGACGATACCCAACCGGTGTTGGAATCGCTTCAGCGTCTGCTATTGCTGGTAAATAAACTTTCGCACGAGCGAGGAGGGCATCAGCGTGCTGTTGCGAATCATCACGGTTTATCCCTTCTTGAGTCCCCTGTCCGATTCTAAGACTCCCGTCAGCCAGTTGACGGAGATGAAGGTACTGATGGTTTTCGTCTTTGGGGGGTGCATGAATAACCGCGACGTTGTGTAAGACCTCAGCACACGGCGTCGTTTTAATAACAATACCCGGACTCCGCTGCTGCGGAATATGCGTCTTTGCTAAGGATGCAAGATCAGTCGTCTGGACACCACTTGCCAAAACGACAGCATCGCACTGGAATTCAGCATCGGAGGTTTTGACAGCCACGACACTGTCGTTACGAATAATAAATCCAGTAACGCAAGTTTGTGGGTGCACAACTGCTCCTCTTTCACACGCACGTTGGAGACAAACATCGATGAATCTGTCGGTCTCAACGTGGATATCCGCCTCAGAAAAGGACGCTGCCGACACGGTGCCAGGGTGTAAGTGCGGCTCGAGTGCCAACATCTCATCCGGGGTGATGATCCGACACGGGTAACCCCACTTCTGAATTTGTTGGATGCGTTGGCGCAACTGTGTCGCACGTTGTGGATTACTTTCCCATCGCATTTCGCCGCCATAGTGAACGCCAATATCTGCATCAAGCTGATGGGCAAGCCGATACCACATATCCAAAGAACGCCGGTTGAGAGTATGATAGGCACGCGGATATTTTCCAAAGGCATTTGCCCATGCAAAGGAGTGTCCGGATGCCCCTGCGCCCGGAATATCGCGCTCCAGAAGCGTTACAGCGATTTCATCTCTTTGGGATAGATGATACGCGATCGCGGCACCGATAACACCCGCACCGACTATCACAACTCTTTTGGTTTTGGGATTGGGAGATGGATAGGAGTCTCTGTTTGACAATTTTTTTCTTCTTACTTCTGAGTAACTTTCAAGGGAACAGGGATCAGACGTAACAATTTTTAAAACTTACCGATGTGCTGCGACAATAAAACCCGTTAATCCGGTGAGCAACAGTTGGAAACCGGTTTGATAGAACAGCATCAGAAAAGGTTGGCAGAGCGCGATTAAACCCAGTGCTATTAAGCCAACAGAGATTTGTTCACACAAGGTTTTCTGTGAAAAAACAATAGAGAAAATGATGACTCCGGGCAGGAGTAGGTGTAGGGCGGTGCTATTGAGTGATGGAAAGAAAGGTTGGTAAAGAAAAACGACACCGATGCAGGCAAAGGCTGCCGAACCAATCGTCGCAGCCTGCTTCGCTGTGGTTGTCATGCCAAATGCAATTGCACAAGCGAAAAGGATATGGAACGTTGAATTACCCAAGATTGAAGGAACAGGCAAATAGAGGAATCCGAGACTCGTCACTAAACCTATGCTGGAAATGATGGCGATTCCTCGTTTATTCTCGAAGGCAGTACCGGAAAGGATCGCAGCGATACTCAGCAGCACTAGCGCGACACCTTTGAGCAAAACGGCATTTTGGGCGATGACAGCTGGGAGGAATGAGATACCCTCTACGTAGAGGAAAACCATACCTAAAACGAAGAACCCTATCGCGAGCAGTTGATTCCGTTTTTCTTTTCTCATAGCGATTTTTGATACCGGTCAGGATAGAACCTCAAATTGTGCTCATCCAAATCTATCAATCCCCTCGTTTCAGCAAACGAGCTACCCACGTTTTAGATTGTTCTGCGATAAGTTGACTTTGCAGTTCGTCAACTTCTGCGGACAAATTCTTTTTTTCTGTCTGGAAAACTTCAATGCTTTCCCGGAGTTGGTCATTCTCAGTGATAAGTGCTTGATTCTTCTCTTCCAATTTCTCACAAGTTTCCCTTAGATGTGTAATATGAAATATCTGACAACTGAGGTTCTCAATAATATCGTCCGTTGGGATATTATAGGTGAGTTTTTTTATCAGCAGTGCAAGACCATCAATCCTTAACTGAATCTGTGGTTTTGGACGATTTCCAGGGCTTCCGGGTGGGAGAGAGACAACGCGCAGATATGGTTCAATGTCCACATCTCTCCGTTCTAACGTACGGTTAATTATTTCTTTTTCTACACCTATTATCTCGGTGATTTTGGCAGGATTCAGATAGAGGTCCATTCCGAAATTTCCCTAACAGGTTTCTTCTTCGAACTCAAGGTTGATACTGTTGCTTTCCGGTAAATGAGATTAAGAAAAGCGTAACATATATCAAACCATCTGACAAGTTAAAATTTCGGTGTATCTACGCCGGTGGCTTTGGAGCACTATGCGAGTGTCCCAACACAACGGAACTGGACAAAGGTAAAAACATGGACGCTATGAAATTCCGTCCCAATATTTCCACATATCATCAGGGGTTTCAAACTTAATCTGGTCGAGATCTTTTTGGCGGTATCTACTAATGCATGCAATTCGGACATTGCGACCACAGTTTGGGCCAGCAGTGTGGCTCATCTGATGATGCCAGAAACAAACATCGCCCGCCTCACCGGTGAATTCGTAACTCGGGCCCAAATCAAATGGAGCGATACCTCCTGGGAGGCTATCCAGGTCATGGTGTCTGAAGTATTCTGCCCAGATCCGATGGCTCCCTGGCCAGACAGTAAATCCGCCGCCATGTTTCTCAACTGTGCCAAGATAAACGGTGGCACCTAGTGTGAACGAACCGACGACACCTTTCGGCACACCGTTCGTAGGCGTGTGATAACCGTCAAGGTGTCCCATCGGTTCACTCCATTTTTTGTCTGGATCTGGAAAATTGATGTGCGGTCCCGCGCCGCCGCTTGTATTCAATTTGCCCGTGCCGACAAGTTCTTCCGCCATAGCAAAGACCCGGTTGCCATACGTTGTACTACTGATAACTTCTTCACTACCAACAGGCACTGTGCGGTACCCTTTGCGTATCCATGATTCCGGGTCGTTTCTGTCTTCGTCCATTGCTTCCCAGAGCCTGTCAAGCGCGGCATCAATAGCCTCCTGCTCCAGCGCACTGCGGACGACCAAATAGCCATTTTCCTTAAAGAATGTTTTGTCTGCTTTCGTTAAATATGCCATGGTCCTGTTTCTCCTCGGGTTTCTGAAACCATCTGTTACATCAAGGGAGTGGCACGAGTACTTGCACAACTTCACTACGCACGAACATCAAATCCGTTTTCTTCTCTGGCTTTTTGGTAAGGCACCTCATCCAGATTCAATCCGAAACCTGGGCTTTGTGGAACGTTCACATAGCCGTTAGTTATGGAATATCCAGAGTCATCCAAACCAGGTGTGGTCGCATGATCCCATTCGACGAACTCAAACCGTTCCACCTTTGCCGCAAGGTGACACGACACATAATTTCCGTAGTGTCCACCGTAATGATGTGGTGCTGTGCCGACGTTCGCTCTATCCAACTCAGGGCCGAGTTCAAGCCAACGTGAGAAACCAGGATAGAAAATATCGTATTGGACAATATCAATGAGTCCATCTTTTGCCCAGTCTACCAAATTCGGTGAAGCACCGCCTTCGCCGTCAGCGATGCAGGTTTCTAAACCTTCGTCATTTAGCCATTCTTTCAGCAGGCTATAGACCCGGGCATCCTCATGGAACGCCTCTTCCATCCAATAGACGTTTGCATCAGCCGCGCCACCGAGTACCTGTTTGGTGAGATTGAGATTATAGCCGTTGTTTGCATCTATCAAAATCGAGGCATCGGGGCCTACGACCTCACGGACGGCGCGGATAACGTCAATATCCCGTTGTGTTCCTTTGTCGAGGGGCATGTGCATCGCGCCGCGCCCGACCTTTATTTTGTAAGCATTATGTCCACGTGCTTTCCCTTCTAACGCCTCGGACGCAATGAGTGCCGCCGCTTCAGCATTGTCCTCAAGATGCAAATCATCGATGTAGAGCGAAGTATCGTAACACGGGGCGCGAAACGCTCCGTTTTCCCCAGAAAGCATCGCGTAGACCGGTTTTTCCGCCAACTTCCCCACCAGATCCCAGAGTGGGTACTCTAATATTCTGAATTCTTCGGTGACACCGTTTTCTGCATCGAATGCATCACTGAGTTGAAATCCAACAATCGCCTGCGCCTTTTCACGGGAAATCGGTGAAAATCCGAAGCCGCTCGCGCCATCCGTTGTTGTTATACGGGCAATAGCGGGACGGACGTACAATCCGTGTTCGCCGAGCCGCGAATTGCAACCCGCTTTGCGGGGACGTTCGCCTGTTAAGCGTGCCCATTCAATCCGTTCAATCCTTACGTTCTCCACGTTCACCAACCTCCATAGGTGTAAATTCAGTAGTACTAATCCAACTTGCTACCTCTATGACTGCATATCCACAAATACCAGTTTTCACCGAGACTCATTTACTTTTGAGAAAAATTGGGTATATTCCCTATCATTTTTGGAGCGATGAGGCACAACCTAACAGGTTATGCTACAAGGTGTAAATTCAGCAGGACCATTTCATAAAAATAAAAAGAGAGGCGCGATCCTATTGACTAATAGCCCAATTGAGGAAGCTGCGCCTTAAAGATTGAATGTCCTAATTGAATGTCCTACTGGAATCAGTTGCTATAATTGCGTTTCAAGGAGTGCCAGACTTGCCGGATCCAAGTGATGATAGTTCTCAATCTCGTAACGATTACCATCGGCATCTTTAATGAGCACTCGCCCATTCTCAAGACTGACAACATCATATCGGGTGCGCATGCCAAATGTGACGGGCCCCCGGTTCGTTTCTACGACCCACCGTGTAACACCGAATTCACCATCCAACTCGTGGATTTTCGTAATCTTCGGCATAAAATACCGTTTTTGCAGCTCCGACACAAGGATTGCCGCTGACTCGCGAGACAACTGCTTGATATCCTGAATGATACCGATTTCTTTTCCTTCGCTATCCAGCAGTGTGATATATTTGTTAGAATCGGTGAGTGGGAAGGACCGGACGGCTTCAACGTTTGCGTGACTTGCGCCGTCTGGCAGTTCAACTGTGAGTTCCTCAAACGAATTTCGCGCAATTTTGACGTTGTGGGCATCAAGGAATTGCACCTCATCGATAATCTTTACGGCTTCCTGCATTATGTAACTACTCCTTCTTCTGTATCAAGGAAGGGATTTCTGGTGCGCACTTTCAAGGCACACACCAGAACAGTGTGGTTACCTATAAGGCACGAATCTTTGATAATTCTGTCTGCTTTTCACACAAACCTGCATAAGTCCCATCTTTGGCAAGAAGTTCTTCATGCGTGCCAATTTCCTCGACTTTCCCATCTTTGAGCACAACCAGTCTGTCAGCGTACTTGAGGGTGGAGAGTCTATGTGCGATAGCAAATACGGTACGACCGCGGACAAGCCGTTCCAACGCTTCCTGAATATTCGACTCAGTCTCTGTGTCTACAGATGATGTCGCTTCATCTAATATGAGAATTCTCGGATTTTTCAGGATCGCGCGAGCAATAGAAATCCGCTGCCGTTCACCACCGGAGACGCGAGCCCCACGTTCACCCACCATTGTATCGTAACCATCCGGGAATTTGATGATGAACTCATGCGCGTTTGCGGCTTTTGCTGCAGCGATAATCTCATGTCGAGAAGCCCCCGGCTTCGAATAACCGATATTTTCAGCGATCGTCCCTTGGAACAGGAACGGGTCTTGAAGGACTACACCTACCTGCTGACGTAAGGCTTTTAGTTTAATAGCTTGGGTGTCGTGTCCATCAATCTCTATTGAACCTTCACTCGGATCGTAGAAACGGGTGATCAAGTTAATAACCGTGCTTTTTCCTGCACCGCTATGTCCGACAAGTCCAATCATCTCACCTGCTTCTGCCCGGAAACTGACACCGTTGATAGCATTCTTTTCTGCGTCGTAAGAGAAATAGACATCCTTGAATTCGACTTCACCTTTAATCTTTTCAAGCGCGACCGCGTCTTCTCTATCTGCGACACTTGGGGGCGTATCTATGATTTCAAACACGCGTTCAGCAGAAGTTGCGGCTCGGATGAACCGTTCATTCATCTGGCAGAGCGTGTAGACCGGTCTGAAGAACCGTCCCATCAGTCCATGGAACATCATCAGTGCGCCGAGCGTTAGTTCACCTTGGAAAATCTGAGAACCACCAACTAACCATATCAGAATAGAACCGGAGAAAATGATGAATTCCATGATTGGACGATAGAGGGTCCACAATTTCGCCGCATTCATCTCCCCATCGAATACTTGATAAGTCTTTTCGCTAAATCGGTTGACCTCATAACGTTCGCGGGCAAAAGCTTTGACAACACGCACACCGGGGATGGTGCTTGCAAGTATCGTGCTAATATCGGCATGCCGCTTCCAGAGTACAGAAAATACTTTGCCCATCTTTTTTCCGAAGAAGATGGTAAAGAAAATAAGGCACGGGATCGGAATCAGTGTCCAAGCCGCCAATTTCCAATTAGTGGCGAACATAATGAGGCAGATATAAATAAGCGTCAACGAATCGCCGATGATGTCTTGCAATCCGTTTGCGATGAACTCCCGAAGTCTTGCCACATCACTCGTGATCCTCGACATCAAGTTTCCGGTATCGCGTTGATTGTAAAAGTCTAACGAGAGCGAGTTGAGATGTTCGTATGTTTCGTTCCGGAGCCGACGCGTGACGTTTTGACCCACCCAAGCCATCATGTAGCCTCGCACAGCAGAAGCACCCATCGTGAAGACGTTGAAACTCACCATTAAGAGGACAATGGTGACAAGGTGCCCCCAACTTCCAGCGACAGGAAGCGTCAGCCAACCTGCGATACCTTCGACGATTCCAGTGAGATGCCCCCATGTCGGTGGGGGAATCGGTTCACCGGTTTCAGTTACTGTGGCACCGGTTAAAGCTGTCCCTGCGGGAAGAAGGATGTTATCAACCATCTCCTTACTCAGAATGGTTGGGTAGAGTGATACCAACCGGATCACCATCATCAAGGCGAGTGCAGGAATAGCGACGTGCCAGAAAGGGAACGAATATCGAATGAGCCTGAAGATAAGTTTCCGTTTTTCAACGCAGTTAACACAAACACCCGACCAACGTGGCAAAGGTTGTCCACATGTTTCGCATTTGTTTTTATTTTTTCCCCACCCCTGAGGACGGTGTTGCTTTTCATGCTCTACATCCGGATTCGCTTCCTGAACTAATGTCTCTAATTCAGGAGTTGCCAACTCAAACTTTGGTGAGGCTCGACGTGAATAGCGTGCAACTTCCGCGGCATCCTCGGATGTTCTGATCTTGAGGATATTGTTACCGTACATCTCAACGATCTCAACAGCCTCAACTGAGGTGAGCGGAATCTCACGAAGTTGAGGCTCTGGGGCACCGTTCTGGTTGAAAGCAAGGAGTCGCCTATCGGTGACAATTACCCAATCTTTGCCGTAATTGCCATCGAACCGCAGATCTGTTGAAACGGCGACTTTAATTTCTTCGTCGTTTGCGAGCAATGCGTGTGCCCGATTCTCCAATTCCTCGGGCATTTCTTCCATCGTTGTTAACTCTTCGCTATCTTGTTCATCAGGTGCAGGCTGTCCGTTAGAAGGGCGTTTCCGTAGAAAATCCTTCCTCACATTAGATGAATTCGGGATTATTCCGCGCATAAATTAACCCCCACAGAATAATTAAAGGCGTGTTTTATCAACCTGTATTAAACAGTTAAGATATTTTATTTAACGTAAAATACAGAAAAAGGGTTAATTAAAATGCAAAAAATTGCCGAAAAGTATGGATATACGTAAAATTAGCGAATTTTATCACCTATCATCCCAATTCATCGGTCAATTTACGGGTTCGGTGGGGATGTACATATCAACACCTCCATAGACTCGTCACCTGTATTTTCGATACCATGCTCACACCACGGTGGGAGATGGATGAATGTTCCTGCTTCAACGGGTACTTTCTCACCGGCGAGTGTCATCACACCTTTTCCTTTTAGAATCACATAGCATTCCTCAGTATGGTGACTCCCCGGTTCAAGAACAACGTGTGGCGGCACAAAAAACACAACCAAACCCAAATTTTGTGCGGGTGCATTCGGATTGGCAGGATGCACAACACGTACACCGATACCATCACAGCCTGAATACTTCACAGGGACACCATCTTGAACCGTGACAACATTCGCTTGCACCTGACCTGCGGGTCTCGGAATAGGGGGTTCACCTTGGTACCCTTTGAACATCGTAATTTTTGCCATTTTTTCTCCTGTATCGTAGGGGCATCTCTTGTAGGTGCCCACTCATTTTAATCCAACTTGCTACCTATATGATTTCATATCCATGAAAACCAGTTTGCAGTGCGAATCCTTCACTTTTGCGAAAAGTTTGGTGTATTCCGTGTGATTTTCGGTGCGAAGCTGCACAACCTAACGGGTTATGCTACATAATCCAAGTTGCTACTTCCACAATTTTAGAGATGCATCTGCTATGTTTCAGTGAAAACGTTCAGGATCTGCAGTCTTTCGTAGCGTAGGAAACCGTGGGTCTCCTGCGCCCGAAGAGGCATCTCTTTACAGGCGATACGATAAGAGAACAACCTAGATTAATTCACCAGTCTCGCGTATAACCTGCGATCCAACCGCCATCCACTGCGAGGACAGTCCCATTAATATAGCTTGCATCTGGCGAAACAAGAAAGAGTACTGCTGCTGCGATTTCAGTCGTCTCTCCCGGTCTTCCAAGTGGAATATGCGATAGCAAACTCGCGGCGTTTTCTGTGTACGCGCCATCCTCTCCATAAAAGAGTGCCTTGGTGCCACGCGTCAAGGTGGAACCTGGAGCGACTGCATTCACCAGAATCCCTTCAGGTCCCAGCTCTAACGCCATCGACCGCGTCAAATTGGCAACCCCTGCTTTCGCGGCGACATAAGCACTCTGTAAGCGCAGCGGCACCAGCCCAGCAATAGAACTGATGTTGACAATGCGTCCTGTCGCATTTTCCGAACCGGACCTGCTATGAGTATCCAAGATATACGGAATGACGGCGCGGCTCGTCGCAAAAACACCCGTGAGGTCTATTTCTAAAATCCGTTGCCAGTCCTCTAGGGTGTACTGATGAATCGGTGCCCTATCACTTCGCGTGTTGATGCCAGCATTATTTATCAAAATCTCAATTTTGCCGAAATGCGATGCAATCCGAGCGGCAACATCCTCCATTTGTGCTGCGTCTGAGACGTTCCCTTCCACAAACAGACAGATCCCACCCATTTCCTTAATCTCCTCGACGGTTTTCATACCTGCCTGCGTGTCTATGTCAACGATTGCCACTTGTGCGCCGTTGTTAACCAGCGCGTCTACAGTAGAACGACCAATGCCGTTCGCACCACCCGTAACAACTGCTACCTTTCCTTCAAGTTCAACCTTCATCTGATGATTTCTCCTTTTCTGTCACGATTCTTCGTTCGAGTTCAGGGTATGGGTGGTTATACGTCTCGCGATTCCTGAAGTCTCCGAAAACCGGCAACGTCATACGTTATATAACGTGAGTTTAATAAGAAAATTTGAGACACTTTTCTTCTAACATTTTCCTCCCACTCCTTTGATTTCCCCCTGCTTGCGGGGGATAAAGAGGGGTAGAAGAGTGACTCGTTCCCATTGACGTGGAGATTCAGGTTTAATCAAACTCACATTATATAGCAAGTTTTGGCTTGCGAACTACGCCAAAAAATAGCAAAACAATTAAACCTGTGCCACTGCCAATTCCGAGCACTGAAGAGATGCCGAGCGCGGCAGGAAGATAGCCGCAAGCTAAAGCGATAACAGCTACAGTGAGACTATATGGCAATTGTGTCCTGACATGGTGAAGCGGATCACAACTACTCGCGATGGAGCTGAGAATTGTTGTATCTGAAAGTGGCGAGCAATGATCCCCGAAGATGGCACCGTCTAACACCGCACCGAGGCAAATAACTGTTGTCAGTCCGTAACTCCCATTATCAAGCGAAAACGCTACTGGGATCGCAGTGGGAATCAGGATCGCCATCGTTCCCCAACTTGTTCCGGTTGCAAAAGAGGTTACAGATGCACACATAAAAACGAAAACAGGAAACCAGAGTGGCGATACAATATCACTGAGCATCGTCGCGAGGAACTGACCTGTCATCAGCCTATCGCAACTCGCTTTTAAGCCCCACGCCAATAACAGAATACCCAAGGGCGTGAGACTTCCCTTCACACCCTTCCAAACAACCGGGGCGATATCCGAGAATCGCAGCTTCGAGAGCCATCGTGCGCAGACAACTGAGACAACAAAGGCACTCGCTGCCGCACAGGCAAGAATCTTAACGTTGTCTGCTTTTGAAAGTGCGTCTCGCCAGCTTGTTAGGGAGAGAATGAACCCTGTTCCTTCACCATCTATCCAGAAACCCGCTAACAGCAAACTGAAAAGCGTTAAGAGGGGTAAAACTGCTGAAAATGGTTGTGTGACAGCGTTTGGTAGACTGGTGAAGGCAGAGGTATGTCCAAGTGCTTTCGCATCCGGGGCGGAGACGTTCCCCGTTACCCTTGAACGCGTTTCGGCTTTGTACATCGCGCCGTAATCTCTACCACTGATGGCATTGACAATCACGAAAATAATCGTCAGGATACAGTAGAACCGGAAGCTGAGCGCATCAAAAAACATCGAATACCCATCACGTTCGATCCCGATTGTTTTGGCGATGTCCTCAAAAAGACCTACTTCATAACCGATCCAGGTACTGACAAACGCCAGACCCGCAATCGGGACACTCGTAGAATCCACAAGAAATGCCAGTTTTTCACGACTGACGCGATGATGATCCGTGAGTGGACGCATCGTGGGACCAACAAGCATGGCATTGGAATAATCCCCGATGAAGATGACAATCCCCATCAAACTGGTGATAAACTGGGCCGAACGGGGCCCTTCGCAAACTGAGCAAGCCATACCACAACGCCTCCAATACCACCAGAAGCTACCACAACGGAGATCATCCCCATGATGAGGCAAACAAACAAGACAACCCAAAAATTGAAAAGGTCCACCCCCTCATTCCCTATGCTCACGGCACGTACAAACCAAACAACTTCTGTCAAAAAACCGATTGGAATAGCACCTTGTTGATACCATGAGAGCACAACCCCCACACCTACGGCTATGCTGAGACTTGGAAGCAGTCGCGTTGTCAGGATAGCCAACGTAACAGCGAGTAACGGCGGAATGATGCTGGACCACACAAGGGTTTCCGCATCACTCACCTGTTCTGCACGCCACTTCAACAGGAGGCAAAACCCTGAAAAAATTAAAAAGCCAACGACATACTTTAATTTAGAATTCATCAGTGTACCCAGCATACCTTTTTGGGTTGTATGATTCCCTATTATCGCTTATGTGTATCATAACAACTTTTGATGCCCCTTGCAAGACGCAATCCCTACGCATGCGATGCCCATTTCATAGGGGAGGGGTCTCCTTGCCTGAAGTTGTTCCCTCAAACAACGCACCTGCCTCATCTTACCTATCATCAAACCTAACTGACAAGAAACAATTTCGCCTAAACATACATATTTTTCCGAAAAAATAACCTATTGTGTCGGAATCTACGCAAAATTTTCGTGCTTCTGTGTGAAGGCGATCATAAATTTTTTTCCGGACAAGAGGGTGAGCAGTTGGGAAGGTGAACGATGTTGATTTAAATCGGCGTTTTGTAGAAACAGATGATGAAGAAGTGGCAGATCTACTGTTTTCCCAAATCTTCAAGGCGTACTACAAAACTGTCTGCGACAAAATTGATAGAATGCGATGGAATCATCCAGATACCGTCGTGGACCCCGATGAAATCACCAGCGACGCTTTCATCAAAGCTTTCAACAAGCGGAAACAAATTGGAGAGCCAGAGAAGTTAGTAGAGTGGTTGGTAACAGTCGCGAAAAATCTGATGATCGACAAAATAAGAAAGGCACGTGCCCAAGCGAGGCGTATATCAGTCGTATCGCTTGGTAGCCTTTCCTTCAGCGAAAGTTCGACAGACTACGCAACATCTCTTGCAGAAACTGATGCTGAGCAAGCCCAAGCAGATCAGGACCGGATAGAGCAAATCCTCCAACTCCTCGACGGTAAAGACCGAGAGATTGTAACGCTTATGCTTGACAGGCTTTCTCCCAAAGAGATAGCAGTAACGATAAACTCGACCCCCGGGGCAGTTCAGAAAAGATGGGAACGACTCCGCCAATGGCTGGAACCCATCGTCTACAACTTAGACACTTTAGTGGACTGCCTCTCGGAGGTGAAGGACAGAAAGATAATGGAACGGTATTTGGATGGACAACCACTCTCGGAGATTACGAAAGCCCTCGGCATCTCTTGTGCCACCGTTGAGGAGACAGTAAAACGCGTGATCGCGGATTGGAAAAAAGCCGTGAGGCAGAATCCCATGGATCCCGTCTCCGCAATGGCGAATGAGATGAGATAATTACTAACTTTCTGTTTTTACATTGACCTTTTGTATGGTTTTCATATAATTACTAATACAGCAATTGGAGAAGAGTCGGGTATCACGCTAGGGATCGTTAAGGTTCCGTATCCTCGGGCAATAACGGCATTTAAGGCATGATAAAAACCGTTATCCTGATACCTATTTTTTCGTAAGTGGAGGAGGTGAGGAGTTAGATAAACGTCTTGTGCTAATTGTTTTTCGTTGATTTGAGAGACACTGCGTTTTGTTTTTCTGTGAATGTGTTCATCCTTATGTTATCCTATAAGTTCACCTAAACCAAAAGGAAACATAAGGATGGATTTACAGTATACTTTAGAGCAATACGCATTACAACTGAAAAATGTCCCACGCACGCTTGTAGCAGTCGCGAGTGTGGTTCAGAAGATGATGAAAACACTTTATGACATTCATTTTCCAAACGCAGCGAACCACAGCCCCGGGCGGAATCCCGATTCTCCCGACAGCGACCTCCTCGCGATCGGGTGGCTGCTTGAATACATCGGATCAGATAGCGAAAACGCAGGATACCGTCGCCTGAAAGCGGAACTGAAAACCGTCTTCAGGTCTTTACCTGAAAGGTCGCGCTTCAATCGCAGGAGACGCAATCTCTCGGGAGCGAGTGAAGTGCTTCGTCGGGTTCTGGCGGACTTCTTCCCCCCAACGGAGGTGTTTATCGTCGATTCCTTTCCGATACCGATTTCTGACTTCAAACGCGCCAAGTCTTCACGGTCTGATCTAAAATGGGCAGACGCTTCGGGAACCCTTGCGACTTATGGCATGTGTGCCACGAAAGGTCTCGGAACGTTTTTAGGCTTTCGCGGACACCTGATCACCACAGGCATAGGGGTCCCCGTCGATTTTGCGATTGCTTCAGCGGATATAGACGACCGAGAGGGGATCCCTTTGCTATGTGAAAGGGGACGGTATCGGGTCGTTCTTGGAGACAAA
Organism: Candidatus Poribacteria bacterium; assembly: GCA_007571305.1. Lineage (GTDB taxonomy): Bacteria > Poribacteria > WGA-4E > WGA-4E > WGA-3G > WGA-3G. The sequence continues at coordinate 1,410 of RKRR01000135.1, read as the reverse complement.
GGGTATATTTCGGGTCCCCTGCAAGACGAACTATTGAAAACCGAAAACACCTGTTTACTCCCGACGCTACGAAGTCATCAGAAGCAGCAATATCCCGAGGATTTCAGGAAACTCCAAGTCCGCGTGCGTAGACGCATTGAGACGACGATCGGTCAACTCACCGAGCAGTTCGGGGTCGCTCGAGTGCGGGTCCGGACGCAGTGGGGACTTCAGACCCGGATGAGCAATAAGTTCGGGGCGTGCCTCCTCGGTGCTTTCCTGAATCAGTGTCTCGGACGGCCTTTGATGAAACTCAGAGACCTCGTTCTCGCATAAGCAGAAATCTATAAAAATCTAATTAGCACAAGTCGTTAGATAAGAGTTATTGGCTATTTTTGTCTTTTTTGATGTAATGTGACGAAATAGTTTTTGTAGTGGCAGTCTCTGATATTTTTCACTGGTACGTCGCAGGTGTTCCGAGCACCTGCGACGCGAAGCACTGCCATAACGGTTTTTAGTCAACTATGACAGTCCTGGTTTCTATTGTATCATAATGAAGATATAAAAAGAAACCAGCACACTTAACAACAGGAGAATTCAGATGTTAAAGAAAGTTCACTCGAAAAACGGACCTACTATAGCTCTATTGCTGGTTGGCGCATTTCTTTTCACAACCACCATACTCCCAAAAGCTATCGGGGTTCCCGAGGTTACTTTTGAGCACAGTGATAACCTAGAAAATAAGTACCAGGACCTATTTGTAGATAGGGAAAATGGCACAGCTGCCGCTTGGCTCAGTGGATATCGTGTTCATAATGGGCTACAGATCGGACACGTAGCTACTTACATAGGTGCTTCCCTCGTAAGACAGAACAATCAGGATTTCATCTACTATTACGCGGACGCGTCCAGCGGAATCGTACATTCGAACTTCAATGGCCGCGCGAATGCATGGGTAAAAGTCCCCGATAAGCCGAGAGTCGGCCTCGGTGCCGACAGAAACTTAGGGAAAGGTTTTCCCATCACTCATATCAGTGAATGGGATAGCAATACCATAAATAAAAATCTGGTTGGTGGAAAGTCCATGACAGCATCCGCAGCACTGAGTGCCAAACAGGCCCGAGTGACCGTTAAGATTCGGGCAAGAGGTATCTAATGATGCGTCTCCTCGGATTTTTCATCATTACCCTGTCTCTCTTTTTGCAGACAGGGTGTCAACAGGAAGATGGGGGCACCTCACCCCCATCCATGCCTCTCCCGTTTCCGAAAAAGGCGACCGTAGAGGTCACAATCGGAGGGAAGGTCTGGGAAATAGATCCCACCCTGTCCTATCAAGCAACAGGTATTTGGAGAAATCCAAACCCACGGCCCCTCACGGATACCGAAAAGCAACGACTTGAGGCACTCCCTACACGGATCCAAGAATTAGAA
>RKRR01000084.1 GCA_007571305.1 Candidatus Poribacteria bacterium | reverse complement strand
AAGTGCGCTAAAATTTTATACTGAAAAATTGGGATTTGTCAAGAAGAGGGACATTCCCTTAGAAAATGGGGACAGATGGCTTACGGTAGTATCAAAAGAAGAACAAGACGGGCCTGAACTTTTGTTAGAGCCATTATCTGATAACCATTCTAAACCCGCCAAAACGTATCAAAAAACTGTATTTGATGCCGGGCTTCCATATACCCAATTCAGTGTGGAAAACGTTCAGGAAGAATATGAGCGACTAATCAACCTTGGAGTCGAATTCAGTGTAGAGCCTACTGATATAGGAACAGCAATTTTTGCTATTTTTGATGATACTTGCGGAAATAATATTCAGATCGTAGAAATTGAGTGAGGGTGATTCATTTCGCTATGAGGCGTGAGTGCAGGATATAATTTCAGAATTGATATAATATCCAGGGAAATCTCTCACCAATAAACCAACCAAGGAGACGCTTCATGAATTGGAAATCACGTTGGTCAGAACAACACCCAGATGCTGACGCTTTAAAGCGACAGTTAAAATCTGAAGGCTTCAGTGCCTATGAGTGGACAGGCCGTTCGGGGGGTGCTTATCTCGATTACATCCATACACAAGATGAAGTCGTCTGTGTGTTGTCCGGCACGGCTGATGTGAAGGTAGCCGATGAACAGGGAACTGTCGAATCCGGTGACCGGATGGATGTCCCCGCAAACACCTATCACTCCATTACTGTCACAAGCGAGGAACCCTTAGTGGTCTTGACAGGAATGCGAACAAATTAAGATTGCATCCGCAAGTTTATAGAGGAAACCTGCGGGACAATGCCAGAAAACGTAAAATATAAAGGCGTATTTCGGTTAAAATTACCCAAGTTGCCAGTTCCGTAGCATCACTTGTTAGGTTGTGCCTCTTCGGGCGCAGGAGACCTACGGTTCCCTATGCTACGAAAGACTGCGGATCCTGAGCGTTTTTACTGAAAAATAGCAGATGTCTCTCTAAAATTGTGTCCGTAGCAATTTAGGTTATCTGATGTCGAAGTGCTGCCCATAATTACCCAATTTGTGAAGAATCTTAAACCAAAAACCAAGCCTGTAACGTAGTGGGGGGCGACTATAACACGAAAACTGTTAAGGCTTGATACACCGTTACTTATCCGAAAGGAAAATTAAAAATATGAATATTACTGTCAAAACCGGCGGGTTTGCCCAAGAGCAGACCGATGTCATCGCCATTGGTATATTAGAAAATCCGGATTTCTATAGCGCACCTCTCCAAAACATAGAACAAGCCCTCGGTGGCCGTATTCGTGAAGTGATGAATCTCGGGGATTTCACAGGCAAACACAAGACGACCTGTTGGCTCTATACAAACGGCACAATCGCGGCACCCCGTGTGCTTTTGGTGGGTTTGGGTGAATATCACGATCTCACTGTCGAGAAGGTGCGTGAGGCAGCGGGTAACGCCGCACGGGCGATCCGAGACATGGGGTTAAGCACCGCCGCAATTCCGATTCCTATCGAAGCCACTCCCGATATGATTCAAGCCGCCACGGAGGCAAGCCTTCTTTCTCTCTATCAGTTCAACGAACACAAAACGGATACCGACGATGACGATAAGAAAAAGAATCTTGAATCTATTACGTTTTTAGTTGAGAACGAGCAAATTAAGACAACGATAGAAGATACTGTGCAGCGCGGGGAAACGATAGCCAAGGGCACACTCCTCGCTCGTGATCTCAGCAACCAACCTGCAAACTATCTTACGCCGACACAACTCGCTGAAAAGGCACAAGCGGTGGCAGAGGCAACAGGAGTCGACTGTGAAATATTTGACAAAGCGACCCTTGAGGAGAAAGGTTTTCGGACCCTCCTCGCCGTCGCTCAGGGAAGTGTTGAAGAACCCCGGTTTATTATCATGGAATATACACCAGCCGGTGAAGGACAAGACACCGTCGTGCTTGCCGGAAAAGGGATTACCTTCGACACAGGCGGTATCTCCCTGAAATCTGGAGGCGGTATGCACGAGATGAAGCATGATATGTCGGGTGCTGCTGCTGTGATAGGTGCGATGCAAGCAATTGGTCATCTGAAGCCAAATGTGCGGGTCATCGGTGTAATCGCGGCAACTGAAAATATGCCGAGTGGCAATGCTGTCAAGCCAGGTGATGTCGTCACCTCTTACGGCGGCAAAACGATTGAGATCCTCAACACCGATGCTGAAGGGCGGTTGGTGTTAGCAGATGCTCTCGGATGGGCGGCTCAGTACAATCCGAAGGGGGTTATTGACTTAGCTACGCTCACCGGTGCTGTGATTACCTGTTTAGGACACATCGCAGCAGGTGCAATGGGCACGGATCAAGAACTCATGGCGAAGGTGAAATCGGCAGCCTTAAAGACACACGAGCGGGTCTGGGAGTTGCCACTTTGGGACGATTACGATGAAGGGGTTAAGAGCAAGGTCGCGGACGTGCAGAATATCGGTGATGGTACTGCTGGCACGATTGCGGGCGGTGCGTTCTTGAAGAAATTCGCGGAAAGCTATCCCTGGGTTCACCTTGATATCGCTGGCACGGCTTGGGGTATGAAAGGATCATCCTATATTCCTGAAGGTGCGTCCGGCTACGGTGTGCGGTTGTTGGTACAATTGGTTGAGGATTGGTAGTCTATAGTTGTCGGTTAAAGATGTTCTTGACTGAACCAAACAGCTTCTCTAACCGACCCCCAAAAGGAAATCTGCATAGTAGATTTCCATCCTAACAACCGACGACCATCCATTACCCTTCCGAACGGATCTGAATTAACTTATTAACAGCATGGATGTAAGCACGTGCGCTCGCCTCAATGATGTCCGTACTGGCACCGTGTCCGGTGATGATGTTTCCATTGTCCTGTACCTTCAGCGAAACTTCACCGATAGCATCTTCACCTTCGGTTACAGAGCGGATCTGATAGTCTATGAGGTTGAGTTGAATATCGACAATTTGGCTAATCGCCTTAAACGCCGCATCCACTGGGCCATCCCCTGTTGAGGCTTTCTCAACCATACCATCTTCCGTCCGAACACCGACCGTCGTTGTTGGTGAGATCTTTGTTCCACTGACGACTTGGATGTAATCCAGTTCAAAGACAGCGGGAATGGAGCGAATTTCATCGCTCATGATCGCTTCAAGGTCGGCATCCTGCACCGATTTCTTCTTATCAGCAACCCGCAGGAATCTTTCATAGACTTTGTCTAACTGATCTGCGTCCACTTCGTATCCGAGTTCGCTGAGTCGGTGTCTGAGTGCATTGCGTCCGGAACGCGGACTGAGAACCAGTTGACTCTCTTTCCAGCCGATCTCTTTCGGATCAATGATTTCAAAGGTCACACGCGATTTGATAATACCGTCCTGATGGATACCCGAACTGTGTGCGAATGCGTTTGCACCGACAATCGCCTTGTTCGGTTGAACGGCAATACCCATCGTTCGACTCACGCGCCGACTGATTGGAACGATTTCCTTCGCGTTAATGTCGGTGTAATACGCTTTGAAGTAGTCTCTTCGGGTTCGGATCGCCATGACGACCTCTTCCAGTGAAGTATTACCGGCACGTTCACCGAGTCCGTTGATTGTACACTCTACCTGCCGTGCGCCCTGCTCGACCGCTATAAGGCTGTTCGCTACCGCTAAGCCGAGGTCGTTATGACAGTGTACACTAATAATAGCATCATTAACATTCGGGACATTCTCCATGATACTTTTAATCAAGTCCCCAAATTCCGTCGGCACAGTCCATCCGACGGTTTCTGGGATATTAACGACAGTTGCACCTGCGGCAATCGTCGCCTCAACGACTTCGTAAAGGAACGCTAATTCTGTCCGTCCGGCATCCATTGGTGAAAATTCTACATTCGCATCCGTGTGTCCATCACACAAACTCTTCGCATAGGCGACTGCCTCGGTTGCCATCCGGAGCGTATCTTCTGGTGTCGTCCGTGTGATACGTCCCATGTGAATCGGTGATGTTCCGACAAAAGTATGGATGCGGGCGCGTGGGGCATCCTTAATAGCTCCCCATGCGGCAGTAATGTCCTTTTCCACAACGCGAGAGAGCGCACATATCTCTGGTCCTTCAATCTCATTGGCTATCCGCTTGACAGCGTCGAAATCGCCCGGCGACGAAATTGGGAATCCAGCTTCAATAATATCAACATTTAATTTGGCAAGATGCTTGGCAATCTCCAGTTTTTCCTCAATACCGAGCGCAGCACCGGGTGTCTGTTCAGCATCGCGGAGCGTCGTATCGAAAATATAGACTTTCTGCTGGTTGTTTTGAAAATCGTCCAAGGCTCTGTTCCTCCAAATTTTAATCGGAAATGGATAAAGTTTGCAAGTTGTGAAAGAAATCTGATGCTGTTAAAAAGTTATTATCACATTTAAGAGCATCAGACAACAGAACATAATCCACACCGCCAACTTCATCGCCTTCTAAATTGTATCAACTGGGCATTTTTTACAATCGGCAAAAAATGAGCAAAACGCAATGATTAAAAAGTTACATCTCACGACCAACAGCGATGGCAATCTGTTTCAGTTCCCGCATCAGGGTCTCGAATTGGTCTGGGAACAGCGACTGCGCGCCATCTCCTGTCATCGAATGGTCTGGGTCGTGATGTACTTCAAGCAACAATCCATCAGCCCCTGCTGCAACAGATGCCTTTGTCATATCACATACAAGACTTCGGATACCCGTGCCATGGCTCGGATCAACAATAATAGGGAGATGGCTTAATTCGTGAATAACAGGGACGGCATTCAAATCGAGTGTATTACGGGTGTGCGTTTCAAAGGTCCGAATGCCGCGCTCACAGAGAATGACATCAGGATTACCTTCAGCAAGGATATACTCAGCAGCAAGGAGCCATTCCTCAATTGTCGCGGACATCCCGCGCTTAAGGATGACAGGCTTATTTGCACGCCCCACTTCACGCAACAGATAGAAATTCGTCATGTTCCGCGTGCCGAGTTGGAACATATCCGTATATTCTCCAACGAGTTCGACTTCGTGTGGGGTCATGACCTCGGTGACAATGCCGAGTCCGGTTTCAGTTTTCGCTGCCTCCAGCATTTGGAGAGCCTCTTCACCGTAACCTTGGAAACTATAAGGGCCTGTCCTGGGTTTAAAGGCACCGCCTCTGATGAAACTCGCACCGGCACTCTGAACCTGTTGAGCAATGGTTACGATCTGCTCCGTGCTTTCTACTGCACACGGACCAGCGATGACAGGCACCTGCCGCCCACCAATCTTCGTGTCGTTGACCGCAATAACCGTCGGTTCATCCCGAAACTCACGGCTTGCCAATTTGAACGGTGCCGTAATTGGCATCGTTCGATCAACACCGGACATTGACTCTATCGGAATATCACCAAGCAATGTTTTATCTCCTATGACACCGATGACAGTGTGTCTCTCGCCGACTGAGACTTGTGCTTTCAATCCTGCGTTTTCGATCCGTTTGACAACAGCATCGACATCTGCTTGTGTCGCATCGGTCTTGGTAACAATTACCATGCTTTTCAACTACCTCCACCTTTTCAATAGCAAGTTTTCGGTTCGCACGATGCACCGAAAATTTCTGTCTGTCGCAAATCAAATTCGGTTAAAATAAAATACCCAACATCGAAAATTTTTTCAACGCCGGGTGGTGATAATAGAATCCGTTAGTTTTTCTAATATAGGCATCGCCTACGAACCTTCACCACCTATCGTTGCTGTACAAATACAAGTACAGGTACAGATACAATCCAAAAACGCCTTCAAACAAACCTTTGCTTGTAGACAGCGCAAAAAGAGAACCCTTCCAGAGAGAAACCGAAGCACTTGGTACACGGGGTATCTGTTCTGTGGTAGTATTACGTAGAAGCCTTCGCATCATCAAGTTCCTAAAAAATTACGAAAGTAAAAGTTCAACCCAAATGTTTCGAAAGCAAATCGCGCTATCAAAACGGACATCTTTATTATTTAAGACATCAATTCTGGAAAAGGGTTTATACTTTTTTATATTGGTTGGCATCTTTCGGGGTATAAATTCATACCGCGCTATAATACCTGAATGGTTTAATTATATAATAACACGCTTTTTGATGCAAGTCAAATTTTTGTGGCGATCAGAGATAGGAAGCCAACTTTTAGTAGAAAAGCGTTGACCCCTCAAATCAATGTGTGATAATATATGGAGAAAGGACACCACGGAGAAAACTATGCCGAAACCAGAACAATTCACACCGATCACCCTTGGGATTATGGGGGGTTCCGCCTCTGGAAAGACTACGTTCGCGAGTGCCTTAGCTGAACAGCTCTCGGAATTTTCGCCTGTCGTGCTAAATCAAGACTCCTATTTTCGGGACTGGTCGGAATACGCGGAGGAGGAACGGGAACGCGTCATCACTGCGAATCACCCGGATGCAGTTCTATGGGATGCCCTCATTACAGACATCAAGAAACTCCGCGATGGCGACGCTATTGACACACCCACCCCCGGCACACGTGCCGCACAACGCAGTGCCGAAAAAGTGAGCGTGCAACCCAGCAAGGTCGTTATTGTGGAAGGACACCTTATCTTCTGGAGTGAAGATTTACGAGATCTGATGGATATTAAACTGTTCCTTGATGTAGATGCCCATGAGCGCGTCCTGAGGCGGATGCTCCGTGATGTCGCCCAACGTGGAGGTGACCTGGAGTGGGCTATTAACTGGTATCGTCGCGATGTCCTTCCTAACTTCCCAGTCTATACTGAACCCTGCAAGCAGTATGCCGATCTGATTATTCCGTTCCAAGACGAAAACCCGGTCGCACTGCACACACTTGTCGCTGGCATCCGGACACGGATCCAAGAACGCAATTCAGTATCCTAACACCGACCATAACTGTAGAAAACACACCTCGATTATTCCCTCATCTATCAAAGCCATTTTGACACCACGCAATGCCACAGTGGCAAGGGTAGTGTCAATTTGACGGGCTAATTTCCCTCCTGAATCTATGAGGTCTTACGCACTGTAGCATCAACTGTGCGTTTGCGCCATTCGAGAGTCGTTACCGAACCCTTACGTTTCCGGTATCTGAGTGGTAATAGACGGAATGCGCGCATTTTGCCTAAGTCCTGTCTATGTGACTGCGTTACATCATGTTATTGCCAGGGTAGGCACAAGACTTACCATTACAGATAGAAACCCTAATACATGGGCGTTTCCACGGGATAGGCACAAGACCTACTCCTACGATTGCGGTGTCTACCGAGACTGGATAGATCGGTTTTGGCACGTAATTTGCTCAATATACAAACAGAACAAACAGAGAGGGAACACTTCGGATCCTCTCAGAACAGATTGGCACAAAACTTGCAACCTATTTGGCATAGAACTTGCCTATCATATTGATATAACAACGAAAAAATAAAAGGAGCATAAAAATGAATCACTTAACGACACACAGACCGATAAGAAATCTGTTCAACCTTCACAACGAAATGGGGCGAATTTTTGGAGATGCCTTTGGTTCTCATGAGGGTGGAACAGATACGGAAGAGACTCCTTGGGTGCCCAGAGTCGATATCACTGAAACGGAGAACGGATTTGAAATTCGCGCTGAACTCCCAGGGGTTTCGGAAAATGATATTAATGTCTCCGTAACGGATAACCTCCTCACTATCAAAGGCAAGAAACGTCAGGCAGAGGAGACGGAAGGCAAGAATTACCACCGTGTAGAAAGACGATACGGGAACTTCCAACGGAGTTTCACGTTACCGAGGAGCGTGAAAGTCGAAGCCATCGAGGCAGGGTGCAAGGATGGTGTCCTGACGCTCGGAATTCCGAAAGCGGAAGCGGCAAAACCGACTGAAATCTCAATCAAAGCAAATTCTTAATCCAACAATTTGGGTACGCCTCGTAACCGAAACAGTTCACGGGGCTACCCTTAGCATATATGAAACACACGAATTAGGAAGCACACGAAAGGAGAATGAAAATGACTTATTTGACCTTACACAGACCGATAGGAAACCCATTCAAATTCTACAGTCCATTTTTTACCCCACAGCACACAAAGACCGATACGGATAGATACAACTGGGCACCTTCGGTTGATATTTCGGAAACAGACGATGCCTTTGAAATCCGGGCTGAACTCCCAGGGGTCGCAAAAGACGATCTCCATGTCTCTGTCAAAGATAACCTCTTGACGCTCAGCGCGGAAAAACGGCAAGAGCAGGTGGACGACACCCAAAACTATCGCAGAGTCGAACGGCGGTATGGCAGTTTCCAGCGGAGGTTCACACTCCCATCGGAAGTCGTGACAGACGGCATCAAAGCCGAATTGGGTGATGGTGTCTTGACACTCTCCATCCCGAAGCCGGAAGCCGTAAAACCAACCGAGATCCCTATTACGACTCCATCCTAATACGTTTACCATACACAGATAAAAAAGGCTGGCGCGTGAATGTGCCAGCCTTCTCTTTTTCTCTATGATACGTGCGTTATGCCTCTCCTTTGTCTTTCAATACCCCGATATAGAGAAGAGCGGCGAGGATCGTACCGACCAAAGGTCCTACAAAATAGAGCCAGATGTCCGTATAGTTGCCGCTGACAATAGCAGGTCCGAGCGTTCGCGCCGGGTTAAGCGAAGCCCTTGTCAATGGTCCCCCCATGACGATGCAAAACATCAATGCCAACCCGATAGCAAGCCCTGCGAAGTTCCCTGCTTTCTTGCTCACAACCGTGTTGAAAATGGTATTAACGAGGAAGAAGGTGAGTATGATTTCAACGATAAGCCCTTGCGTTGCAGTAACCGTGAAGGCCCCACCATTCGCCTCTGTGGTCAGAATCGTCACACCCAGATCACCAGGATTCGGTAGCACGGCATTAAGCAGAACTGCTCCCAAAATTCCGCCAAGAAATTGCACAACCCAATATCCAATCGCTACGACAAATTCCATTTCACCTGCTATCAAGAATCCCAGCGTCACAGCGGGATTGATATGTGTGCCGGAGATATGCCCATACGCATAAATGAACGCTACAACAACAAAGCCATGAGCGAATGCTGCTCCGATCAAACCGCCTGCACCTATCGCTACTGCGCCGGCACCGATAAAAATCAGAGCGAAGGTGCCGATAAATTCAGCAATCAAGCTTTTCGTGTTCATGAACCTCCTGTGCATTTGAAATAGAACAACGAATAGGACTTACGCATGCTGCTCTTTTGTAGCATAACCTGTTAGGGTGTGCCACGAGGACATCTGTGTTTTTTCGGGTTTTTCCTCTCACAAAGCGGCCTATGATCGAAATTACGTAAGTACTGAAAGAAGTAAATGTTATCGCATCAAGGATATACCTCTTAAGACCTTACGAAAAAAGTATAACAAAACCTCAACCTTGAATCAACCATGAGCGTATTTAGCAGTCAGTTATCAGTTAAAATTTGTGGACACTCAACCCCTTCTATGCTATGTTAAAAAACTACAGAATTTCATAGACATTACACAACTGAGGAGAAATGATGGCTAACGAAGACTACACTTCGCGTGTACCACATTATACGTTCCCAAATACACTGGAAGAGCAGAAAGCAGCGTTGGAAACGAATCCACTGATGCAACGGCTCAACGCAGCGCGGAAAGCGTATGAAGGCGATCCTCACCGTCCGATTTATCACTATATCAACCCTGAAGCGATGCTCAACGATCCGAACGGTCTCTGTTTCTGGCAGGGACGATGGCATCTCTTCTATCAGGCGTATCCACCTGAAGATACACGGCAACACTGGGGACACGCGATCAGCGATGACCTCATCCACTGGCGTGACCTTCCCTATGCGATATATCCGAACCCTGAAAGATGCTGCTTCTCTGGGGCGACGCTCGTAGAAGAAGACCGCGTGATTGCAATGTATCATGGAACGGTTGTCGGCAACATGGTAGCAGTGTCAAGCGACCCGCTGCTTCTGAATTGGGAAAAAGTCTCTGGCAAAGCGGTTATCCCTGCGCAACACGCCGATGGTACAACGCCAGTTTATCGCGTTTTCGACCCATGCATCTGGAAAAAAGACGGTATGTATTATTCGCTTTCGGGTGGTACACTTCCACACGGACCAGGCGGTAAACGGGTGCGTGCGAATTTCCTACTTCGCTCAGCAGATCTCGCAAATTGGGTCTACCTACATCCCTTCATCGAAGATGATATGTACACTTTAATCGGCGACGACGGCGCGTGTCCCTACTTTTGGCCCATCGGCGACCGGCATATGCTCCTCTTCTTTAGCCACATGAGCGGCGGTCAGTATCTGCTCGGTGACTATGATACCGAACGCGATAAGTTCGTCGTGACAGCAGGTGCGAAAAACAATTTCGGAGCGGCATCGCCTGCCGGTGTCCATGCCCCGTCTGCCACACCTGATGGTAACGGTGGTCTTATTGTCATCTACAACATGAATCCAGCGAAGCCTACCAAAGGATGGAATCAGATCATGACGTTGCCGCGCCGTTTGACTCTCCTTTCCAGAGATGAAGTCGGTATTGAACCCGCTGGCGACATCGAATCGTTGCGGTATGCGCACCAGCATGTCAATGCAAGGACACTCCCCGCAAATGAGGAAGTCGTACTGGAAGGCATAAATGGCAATGCGCTGGAACTTGAACTGGAAATTGATGTAAAATCGGCACCGATGGTTGAATTAAACGTCCTCCGGTCACCGCAGAAGGAGGAGTTCACCCGTATCGCCTTCTTCAGAGAACGCGGTATGCGCAATCCAGATGTGCCTGATCGCGTTCGCGACAGTCTACTCACGATTGATTCATCGTATTCATCGCTTGCATCGGATGTTCTTTCACGCGCGCCCGAAACCGGAGCTGTCTCCATTGCACAAGACGAGACACTGAAATTACGGGTATTCGTTGACAAGAGCGTGGTGGAGGTCTTCGCGAATGGGAAGCAGTGTGTGGCAATGCGCGTCTATCCCGATAAGGAAGAGAGTGTCGGTGTGTCATTGCGTTCACAAGGACAAGCCTGTGAACTCAAATCGCTGGATGCTTGGCAGATGAAAAACATTTATGCTTAACTCTCAGCAGATACGGCACTTGTGCAGGTTATAGGAGGACTGAATCATGACTCGCTAAAAAGTCATTGGAGGGTGCAGCGTGAAGGTATAGACGAGACTGGGCACAAAACCTCTTTAAACGCAAATCCTTCTAATATTGTGTGGTTGGGAATCAATTTTGGAGATATAGGATTCTGATGTAGGAGACCTTCCCTTAATCGGCTTTTTGGAGACGGTCTTAAGTGGAATCACCTCGGAGCAGCGCTTCCGATATTTCGTTTCTCACTCAGAACGCTTTAAAATCAATAAGGAGAAATTTTAATGATAAAGCGAATTCTTTTCTACCTATGCTTCTGCTGTGTATTTGCATCTCTCACTTATGCCTTCGATACCCCTAAGCTTTTTACAAAAGATAATGTACTTGCCGCAGGGTGTTATAATGATGGATTCAGCAGTAGTGATATGACACTTATTATCCAACTCACCGTCGGAAAGGATGTTATTTTTGACGAAGGTTTCGAGGTAAGATATCATGTTCCTGACAAAGACGTTGATGGTTGGACTGAACTCGAATTTGACGATACGAACTGGAAAAAGGGCATCATCAGCATCGGTTACGGTGATGGTGATGACAATACGGAAATCAAATCAGGGGAGGTTGGCTCACTTTACACGCGTTATCACTTCGATGTACCTAAAGCGGTTACATCAAAAAAAATTATGTTTCGGATTGACTATGACGACTCCTACATTCTATGGATGAATGGGGTTGAAATCGCACGTTCAGCCAATATCGCTACACTCTCGCCTATAGGCGAAATTCCTGTATGGGATGTGTCGAAAATTGTAGATTCGATGCCCGATGTTGAGGCAACGAAAGTACCTAAAGGAAAGCCGAACAAAGACCGTTGGAAGAAACCTGTAACACCCAGGGAGCGGGACGTACACGAGACAATTCATGAATTTGAAATTGATGTTGAATTTGGTGGCGGATCAGCGTTGTCCGTTGAAGCTGCAGACAAATTAACAACGACCTGGGCGGAACTGAAGGACCATTTAGATTGAGAAGAATCATCTTTCTTTTCTGAGACTGGACCTCTATTTGATACTAAAGGCTGGGATGCGAAACCCTGGGGATTCGCATCCCAGCCTCGGGCATTCATCTGATTTCCGAATAACACATTGCGTATCATGTAAAGGAATGTAAAATTGCGTAACTCTAATGCTTCAAACCCTACCCTTAAATATGTCGCGTAAATATGTCGCGGATATTTATAATGTCAAAGAGGTTACCCTCTGCGGCACCGCAGACTTGTCGTTCTGGGAAGCGGTGTTGTACAAGGAAAGCCTCCTTCCATACCACGAAGGGGATCAGGCAATCCTACTTCTCAGCGCGATAGATGCCAAATGGCGGGGTTTCAAGTTTAGGGAATTTGTTATCACTGTTGGTGTTTGTCTCAACGAAAAGGGAACGAGTTTGGACGGTTATTATCTACCACATGCCTTTAATTCGTCCAAACTTTTGGCTTTCTCGGAAAGAGTATTTTTTCACACCCCTTACGTTCAAGGCGATATCCAATTTGATAATAAACTCCCTGCTTCTGTCAAATTACGGGTATTCGTTGACAAGAGCGTCGTGGAGATTTTCGCGAATGGGAAGCAGTGCGTGGCAATGCGCGTCTATCCCGATAAGGAAGAGAGTGTCGGTGTGTCATTGCGTTCACAAGGACAAGCCTGTGAACTCAAATCCTTAGATGCTTGGCAGATGCAGGACATCTATGCATGCTATACCCCGAATGGATCCGGGGGATTCTCAGAGCCCCCCATTCAGGCAGATTCTGATACCAACTAGGACGAGTTCAAAGGCAAGTTTTCAGTGATGATCTTCGCTTAAAAATAACGGTTAATTTAATGAAATTCTCATCAATAAATAATCAACCCGCTTTGTTTGGGTTAAACCAATCTAATACAAATAAGGACTTTAGGCAAGCAAAAGCGTGGGGAAAGAATAGTTTTAATAACTGTTTTCCTGTAGCTTTGTTGTGTTACATGAAGAGTCAGAATGTCGATCCTGTTTACTTGCCTTTAAATAAAAAGTGGAATATTGTCCCTAAAAAAATCGATGTGAATTCCATCTTTGGGTACACGTACGATTCTGAAGACATTTACTTTGCTTTTGAGTATACTTATGGGAAAAATCAGCAATTTGTCAAAGGAACTTTACCACGTATTGATTTGGTGACAATGAATAATTCCAATTCTGAAAACCTTTGGCTACGAGAATTGGAAATTAAATTGACAGCTTTGCCTGATAATTCCACTTGTAACCTTTCTGAAGAACAGTACGGCTGTGAACTTGTAGTGCGTCCGAACACGATTGTCCATTTAACGCTTGAAATCATTAATGGATATGCCGAATATCAACAAGAATTTTCAGAGATTCTACGCCCTATTTTTGAAAACAACTTTGACTGGGAAGGAAAAAATAGTTTCTTGGAGAGAATACCGGATATTATTCAAACTATCAGGTACCTGTTACTTAAGAAAGTGGAAAATCAGATTCCATTAGTTATACAGCCTGTTTGGAAAACTATTGGGAAGTCCTCTCGGCTTCATGAGAACTGTTTGGATGTCTTTGTATGGAGTACATTCGCTTTTGCAAAGTTACTTCTGGATACAGTTGAACAAGAGAATCCCAGAAAATTCTCCCGAGCAAAGCGAGCAGTTTTGTGGCTCATGAAAATGTTCTCTGATTTCGTCAGGGATCAGAAAATTGATCCACATACTGTAAGTGTAGGATTTTCTAAGCAAACAGACAAAGCCTTTGCGTTGAGTGGGAAAAGAACACATTCATATATGTTCTGTCCAGAACTTGTAGGACCTCGAATCAAAAAGGCTGAAATCAAAAATATCATATTGGGACAAGGAGAAAAATTACTTAGTCCAGAGAGGCGGCTTGATGCTATTCTGGCTCATTCTCCTGAACTTTTCATGTAGAAAGGGAAAACATAATGTCTCTGAAGTTTATAGATCTCTTTGCTGGGTGTGGGGGCATGACGCTCGGATTCCAGAATGCCGGATTTGAAGGAGTAGCTGCTTTTGATAACTGGGGATCAGCTATTCGTGTCTATCGTGCTAATTTTGCACATAACGCACACAAACTTGATCTCAGCAATTGGCAAGAAAGTTTGGGAATCTTAAAGTCCTATCAATTTGATATGATTATTGGTGGACCTCCGTGTCAAGATTTTTCACATGCAGGCAAGCGAGACGAAAATTTGGGAAGAGCAGATTTGACCGTGAATTTCGCTCAAATCGTCGAACATACAAAACCAAAGTGGTTTGTTATGGAAAATGTGGATAGGACTGTGAAAAGCCAACGATATCGCAGGGCAAGTGAAATTTTCAGTGAGGCAGGATATTCGCTAACACAGCGAATCTTAGATGCAAACCAGTGTGGTGTCCCCCAAAGACGGAAACGACTTTTTCTCATTGGTGAATTAGGACTATCTATCTCTGTGGATAGCAGATCCCTCGCAAACTATTTGGATAACAACCTGACTACCAAATCGATGACAGTGCGTGATTACTTAGCGGATAGTCTCGGCGTTACTCACTACTACCGACATCCTCGAAACTATAGCCGCCGCGCAGTTTTTAGCATTGATGAACCGAGTCCAACAGTGAGAGGCGTTAATCGCCCAATTCCAAAAACTTATAAGGCGCATCCGAAGGACACCGCCCTTATTTCAGAAAAGGTACGTCCACTCACAACCTTAGAACGAAGTTACCTCCAAACCTTTCCTAAAGACTTCCATTTCACTGGATCGAAAACAGATTTAGAGCAGATGATAGGTAATGCGGTACCAGTAAAACAGGCAGAGTACATTGCGCGTTGCATCAGCACCTATATTTCCGGAAAGAGAGACACTTTGAATCCAATCAAGCGGGAAGCTGTTCAGATGCTTCTTTTTCGAGAATCAAAATGAAACAGTTTCCGATGCTAAACTGAGACTATCTTATGCTTTATTTAATCGCGATTCTCACGCTCAGTATATTATTGGTAACTGTAACATCGCAAAGCCTCCACATTCCTGAACCTGCCCCTCCACCTGCTACAGTTCGCAAAACTTTTAACCTAGACCCGTTCTATGAGCAGTGGATCGATGTGGAAGGATTGCCTGTTGTTGCATCAGCAAAGGTGAATCCTCATGCCGTGAAAGAGGCAGCCTGGCTTATTCGACAGATGATTGGGCATCGTCAGGATATATTACAGGCACTTGCAAAAAGTAATGTACGTTTTGCTGTGATGGCGCACCACGAATTGACAACACGGATCCCCGAACACAGCGATCTCCAGCCCGACTATTATTGGGATCGACGGGCACGCGGTTTGGGTTCCACACCAGCAAGACCCGCGGTGAGTTGCGGTGAGGAAAACTTGCTTAACTATGAAGGCGATCCTTATTCTACTGAGAATATTTTGGTTCATGAATTCGCGCATGCGATACATCAGATGGGATTAAATACGGTGGACCCGGGTTTTGATGACCGCCTTGAAACTGCGTTCAACACTGCAAAAGAAAAAGGGTTATGGAAGGATACCTATGCCATTACAAACAGAGCAGAATATTGGGCTGAAGGTACGCAATCTTGGTTTGATACGAACCGGGCAAACGACGACCAGCATAACCATGTCGATACCCGTGACAAGTTGAAGGCATACGACCCTATTCTTGCTACGCTGTTGACTGAGGTTTATGACGATGCAGACTGGCGATATACGCAGGCAATAACCCGCACGCATCTGTCACACCTCCAAGGGTTCAATCCGAGGGTATCTCCAAGATTCAAATGGGCCACCGAGTTATTAGAATTGACAGCGTTACATCAGCAATTGCGGGATCCAAACAGCAATAGTGATGGCAAGTGGGTAAATTTGAAGGAACAAGATCTAAATTTACTCTCGAATCTAAAATCTGGAGATGACGACAGAAAAACAGCGATTATTTTTGTGAATGCTACAAAATCCGAGATTGCCTATTATTGGGTGGATCGTGAAGGTAATGCAGAATCCCACGGCAAGATTGCCCCGGATGCCTTTGCGAATCAACACACATACATAGGGCACGTCTGGCTCATCAAGGACATGGCTGGAAATAATCTTGCAGTCTTCCGTGCGGAGGAGGAGACGGGCCGTGCACTTGTTGATACAAAGATATTGAGTACGGAAGCGGAAACGAATTATGGAGACAGATTATAAGAAGAGTGCCGAAGATCACAGTGAGTACTAGGGCAGAGATCATCCTACCGTGTGCCGAAGTCCGTAGTATTCTCGCAGCACCAGAAATCCCTGATGATGTCAAAACAGAATGTAAAAGGTTGGGAATTGAACCCATTGAGGTGCCTCATTTTAGGAGAAATCAAAGTGAGTGAAATTATCCAAAAAGTTACTGCCTTTGTCGTCCGCGAAAGGAATGGTATCACGGAGTTACTTGTTTTTAAGCATCCGACTGCAGGGATCCAAATCCCCGCAGGTACTGTTGAGAAGGGTGAAGATATTGAAACTGCTGTCCACAGAGAGGTTTATGAAGAAACAGGTTTACAGTTCGTAGAGATTGAAAACTATCTGGGTTGTTTTGAAAATGAATTGGAAAATAACCAAAGAATCATAGCGGAAACAACCCAAGTTTATATCGATCCCGACTTAACTGCAATTCCCTACAAGCGAAAACTCACCAAAGGGCTTACCGTTGATTATCTTTCTATACAAGACGATTTCACACACATTTCCTATATTGAGTATGCGTATGACAAATTCCACAAACCCATACATATTGATACTAATATCACAGGATGGATCCTGAATGAAAAATTAAGTGCGCAGAAAAAAAGACATTTTTTCCATCTGTCCACACGAGAGGAAACAGAGGATGCATGGGAATTGAAGAGTGATCTGGGCCACATTTTCAAGCCGTACTGGACACCACTTTCGCCGAAACCTCAAATCATACCGCCACAAGACAAGTGGCTGGATTTCGTCTATAAGAAACTCTGAGCTGTGGTAAAATAAGCGTTAGCGTGGATTGCTATACTGATTTTGTATCTGCGTTCTTCTGATTAAGAGTTTGCAACCAGGAACAATTATGAAACGCATTAGACTTACTTCGTTAGGACAAATCACGGAAGCCGACATTTCCTTTGGAGATATGACGGTGTTTGTCGGTGAACAAGCAAGTGGAAAGAGCATTCTGCTCCAACTTGTGAAGTTAATATTAGACGCAGGCGATATTACACAAACTCTCAGAAAACACGGTTTTGATTGGCAGAAAAAAGTCGAGAATTTTTTGTCCCTTTATTTGGGTGAAGGGATGCAAACAATTTGGAACGAAGATGAAACGAAGGTCACCGTTGATAAAGTAGATTTTACACTTCAAAAGGCGTTATCAAAAAGAAAAAAAGATGAGAATCTCTTTCTAATACCAGCACACCGGGTTGTGACGCTGAAAGATGGATGGCCTCGTGCTTTTACGGACTATGCAACGAGTGATCCGTACGTCGTTAAGGAGTTCAGTGAACAATTGCGCTTACTAATGGAAGCAGGCTTAGGTTCAGGTGAACGTCCTATATTTCCGCAGGAAGGGCGCATGAATAAAACAGTCCGAGACGCTATCAGGAAAAGCATCTATGGAGACGCTGAGATTAGATTGGATAGATCTGGGTTACGTAAGCGCATTGTATTAGACATTGCAGGTAGCCAACTACCTTTTATGGTTTGGTCTACTGGTCAGAGGGAATTCACACCTCTCCTATTGGGTCTGTATTGGTTAATGCCTTCTGGGAAAGCTCAGAAGAAAGATAAGATCAATTGGGTTATTATTGAAGAACCTGAAATGGGCTTACATCCTCAAGCAATCTCAGCACTTCTTCTTATTTTTTTAGAACTTCTAAGGCGAGGCTACAAAGTCATCGTTTCTACGCATTCATCCCAAATTTTAGAACTTATCTGGGCAATTCAATTTGTTGCTAAATCAAAGACAGCTCCAGAGCGGTTAAGACGGTTGTTAGATTTGAAATCAAATGCTTATTCGAGGGACCTCACTGAGACAATCTTGGACAAAAAAACTTTTAAAACCTATTATTTTTCTCGTCAGGATGGTATTGTGAGCGTCAAAGACATCTCAACCTTAGACCCTGAGGATCCGGATGAAGCCGTATCGGATTGGGGTGGTCTGACATTATTTAGTACCAAATCTGCTGATGTTGTAACAGAAGCTGCGTGGGAGAGGGACCTTTGAATTTTACCGAGATTATTCAGAGCATTCCAGAAATTGCCAAGTGTCTGGAAAATGGGTTACGGGCATTGGAGCGGCAAGATAAAACGAAAATAAAGGTCAACTCATCGCGTGAACTGAAAGGTAGCGTTTATATAGACAAGTGCCTTGAAAAGCATTATCCGAATTCACCTCGTTGGGATTACGTGTTCGGTTATAGAGAGAGGGTCTACTATGTTGAAGCTCATCCAGCGGATAACACGCGTAAAGTCGGAGAAGTCACAGCCAAATTAGGGTGGTTAAAGCACTGGCGTAAGTTTTCTGCAAAGAACCTTGAGGGTTTGGAAAGCCAGAGTACTTATCACTGGATTTCTACTGGAAAAACTGCATCAACCGTGAAAAGAGGTAAATATCTTCAGATATTGGCGCAAAATGGTATCCGTGGTCCAGATTCTATTTTGAACGCGGATGCTTTCTTGTAGACATATTGCTATCAAAACTTCTCTCATTTGGCGAAACACTCTTGGAGGAAAAATAGATGACAACTTATCGAGCAGGCGTAATCGGTTTAGGACGTATGGGGAGCACTTTTGACGATGAAATCACACAAGGCGGTTCAATTTTTTTGCCGTACTGTCACGGTC
This sequence comes from Candidatus Poribacteria bacterium, assembly GCA_007571305.1. GTDB lineage: Bacteria > Poribacteria > WGA-4E > WGA-4E > WGA-3G > WGA-3G. Next base: position 8,773 of record RKRR01000084.1, on the reverse strand, counting down.
CAACCTACCATGCCGCGCCGAATGTAGAATTGGTAGCAGGTGCCGATCTACACGCCGAACAAGCCGCAATTTTCGGCGAACGGTGGGGACTGAATGCAGAGCATCTCTACAGCGATTATCGCGAGATGCTGCAGAAGGAAAATTTAGACATCGTCAGTGTCTGCACGACAGCACGGATACGATCGACCATTGTGCAAGATGTGGCGCGCTCCAGTGTCAGAGCAATATGGGCAGAAAAACCGATCTCGCTCACGCTTGCTGAAGCAGATACGATGGTGGATACCTGTCGAGCAGAAAGTGTCGCGCTAGCGATCAATTGTGCACGCCGCTGGAATCCTTTCTTTAGCGAAGCTCGCAGACTGATTGACGAAGGCGAAATCGGCGAAGTCCTTCAGGTGACAGTCTATGCCCAATGTGGACTTTCACATAACGGCAGCCACGCTATTGATATTTTGCGTTACATGGCAGGCGGAAACGTGGCGTGGGTTTTCGGTGAAATGGAGTCTGACGAAGCCGCCGCGGGTGAAAGTGACCTACAAGGAAACGGCTACCTCGTTTTTGATAACGGTGTGCGTGCGTATCTGCGAAGTACATCATGTGGGGCGGCACCATGGGAGGTCGATGTCATCGGCACAACGGGACGTATCCGATCCGTCAACAATGCCGAAACGTTCGAGTTAATTCGTGTGATTCCCGGTGGACGACGCGGACGAGGCGTGCCTGCCCAGTGTCCATTTCCGATCCCTGTACGGATGCAAGGCATGGGATTAACAATCGTTGAAGATCTCATTAACGCCATTGAGAATGGGACTTCTCCGAAATGTTCGGGGGAAGATGGACGTGCTGCATTAGAAGTAGCAGTTGCACTCCGAGAATCGCATCGCCGTGGCGGTGTAAAAGTAGAACTGCCGATTGAAGACCGGAGCCTCCAGATTCTCTCCTCGGAGATTCAGAGCGACGATACACCCGCCCGAATTCGCCGATTACAAGCCCGTTGATAGAAAATGTCTATGTGCTTGTCAGATTTAGAAAAAAAAGCAAAATGCAACCTTCAATAATGGGATCGATTTTTAATTTATGGCACCTCGGCTACGTTTCATCACATTTTACGCGCAGATTTTCGTTAACGCTGTGAACTTTTCTTAAAATCGGGCCCGTAGCCCACAACAACGGCATAGGCGGGTATTTAGGAAAGCACATTAAAATCTAAACTCGCGCCGTTCTCCCGTAAGGTATCATTAAAAACATGAAACCAGCAGATTATGCGTTTTTTAAAGAGAATGGATATATCTCACTCGGTAAAATCTTGAGTGATGCCGAGGTTGAGCATTTTGTTCAGGCCTTTGACCGGGACCGTACTGAAGTTGAAGAGCACTGGTATCGCATCGGACATTACCAGACCGTGAATTGCGATGCACTCCTGACTTCACCCGAATTCGACAATGTGGTTCGGCATCCAATCGTCATGGATTGCCTACACACACTGATGGGGAATGCCCCTTGCTTCTCAGAAATCTGCATCCGACACATGGCACCGTACGATGGTGAACTGAATCGTGGCTGGCATCGAGATGGCCCGAGACATTGGCTTGAACATCCGTTACGCATAGGGTTCATACAGTTGATGCTATATCTGACCGATGTTGATGAAACGACGCACTGTTTCTCTTTATCACCTGAATCGGTAGAAGCTGATATTCTCGAAACAGACGCGCAGTTGGAACGTGGCGGAATTGTGGATTTGTACGGACCCGCTGGGACAGCTGTACTCTTCAACATCGGTGTTTTACACACTGCCACGACCCGTCCAACTCAGGCAGAGCGCAAGACGGTGCAAGTCTACTACGGGCATCCAAACCGTCGGTACTTGAGCGAGGATTCGATCATACCTGCCGAACTTTGGAGAGACCATCCAGATCCTGAGGCGCGTGCCTTTTATAGTGTCTTCAACAACAAGACGCTCGACTACCTCGAACACACAACTTCAACGGGTGAACTGCCGTTTGAGGAGACTTTAGCACTCCTTCGCGAACTGGATGTCAAGCACCGCAAACGACCACAGTGAATTGGCGGTAGAATTAAAAAAGCGTTGACGAGAAGTTACAGAACTGGTAAGATGCACAAAGAAATTACCCTCTGCGTTACAGTATTGGAGAAATAGATGGCAGCCTCGACAAATCGAGAAGTGATTGCCCAGTGGCTCAATGAACCCGCCCCACTGCTCGGATTGCTACACGCCTTCCACGACCGAGACGGGTTTATATCAGAGGCAACCCTTCGCGACATCGCAGTCGGACTTCGGATCCCGCTTGCTGAACTCTTCGGTACATTAACGTTCTATCACCATTTTTCTCGTGAAATGCCAGGACAGGACGCACCGCGCGTTTGTACTGGCCCCGTCTGTCGGTTGCAAGGCGGACTGGAAATCCTTGAAGCACTCAAAGATCAAGGGGCAACTCCGATGCCGTGTGCTGGAAGGTGCGACGATTGCGTGCCAGTACTGAAAGGGCATCAGGTACTTATCGGAAAACAGATAGATACGCTCTCCGTGCAACCCACGCCTTTACCCCCACCATATCCGGGCGACGGCGAAGAATGCATCTTCGCGGAAATTAGAGAACCTGAGCGTAATACATTGGCGGGTTACCAGCGTACCGGTGGCTATGAAGCCCTGATCCGCGCCTTGACGACCCTGACACAAACAGATGTGATTGAAACGCTTAAAGAGAGTCAACTTGCGGGTAGAGGTGGTGCCGGATTCCCAACAGGCATGAAATGGGAATCGGTTTTGAATGCCCCCGGCGATCCGAAAACGATCGTCTGCAACGCAGATGAAGGCGAACCCGGCTGTTTCAAGGATAGGGTCATTCTCGACTACGATCCATACGCTGTAATTGAAGGGATGACGCTCGCCGCTTACGCAACAGGTGCAACGCGCGGCTTTATCTATCTCCGATATGAGTACCCAGAAACTTTGAAAATACTTGAACGCGCCCTCTTGGAAACAGAAGAAGCCGGACTGCTCGGCAATTCCATCCTCGGTGAAGACTTCAACTTCCATATTTACATCCGACGCGGTGCTGGTGCTTATGTCTGTGGGGAGGAGGGATCGCTATTGAATAGCCTGGAAGGGAAACATCCATTTCCAAGGAATCGTCCGCCTTATCCTGTAACACACGGATTTGAGGATCTGCCCACCGTTGTAAATAACGTGGAAACACTCGCCGCCGCTGTCCAAATTTTACGACGCGGAGCAGTGTGGTATAAAAACCTCAGCCACGACGAAAACTTAGCAGGGACAAAGATTATTAGCCTTTCGGGGGACATCCAGAGACCAGGGAATTACGAGGTACCCTTCGAACTTCCGTTAAAGACGCTTCTCTACGAATGGGCAGGTGGTGCTCCAGAGGGACGCGAAATTCAAGCGATCACAACAGCAGGATTATCTGGTGGGTTTATTGCTGCCACCGACTTTGACCTTACGATTGATGAACCGAGTTTCCAAAAGGTGGGGGCGATGCTTGGCGCAGCCGGAATTATGGTATTTGATGACACGCGAGATATGCTTGATGTCGCACACAGCGCAATGGAATTCTTTGCTGAGGAATCTTGTGGAAAATGTTTCCCTTGCCGTATCGGCACACATCGGTTGACAGAACTTCTGTCTCAGCCTTTGCAACCAAATTCGGAGGCACTGATTTCGGAGATTGGAGCAGTCATGAAGGCAACGAGCGCGTGTGGACTCGGTACTGCTGCACCAAACATTACGGATAGTTTCATACGGTATTTTTCTTAATGGCTATTGGAGTTATGGTTATCGGTTAAGAAATCTTCGTTTAGCGAAACTCTCTTTTTACTGACAATTAAAAGGATTTTTGGAGAAAATCCGAACTGGTAACTACCCTTCTGACGGCTACTTTAAAATGTGGAGCCGCGGTTTTATTCTTCTTTGCGCCATCGTGTTCGTTGTCGGTTTAGTAACAGGACCGGTCCAGATGCTGTTTCCTGTCTATGCAGAGACGATTTTAGAAGAGACCGCGCTGTTCGCGGCATTGTTGCGCGCCTTGCCCATCGGATTAGGTGGAATTTCTGCCCTGATAGGCGGAACGCTCAGCGACCGATCCGGACGAAAACCGACTATACTTATCGGGATGACAGGCGCGATCGTCATAGGTGCGCTTTTTACGACAGAAACACCGTTGTTTATCTGGGGCATTCTTTGTTATGAAGGCATCGCATCCGGGTTCAAGACTGCGGGTGGCCAAACCTATCTCATCAGCGTCGTGCCGTCAAACCGATTAGGGTTGGCAACAGCACTGTACTTTATCAATATGACTGTCGGCAGTGCGATTGGTAGTGCTATCGCAGGCGAAGTCATCGATCGCATCAACTATAGTATCTTCGGGATCGGAGCTGTAGTTTTGGCGAGTGTGTTGTTTGTAGGTGCATGTTTCTTTTTACCTCGGTTGGCACGACAGCAGTCTTCCAATAGCCAACGGAAGCAAGGTGGGATATGGAAATCAGCCCTTAATATTGAGGCGTATATAGATCTCATCCGGCGTCGGAATATACAGATGCTGATCGGTCTACGAGTTTTCCCGACCTATTATTGGGGCTCTGTGAACCTACTCATGCCGATTTTGATCTCTCGTATCGCTGGTGTTAAAGCGACGGGCTATTACGGTGCCATGAGTCTACTATTTGCTTTTGGATGCCAATTGGCTGTTGGAAGAATATGTGATGTGATTGGACATCGGATGCCTGCTCTCGTGGCGAATGCCATCGTTACACTTCTTGCTTTTGGTGTGGCGTTCTTTCACGACTCCTTAATCGCTCTGGAAGTTTTTGGGATACTCGGTGCAGGCGCGGCGTGGGGACTTTCAACGACTATCCCTCGATTTATCAACGAATTCACCGAGCCTCATGAGAAGGGGCACGGAGTCGGTCTTACACATTTAGCATGGAGCACTGGATTCCTCCTCGGCTATGTAGCAAGCGGTTTTTTGATTAACTTTTCTATTCACGTTCCATTTATTGTCGCAGGAATTTTCCTGATTTTTTCAACAGGTATCACCTACAAATTTTTAATTAGACCTTGCGGATAAGTAATGGCTATTTTCTCAATTAGGTTACGCTCTAAGCGAAACCAGCCCTTCATGCAGTAAAGGACAGATCAAGAGTAATTAACCCAAGTTGTCACCTTTGTCGCATAACCTGTTAGGGTGTGCAGTTTCGAACGCAGGAGACCCACGGTTTCCTACGCTACGAAATGCTGCGGATCCTGAAGGTTTTTGAAGAAAAAATAGCAGATGCTTCTCTAAAATTATGTCCGTAGCAACTTAGGTTAATTATTGAAAACCGTTAGTAACCAATTGTTTGAGTTGATGTTTTACGAACCATTAAAAACCGCGGTTGGAAGCCGCGACTACAAAACGAAGGAAAGCACATGATTATTGCAGAACTGGATTTAGAAAGTGCGGAACATCGTGAACTCACCAATTCCGAATGGCGTTATGGCGATGGGCTTGTCCCTGGTGAACCTAATGGGGGTCTGGTTAACCTGATGAAAGAGAGCCCCGCCCGTCTCGCCGATTACGACGATTCAGGTTGGGAAATTTGCGAGGATATCCAAGCAATCATCTCTGAGGGACTCTGTTTCGGTTGGTATCGAATTACCGTGACACTTCCAGCTGAAGTTGATGGGACCTCAATCGCCGGTTCACAAGTGTGGTTCCACACCTGTATTGACGACTATGGCGAAGTCTGGATTGATGGTGAAATTGACTTGGCTTTTGGGGAGTCAGGACGTGGTGCTGCCTCGGGTTTCAATACCCCTCAACGCGTTGTGGTTACGGAAAATGCGGAACCGGGTGCGACACATGTCATCGCATGCTTGGCGATCAACGGTCCGCTTGCCAGACCGGGTGGTGGTATTTTCCTCCGTTTCGCGAAATTAGAGTTTGAACGCGAGTAGGAAAGATTAAAAAGTGGAAAGTTGCGATGTGTAACTAAAGTTAGGTTGTAACATCAAACATAACTTGCAAAACTTTAGAACACTTGCAAACTTTCCCCTTCTTTGGAATGAAATCGGTGAAAAAAAAAGCAGTCGTCCTATTGAGTGGAGGCTTAGATTCAACAACAATACTCGCTATTGCTCACGATGAAGGTTATGACACGTATGCAATGAGTTTCCGGTATGGTCAGCGACACACAGTCGAACTACAGTGTGCCACAAAAATCGCAAAAGCATTAGGGGTCAAACAATATATCATCGTCGACATTGACCTGCGGACCTTTGGATCATCAGCATTGACAGCAGATATCGGAGTTCCAAAGGACAGATCTCATCAGGAAATGGGAAATGGCATCCCGATAACCTACGTCCCCGCCCGAAACACAATTTTTCTCTCCTACGCACTCGCATGGGCTGAAGTTCTCGTTGCTGACACTGTTTTCATCGGAGCCAATGCTATTGATTACAGCGGCTATCCGGATTGTCGTCCAGAATATATAGATGCCTATGAAACGATGGCAAACCTCGCGACACGAGCCGGGGTTGAAGGTAAAACGAAATTGAGAATCCGCGCCCCACTGATTGAGAGAACAAAGGCAGAGATTATCCAAATCGGCGCGGCACTCGGTGTCGATTACAGTCTTACTTTAAGTTGCTACGATCCAGACACTGAAGGCCGAGCATGTGGAGGATGTGATAGTTGCCTCCTCCGAAAGAGAGGCTTTGAAGAGGCTGATATTCCCGATCCGACTCGATATTATTTCCGAAAGGCCACAAACTAACAGTTTGTGTTAAAAAAAGAATGGTAAAAGCTGTATTCTTTGACTTTTATAAGACATTGTGTGTTTGGGGGCAGCCTCTTAAACCGAGCCTCCAAAAAATTGCAGAGCGGTATGGGTTTGAAATTGACGGAGAACGTTATACAATTGCGCGTCAGAACCTCTATGCGGATGCGTCAGGATCGGATCCTGCTGAACATACCCTTTTCGGAACAATGCAAAAAATTATCGAGAGTTACTATGATTTTATAAAAGAACTCGGGGCAAAGGAGCACATAGAGCAGATAACGTGGGAGTTGTTGCAATCTGAACATTCGCTTTTTGCTGCAAGTGCTGCTACGCTCTACGATGATGCTCTCCCGACACTCCAGCATCTGCGGGACTCAGGTTTCAAGTTAGCAATCGTTTCAAATTGGGATACGCCCTTGGATCCACTCACCGAGCGGCTTGGCATTGCTGACTACTTTGATATCATTGTTGCTTCGCACGATGCTCGCGTCCTGTCAGCAAAACCGGATTCGCATATTTTCAACTATACGCTCGCGGCACTTGAGATCTCGGCAGGAGAAGCCGTTCACATCGGGGATACCTACGAAGCAGACATCATTGGAGCAAAAAACGCAGGGATTCGTCCGATATTGATTGACCGAGATAGTACACAAACCGGCAGATGGCACGAAACAATCCAGAGTCTATCCGAATTACCTGAGTTGCTTTCCGAATCTACAAAAAAATGGTAAAGGCTATTTTCTTTGATTTTTACGAAACATTGTGTTTTCACAGGCATTCACTTGAAGAAAACCTTGAAAGAATCGCCGAAAGGTACGGCGTTGCGGTCAATTGGGAACGCTGTGAAGCAGCCATGGCACGTCTCTTTGCCAACACATCGGCACCCGACCCTCTTACCGATTTTTCTTTGCTGGAATTGTCTGTAACTGTGATGAAGCGAGAATGCGCATTTATAAGAGAAGTCGGCATTAAGAATCACGTGGAGCAGATAGCGTGGGAGTTGTTGCAATCAGGACACTATCTCTTTGCGGCAAACAGTATTACGCTCTACGATGATGCTCTCCCGACACTTCAGCATCTGCGGGACTCAGGTTTCAAGTTAGCAATCGTTTCAAATTGGGATACGCCGTTGGAACCGCTTACTGAGCGACTCGGCATTGCCGATTATTTTGATGTCATTGTTGCATCGCATGACCAGCGCGTCGGGTCCGAGAAACCGGATCCATATATCTTCAACCACGCGCTTGCAGCGGTCGGAGTTTCAGCGGAAGAAGCCGTTCACATCGGGGATACCTACGAAGCGGATATTGTCGGAGCGCAAGGTGTAGGGATTCGTCCGATATTGCTTGATCGAGAAGGAACACAAGTTGGCAGGTGGCGTGAAGCGATTCAGAGTTTGTCCGAGTTGCCTGAAATGCTGCTACCTCATTAGGTCATGGTAAAATCGGATCGTTTGGCTGCCAACCTAAGCAATGCCCGATCGATAAGACAACCAGAAAATGAAGAAAAAACTGATCCACAAGGCTATATTCAAAACCCAATAGATAGCATAAGAGATACATACATTACAAAGAGCTTGCCCCGATCCAATTTCAAAATAAACTTGAACCACTACTATGAGGATAAGCACGAAACAGATATGCACTACAATGTCAATCGCTTGACCTAATAGTTTAACTGAAGTCAACGCTTCAATAATTGTTTCTGACCGCTCTTGCCAACTTGTAGTGTTGTATTCAAGTACCGCAAGATCAAAAGGCACACTGAGTAAAATGAAAATGAAATGACTTAAAGTGGCTATCAATGGAACGAGATGCCATATACCTATAATCTTAAAGAAATCTCGAAAGACACCCATACGACAGTAAAGTAACCGGCACCCAAAAAAGAGGAGAACACTTATCAGGATCCAATCGATCAATGCATAAGAGATAGCGCAAAATCCACTGAAAACCGCAACATTAGGACCGGC
>RKRR01000187.1 GCA_007571305.1 Candidatus Poribacteria bacterium | reverse complement strand
GTCCGTTTTGGATCTCTAATATTTTTTTTCAAACTGGCGTTATAGTAGATTCCGTAATTACTTGGACATTTGTAGCCTCGTGTGGGCTATGAAGTTATATGTTCGGATGGCACAGCCTAACAGGCTATGCTACAAGTGTCAATTTATTGTCGGATTCTACTATAAGGTTAATTATAAAATCTCGCGGGTAAAAGTATACACATGCCGTAACCACGACGCGTAATAGATACCGTTCGTATAAAAGAAATAGAGAAGTTTCAACCCAACGACACCGATCAAACAGACGAACAACACCGCGAGCAGGCTATAATCCCACGCACCCATCTTCAACGTCCGCAGTGAGGTGCGTTGTGTCGCTGTCTCCGGCGAGAACCCGCGACTCTCAACGGATTCAGCCAGATGTGTCGCGTGCCGGATGTTCCCTGCTAAGATCGGACGGAAGCTATTGAGAACCCCATGGCAGGTTGCGAAAAGATTGAGACGGAGATATCGGAACCCTCTTAACCTTTGTGAACGGAACACATTCGCCGCCTCATTCGCAATCACAGGAATGAAATGTAACGCAGTCGTCACCATAAAAGCGAGGGGCGTAGGTACGCGCAACTGTGCCAACGCGAGAAGTAAATCGCGGGGTTGCGTCGTCCAGACGATGAAACACCCAATGACGAGTGTTGTATTGAAACGGAGGGATTGGACGATTCCGTGGAACAGCCCTTCCCGATAGACACGGATGCCGCCTGTCATCTTCCCAATGAGCGGCAGGTCCGCAGGTAGAAGCGTGAACAGTACAGTACGTGGAAATTCGTTATAGAAAATCGCTTGACTGTAAATCAAACCCCACGTCGTAAAGAAGAGGAAGGCGCAGAGCATCCCGATCTGCCGCCACGTCGGAATAGAGAATGCCACCAACGCGAGGCTCCCAACGAAACAGACGAGGAGTGCTGTCGGGCTGTCCAGTAGAATGACGAGGCAACCGCTGACGAGCATCATCAGGATTTTCGTACGCGGTTCAAGTTTGGTAGTGTGCATTGTGCGATTTTTCTGTATGTACCTTAGAGAGAAGTATAACAGGTTCGGACCCCATTTGCCAATGAAAATGCCTTTATTTTCCTCTGTTGTTGAGTTCTATTGCCTGGGAAGAAAAGATTACAATTTATTGGAGAGCTTCCTGTTGACAGTCCCCCCAATTTATGATAAACTTCGGTTCATGTGAATCACCATCGTAAAAGATTCTATAACGAAGGAGACTATCAATGGCGAAAATCAAAGTCTTGATTGCCAGTGGAATTAGCCAAGAGGTTGCGGATATGATGAAGGATGCACCCTCGGAGATGGAAATCAGTTTTCTACAAGAAGGCGAGCACCTCAAAGACCACATTTCAGATGCTGAAATTCTCTATGGAGTCGTGTCAGAAGATGCCCTTCCATCTGCAAAATCCCTACAGTGGGTGATGCAACCCTTCGTAGGGGTAGAAAGGTCAATGTACCCCGCCTTCAAAGAGAGCCCTATCACACTGATAAACAGCAAACGTTTGTATGGACCACAACTCGCCGAACATGCCTTCGCGTTGCTACTCGCACTCACACGTGGTATCAACACACAGCTCGATTTAATGCGAGATAAGGAGTGGAAGTGGTTGCCCTGTGTTGAGGTATCAGGTATGACGATGGGAGTTCTCGGACTTGGAGGTATCGGCAGGGCAGTGGCGCAACGCGCCAAAGCCTTCGAGTTCAACGTGATTGCTGTCGATCCCGAACCGATGGAGAAACCAGACACTGTCGATGAATTGGGACAACTCGATTGGCTGCCAGAGTTTCTGTCCCGCAGCGACGTTCTGACGGTATGCTGTCCGATCACACCACAAACGCACAAACTGCTATCCCATGCAGAATTCGATGCCTTGCCAGAAGGTTGTTTCTTTATCAACGTCAGTCGCGGTAAAGTCGTTGATGAAGATGCCCTGATCGCTGCACTGAAAAGCGGGAAGTTAGCGGGCGCAGGGCTAGATGTCACTTATACGGAACCGTGTCCAGAAGACAACCCATTATGGACGCTCCCAAACGTGATTCTAACCTCCCATACCGCTGGTGCCTCGCAGAATATCGCCAAACGCGCGATGGAACTTTTCATAGATAACATGCACAAATACGTGAACGGAGAACCGCTCACCAACGTTGTGGATAAGGAAAAAGGGTATTAGGAGTTGTCAGTAACAGAAAACCGCACAGAATGTGTTACCTGTCAATTGCAAAGGCTTCCAATGCTCCCGTATCAATATCAACACCGAGTCCGGGCGTATTATCAATGACGAAAGATCCATCCTCGATCATTGGCTTTCGCGTGGTGATTTTCCCTTTCGACTCATACGCCTCAGGGGAATGCTCCATAATCAGGAAGTTAGGGATCGTCGCTGAAAATTGCACCGTCGCGGCAACTGACAGGATACCACCGCCCCCAATGTGAGGTGTCACCGGAATGTTATAGGTATCGGCGAGGCTTGCGATACGTTTCCCTTCCGTGAGCCCAGTGCGGGCAATATCGGGCATAGTAATGTCGCAGGCGCGCCGTTCAAATACCTCCCGTAATTCATAACGGGTACGTGTCCACTCCCCAATAGCAACTGACATATCTAATGCTTGTGCCAATGCCGCTTGCCCGGGGATGTCCTCCGGTGCCGTCGGTGACTCTAACCACATCACGTCCAATTTCTCAAGCCCTCGTCCGAGCAGTGTTGCCTCTGGAACGCTGTACTGGGTATGGAGGTCCACCATCAACTTAATCTGGGGACCGACCTGTTTGCGCACCGCGGCGACGATTTCCAAAATCTCTGCGCGACCGTGCGTCGTGTGAATCTTCAATGCCCCATAACCCTGTGAGACATGTTTAGCCGCTTGTGCCGCTGCCGCTTCCGGTCTGCTACCTCCAACACCTGCGTATAAAGGAATCCGGTCCCGATAGCGTCCACCCAGCACCTTGTGAACGGGTTTCCCTGTTGCTTTCCCGATGATGTCCCACAGTGCGATGTCACACCCTGCGAGCGCATCAATGAAAAATCCTGTATAGTGTCCACGTTCCCGCATCGCTGTGAACATACGCTGCCAAAGGTATTCCACGTCAAACGGGTCTTTTTCTATCAGTATCGGACGACACAGATCCTCAACGATTGTCTTCGATGTGCGCGGCGAAACAGGACTTTGTCCTTCGCCATACCCGATGATGCCATCTGACGTAGTAATCCGTACGACCATCGTTTCGTGGTGTCGTGAGTAAATGGATCGCCATCCCTCGCTCGGTAAATAATAATTGTCGGTTTGTTCTTTTGGTGATTTCTCGGTTTCGTAGCGGAGTGCGAACGCCTCAACTTGCGTAATTTCCATAATTAAACAACCTCTCTGATATCAGCATATTAGAACAGATTCACTTGAATTTTTACCTAAATAAACGTAAAATATCAGAAGATGGTTCACTTTTCTGCAACGACACACCAACACTTTTCACCGACTGCCCAGTTATCTTGAACCCTCATGATGTCTTCATCACCTCCCCCCATAGATGTGCCAAATCCTGAAAAGATCACAATACGTACCATCCTCATATCTCTGCTACTTCTGCCGTTCATCTACAAATGGCATATTGAGTGTGAAGCCCTCCGATATACCTTTCCAACATTGATGGCTCCGTTCTATAGCGTAGTGTTCACGCTCCTGATCATTGCGGTGCTCAACATCGTTTTAAAGAAATATGCCGCGAAACACGCACTGACCAGTGGCGAACTGATCAGCCTCTATGTTCTAATGTCAATAACATTGCTGTTCATGTCCTACGACATGTTCCTGCCACTCGTCTCAATCATTGTCCATGCCTTCTATTTCGGTACTCCCGAAAACGAATGGCGTGAGTTGTTTTGGCATTATCTACCGGAGTGGTTAACAATCAATGATCCGCGTGTGCTTCGCGCATTCTATCTCGGTGATGCCCCCTTTTTTGAGACCTACTCTGTGAAGAAATGGGTGACACCGACGTTCTGGTGGTGCGTCTTTACTTTTGCGCTGATTTTCGTGATGCAATGTATCAATGTTATTATCCGTAAGCAGTGGACGGAACAGGAACGTCTCGTGTATCCGATTGTTGAACTTCCATATCAACTTGCATATAACACAAACCAATTCCTTCGGAGTCGGGCAATGTGGTGGGGATTCGGCATTGCATCAATCATCAGTCTTGCCAACGGGCTTAACATCTTTTTTCCTTCAATCCCTGCTTTCCCAAACAAGCACATACCTCTCAATGCGTTATTCACTGAAAAACCGTGGACGGCCTTTCTCCGTGGCGGGGATGCAATTATCATCTATCCCTTTGCTGTCGGACTTGGTTTCCTGATGCCGCTTGATTTACTCACATCGTGCCTGCTCTTTTTCTTTTTATATAAAGTGCAATATTTCATTGCTATCCTAACCGGACTGGAAAGCATCCCCGGCTTTCCATATCCGTATGAGCAGAACATCGGCGCGTATATCGGTATCTGTGCTGTTGCACTCTGGAGCACACGAAGGCAGATCTGGCGTGCGTTCCGGACCGCATTCAGACCAAGCCGAATAGGGGACGCAAAAGAACCAATGCGCTATCGAACCGCGCTTTTGGGAATTGTTTTCGGTGGAATATTTATCATCGGATTCGCGATGCGCGGTGGAATGGCGATGTGGATCGCTGTGCTATTTTTTGCCGCACATTTCGCAACGATTGCGATTCCACTGACACGCATTCGAGCACAAATTGGTTTCCCGATTCACTCAACGACTTTTATTGGGCCGCACCATAGCCTTGTCAGTATACTCGGCACGCGGAGCATCGGCTCACGAAACTTGACGTGGTTTGCTCTCTTTTTTTGGTTCAATCGAGATAACCGGAGCCACCCAATGCCTCATCAACTTGAAGCCTTTAAGCTTGCCGATCGTGGGAACCTTGACGTAAAAGGGCTGTCCCGTTTGATGCTTGGACTGACAATCCTCGCGATGCCGCTGTGCATCTTCATGCTGGTAGATACATTCTTTGAACTCGGGGTTAATACTGGCAAAGTGGGTGGGCAGATTAACAGTTTCGGTGGCCGCGCATATCGCTTCCTTGAAGGTTGGCTCACTTCACCACAAGACCCAAACAAGGGTCATATCACTGCGATAATATTCGGTTTCTCTCTCACAACATTGCTTTCAGCAGTACGAAGTAGACTTTTCTGGTGGCCCATCCATCCGCTCGGTTACGGGGTATCCTTCCATCTGCACCTTTTCTGGGCGGCGTTTGTCATCAGCGCGCTCGCCAAATGGAGTGTGCTAAAATACGGTGGACTCGGTCTCTATCGGAAAGCAGTACCGCTCTTTCTCGGATTAGTTCTCGGAGATTTTGTTATGGGTAGTTTCTGGAATATTCTCAGCATCATTCTTGATAGACCGACCTACGCCTTTTACTATTAAAAAGGGACCGTGAGCAAAGTTAACTTCTACATGAAAACGCCATCTTCACTTTTTTCTTGCAATATGCTATTATCTCACTAATTGCGGAAACACACAAATGAGAAAGATTTTCGGGTCTACCTCCACACACTTCGACTCTAATAAAGAATCATGAAACGACTCGCTTATTCTCTCCTTATCACCCTGTTTATCTCCTCTCCTGCTCTTGCAGAGCCAAGGCACAGGTTTTTGGATAGCAACCAGACATCTGCTGTTACCAGCCTTCACCATCTTGCTAACGTTTTAGGCATTGAGGTCTCACGGAATCACGTCAAAAATGTCCTTATACAAACAGCCAAAGGAAATCGAACCCCCAATTCTATAATGCTTATTAACGCCGCAAGGGAGATCGAACTTGAATTGCTAGAACAGAATCTCAACTATACGCATCTACAATTACTGGAAACACCGGCTATCGTTTCGCTCAAAAAAAGCTTTAACGACGAAAATCCAAGTGCCAACTCTACGACATTCGGGCATTTCATTGTTGTTGAAGAGGCTACCGAGAAATGGGTGCGTATCTTCGGAACACCGCGAGATGCTACATGCGGGGTAGCGACTGTCATCCCCCGCGATCGCTTTCTGGAACTTTGGACGGGACAGATCCTAAAGCCCTTGTACGTACTCCCCGCGGAAGCGAGACAACTGCTTGCAGATATAATGACTGGCACAGAAGTCTATGAAGAGAGCCTGAAAAGTGGTGTAATTGAGTTCTCTATCACACTGAGCCAAGCGACAGATAAACCATTACCAGTAGATACCGTGATGTATATGGAAAACGGACATCGTTATGAAGAGACAGGATACTGGTACATTACCTACAAATTTGAGGGAGAACGTCGCGTTTATGATGTCAGGGCGCGCAATAAGATGACATTCCATGGGCAATCGCTCGAAGACTGGCAAGAACCCCATCATCAATTTCGGATACTGCGCAATATACTGCATCTCTGGGAAAATACCGGTATCGAGTGGAAAAAGTATCCACCACAGAAAGTGTCCCCACGTCTTCTTAAACCGCACTTTAATCCACATTGGTGGAGCTGGCCCCTTTGGAATCTTAAACTCACAGACCTGTTTCGCTTCTTTAAACCTATCAGTGTCCAACTGGTTAACGTAGACGATTCCCCTCATTACCTTCTCACTGGACGCAGAACCGGACCTGCCAACAGCAATATTGAAATCTGGTTGGATCCACAAAAAGACCTCCGCCCAACTCGCGTGCTACTGCACGATAGAAGTATATTAGGAGTAGCCCCCGCTGAAGACCTTGACGAACAATCCAAACCTATACCCCTTGAAACAGAGTACAACCTTACCCGCTACACCTATCAAATAGAGAAGTTTGAGCCAGATATCTGGTTCCCGAAAACCGTTACCAGAAGTGTATCGTTTAGCACGACCGATGAGAATCAGCAACCGCTACCGACACTTAGAAAAACAGTCATGCAAGTACATCGCGCCGTATTTAATGTACCTATTGCGGAAGAAGCTCTGGATAGGATATCGGATATAGCAAAACCGGGAAATAAATAGGGAGTGTCTGCATTCTAAAAGTATCGACATTACCTAAAAATCCTTGAAGAGAATAACTGACACTCCCAAGTTTTTAAACGTGGGTCCAACCCATATCGCTCGTACAAAAGTAAAAAAGGGTTGATATTCTCTTATTTATTTGGTAGAACAATAGGACTGGTTCCGTGGTAGGTGCTGTAACACCTGCCACACCTTTACAGAGGGAATCAGTCTCCTACAGGAACCAATTATGCCATATAAAACACACAAGATCACATTAAATCCAACATTCAAGCAGCGGCGATGGTTTGCACAACAGTGCGGTTATGCCAGATTTGCGTATAACCGTGCGTTAGCAGATTTTAAGACAGGTTTAGATAACGACACCTTTCAGTCGTGGCAAACGCTCAACAACACCTTCAATCAAACGAAAAGGTCTTATGAGTGGACGCAAGCACAAGACCAACGTGCAGCCTTATATGCTATCAAACATCTGGGACAAGGTATTTCAAATTGGGTCAGCAAACGGGCGAAGTTTCCACGTTTCAAGAAACGCGGTCATAAGCAGAGTTGGACAACAGACGAACAATCCGTTCGCGTAGAGGACAAGCGTATCCGACTGCCTAAGATTGGCTGGGTCAAGATGTTCCAAACCTTACGTTTTGATGGCAAGTTTATCAAAGTAACTATCAGCAGGACAGCTCATCGTTGGTTTGTCTCTATTACCGTAGAAACAGAGGACACCGAAGTTGTTGATACCTCAACACCCCCTGTTCTCGGTATAGATGTCGGTATCAATACCTTAGCAACTTTGAGTGACGGCACAAAGTATGAAAATCCGAGACCCCTCAAACGCTCTGAACGCAAACTCAAGCGTGAGCAACGCAAGTTAAGTCGCAAAGTATTCACGTCCAACAATTGGTATCAGCAGAAACGGGAGGTGGAGCGTATCCATTATCGTATCACTTGTATCCGCAACGATGCCCACCATCAAGCCACCACGGATATTGTCCGCAGTGCCAGGGCTATCGGTATTGAGACGCTCAAGATGACGAATCTGCTCAAGAATAAGAAACTTGCGAAAGCCTTATCTGATTCAGCACTTGGTGGCTTCTTACAAAAACTCAAGACGAAAGCAGAGGCGGCAGGGATACCTGTCGTGGAAGCGGATCAGTTTTATGCGTCCAGTCAAACGTGCAGTCAATGTGGGCAGAAAAAAGACGACTTCACACTTTCCGAGAGAACGTATCATTGCAATCCATGCGGTCTCTCTATAGATAGAGATGTCAACGCTGCGATAAACCTA
>RKRR01000060.1 GCA_007571305.1 Candidatus Poribacteria bacterium | reverse complement strand
ATGCTACACGTGTGAACCTGTTTTCGGATTTTACTATAATTATACCTGATGGATGCCTCTATGTCAAATTCACTGCAAGAGCAGCGCGGAGGCATCTATTTGCCAGAATTAGGATGAAGCATCGGGAGAAAAATTGAACGGTGCTGGAAGGCGAGTATCGCGTTTGATGATCTCATGCGCGAGTTGCCATAGCAACAGTATGGGTGTAACGTTGTTTGACCTTCTGATAGTTCCCAAATATATTCAGAAAATTACGTTTAATAAACGCTCGGAGTCCTGAGATCGTAACAACGTAAAGTCGTCCATTCGGTTTGAGATATTGCTTCGCATCAGCAAGAAATATCTGTAGGAGTTCCTTACCAACATTAGCGGGTAGGTTAGAGGCAATTAGGTCGAATTGAATATCAGGGAGATGACTAAAACCGTTGCTCAGAAGGACGTGACAATTCTGGAGCTGATTCTGTTTTACATTTTTACACGCGTAGTCAACTGCTACGAAATCCTTATCCACCATATAGACGGTTGCCGTTTGTGTGCATTTGGCGAGCGTGATACCGATAGCACCATATCCACATCCAAGGTCAAGACAGATGTCGCCCTCTTGAATATTCAGGTGTTCAATCAACAGGTCTGTTCCTGCATCAATCGCTTTTGGCGAGAAAAGTCCCCACGTTGTGGAAAACGCTATGGACGCGCCGCGCAATTCTGTCCGGAAGTTGACTTCTCGTGGAGAGGGATCTACTGCCATTTTATGAGGACTCCGAGTGCATCACCGGGAGTATTCCAGAGAAGGTCAAACGCATCTTTCGCGTCCTTGTAGTGGAAACGATGGGTAATCATTTCAGCTGCGCGAATTTGGTTGTTTTGTATCTTTTGCAAAGCCCGCGCCGCAATCTGAGAACGGGGTTCATCTGTCAAGATACCCGCCACGAGACGTTTGCTCATCATCTTCGAGGAATGTAAAGGTAAGGGTGCCTGCTGGTAGAGGGCGATGAGTTGGATAATACCAAACCGCCGTGTCATATCCTGTGCCTGTTCGAACGATTTCACCCCGGCGTATCCACCAACACAATCTATCACCAGATCTGCACCTTTGCCCTTTGTGAGACCCAAAACTGCTTCCACGGGATCTACTTCTCCAGCATTGATGACTTCATCAGCACCGAGTTTTGTCGATAATTCGCATCGTAGTGGCAGGGCATCCACGGTTATAATCCGCTCGGGATTGTAACCCTGTAGTACCTGCATCATCAGGCTTCCGACCAAGCCTTGTCCCAAAACAACAATAGTATCTCCGGCTTTAACACCGGACGAGTCTGACCAAGCGACAGCACTGGTTGCAAGTGGGAGGAACGTTCCCTCTTCAAAATCGACATCGTCAAGGAGCGGAACAATGCGTCCATCGGTTGCCTCCGGTTCAGCAACAACATATTCCGCATGTGGTGCTACAACCATGACGCGTTCACCGATCTGATAATCTTCTACCTCTGCTCCAACTGCATCCACAATGCCTGTAAGGGAGTACCCCATAATTGAAGGGGAAACAGCCTCTTCTCGGATATAGCGTCGAAACAGTTCGGAGCCTCGGCTGATTAACGTTGTGTCAGTCTGTACCCGAACCTGTTGCGCATTGATTTCCGGTATCGGCACTTCCTCTAATTGGATGTTGCCGAAGCCTTCTGGTTTGGTTACTCGAATCATCTTTTTAATTTTCCTCGCGGTTCAATGACGTGAGTTTAGACCTTAACGTGCCCTTTCCAAGAAGATCGAAAACCCAATCATTAAAAATCTTGCAAACGTCTGGCTAAATCCTGACGAGTGATAGGTTTGTCGAGAGACATCAGATAGATGTGGAAAGTATCACTCCTGTCGGAAACATACGCGAGGTAGCGTCCATCAGGTGAAAAGGCGGGTTGAATAGATCTACCGATGTCGCTGGTGATCCGCCGTTCATTTTTCCCATCTGCATCGATGAGATAAATCTCCCAGTCGCCTTCCCTCGCTGAGACGTATGCGATCATTTTTCCATCAGGCGACACTGTGGGGTTGTAACAACCGAAGCGATTTGGGTTGAAATGTTTTTCGTTTTTTCCATCAATGTCTATGGTATAAAGCTGGTTCAACTCGTTTCGAGAGGAGACAAACACAATGCGCTTTCCATCCGGAAAGAATGCAGGGCTTCCGTCATCGGTTTCATTAAAGGTAATACGTTTCGGCTCTACGTCTTCTGGTGTGAGTTGTGCCAAATCAAGTTCTGCCAAATTGAGGAGATATAATTCCAGATTCCCATCTACGTTGGATTCATAAACAACCTGATCTCCAGCAGGCGATGTACGAGGCACGCGGGCACCGAAACTCACAGGTAAAACGGTTCGCGTTATTTTGCTATGAATATGCGTTACATGGAATCCCGCGTAAATCGGAGTAGAGCCGCTGCTTTGGATGACAACTTTAACTTCGCGAGATGACTTCGGCTCGCTGCTATAAAATAGATAGTTTGGGGTCTTAAGGAACGCCGGTGAGCTATCGTTGAAATCTGTCGTGAAGGTTACACGCCTTTGGATACGTCCATTTAAGTCCATTAAATAGATTTCGCCGTTGTCGAGTCGAAATGATGCGAAGGCAATTTGTGTGCCATCGGGTGAGAAGGTGGGCGAATAGTTATCTGAATCGCCACGGGTCAACTGCCTTGTATGATAACTGTCTCCCACAAGTTCTATAATTTCGCGCAGGACCTCAGGATCCAGCGTACTACGTTGAACGAGTCGGAGCACACGAAAGGCGGAACTTCTATCACCGAATCTTAAATAGGTCCGTGCCAATTCAATTCGTGCTGCAATCCGTTCTTCCGGCTGTGCGGCATACAGTTGTGAAGCCTTTTGCAGCTCCATAACCGCGTCGGTATAACGCCCTAAATCATTGTAGACTTTTCCCAACAACACCCGTGCCTTCGGATCCTCAGGTGCCGTTTCGATATAAGTCTCCAACACTTCCACCGCTGCTTGCGGCGTTCCAGCGTTCAGAAGGTCTTCGCTCTTTTTCAGGACTGCCGTATCATCCTGGCACGCGGTCATCAAGACAACGAGAAAAATGCTACATTGAACTATTTTTGTAACCGATCGATTTCTGTGCATCGCTCCACTAAGTTCCACGCTCTCCCCAGTAATGGGTGGGGCCCCGGTTTCTGAAAAATAACTATTGGTGCCTTCTGGTTCTACGTCTGCCTCTCCATCCACTGCCAACTGCATAGAGCCAACATAAAATACCTTGGACAGACGCACTGATTTTCAGTTTCCAAGAGGGTCGGTACATCAATTTTTCGCCATCGTCGAACGTCCAGATGTGAATTGAATAAGGCTCCTGGGCTTCAGAACCGTCTGCCTTGTCTGTTGATGTGTTATCTATCGCCGCAGGTTTGAACCGCATTAAATCGTCCCATCCTGTTACCGGCAGCGAATTCAGGTAGAAAATACCAATTGCAGAAGCGAAAATGGCAAAAAGGATAATCGCTTTTGGAAATTGCCCTAAGTACAGTTGACCGAGTCCTGGAAGTATTGCGGACAAAACCATCGCAACAAAAGAAGGAGCAGGAGGCTTATCTTCCACACTTCCAGAATTACTGGAGGTGACACGCGCGTTTGCGGGGTCTACCATCGATTAAGACTCTCCTTGTGCCACAAGGTAGACCCCGATACAGATGATCAGAGCACCTATTATACGAATCTTAGGAACAGATTCCTTGAAAAACATCCAAGAAAATAGGATTGACAGTACATATCCAGAACTTAACATCGGATAGGCAATGCTCAGTTTAACACGCGACAGGATAATCAGCCAGACGAGCGTCGTGAAACCATATATCGCAATTCCACTGAGAATATAAGGGTTCAGGAATGCCTGTACCAATTTATCCATAGCATCTCGTAGACTATTGATACGACCGATCGTGTTCATACCGTATTTAAACAAAATCTGTCCTATTACCGTTAGTAAAACGTTGAAGAATAGCAGTAAAAAATCTTTCATAACTCTATTTTACCACACTTCTACTCTTTTTATTATAATTTTTTGGGAGGTACATTTCAGAGGTATTCAGCTTTCAAGGGCTGCAGCGGGTGGTTAAAGCGGGTTCTGGTTTATAGTAAAATCCGATGTAGCATAGGCTGTCGGTTTCCTGTGCCATCAGAACCCATAACTTCAGAGTTCACACGACCCTACGAGTGACCAAGTAATTACAGAATCTACTATAACACATTCATCTCTTAACTGATGACTACAAGTTATAGAGATATGTTACTTTGATGACAATGACACGGTTTTCCAGTTGTAACTCGCGATTGGAGGTTGGCTCAACAAGGGCATCCCCCCAAGCCTCGTTATATGCAACGAAAAGATGGCTCTTTGGACTATATTCCCATCCAAATAGAAAACTTAGCAGATAGGTCTGATGGATTTCCATAGAAAATGGACGTTCTCTATTCGCTTGTGCGAATATTCGGAGAAACGACTCTCGCGTGAACAAGTAAGTTGTACGCAATGAACTCACGAAAAATCTACCGTCAATCACACCTTCCAAATCAAAACTCTGTGCGTAGCCACTGTCTAATTCTATGGACACATTGCTCTGTGGACGGATCGTGGACTCAAGCATGAGGCTTCGCTGTTTGCCTGCTTGTTGTCGTCGAAAATTAAAATAGTCTGCGAAATCTATAGCGATACCCATAGCAATTGGATATGTGGAGTTGGTGTCCATCTCAAACCCGTATCTATCTGCTGTAAATACTTCAGTGAGTTCAACTTCCCGACTTCGAGTATAGTAGACGTTAATGTCATCTAAGAGGATTTCCCTGAAATCCATTCCAACGTCCGCCCCTACACTCCATATGAGCACATCTTCATCGAATTCAGGCGAGAGGGACAGCTCTGGATTTCGCAACCCCCATTCAGCAAAATACAAGGGTGTGTAAAGACTTTGAGAGAGACGCGTAATTATACGAGAAGAAAATTGGTGCTTTCCCCATTGTGGAGAATAAGAACTCCGCATAGAGACACGTTGCCAGCCGCGGTTTCGTTCCTTTCGTAGAAACCCCGTCTGATTAATTTCAAAGTTCGGACCGACCCGTTCAAATCCAATATCGCTGCTCCAGAGATAGTTGCGCTGTGCGAAGTCAACCGTATACGCAAAGTTATCACTATCTTCGCCCGGATGGAAACTACCGGCGTACTGCCCCGTGAGATGATAAGTTCTGCCCAGAGCGAGGTTCATATCAATACCACCCACTCGGCTATGGCTCCATCTTTCACTACCGGGCTGTTCCTTGTTCACGAATAGAACCCCAATGTTTGAACGTTTGAGGATATCGCGTTTAACACGGATCGCAGAGAACCATGCCTCTTCCTTTTCGGAGGGCGTACTCTCAGAAAACCTGAATTCACCGGTCTGATTCCCCAAAACCCCAATAGAGTAATCGCCGACTTTACCGGTAAGCTTACTGCCCCAGAGGATATTCCCGCGACTCCCAATACGACGGCTGAACATCAAGTCATAAGGAGTTTCAAAGAAACTGTTCCCTTCAACAAAGAACGGCCGTTTTTCAGGAAAACGTGTCGGGAATCGAGTCAGATTAATCTCCAACTGATCTGCTTCAACTTGTGCGAAGTCGGGATTAACGGTAACGTTTGCCTTGAGTGCACTCGTGAGGCTGTATTGTACATCCAAACCTGTTCCGAACTGGCGTGTTAAATCGGAATCAGTGGCACTCATACCGCCGCTCAAAAGATAAGGTGAGATTTCAAAATTTTTGCCGGTCTCGATGCCTTGAATGCCTACGATATGCCCCAAATCGGACATTCGCGTGACAACGCCGGCTTGTGTCAATTGTTTCCATACCGTGACTTCGCTTTTCCTGCGGTTCACTCGCTCGATGTCAAACCCCCAGATTTGCGTCGGCTTATCGGTAAATCGGAAGTTTGCGAATGGGATTTTGAACTCGGCACTCCACCCCGATTCATCAATATTGCTCTCAACCCACCAAATCCCTTTCCAGTTGCTGTCTCGTTGGGTATCCTCGTACCGATAATTGTCGCTCTGGACTCCTGCTGGGTTTGTCGCAAATTTATAGCCTGTACGGTGGTCGTGATGTGGATCAATGAAAAAAGAGATAACATCTGAGGCATAGATATCGCCGCGTCGCGTCATCCGATTGACAATCTTATTGGGTTCAGCGTCGTAACAT
This sequence comes from Candidatus Poribacteria bacterium, assembly GCA_007571305.1. Classification (GTDB taxonomy): domain Bacteria; phylum Poribacteria; class WGA-4E; order WGA-4E; family WGA-3G; genus WGA-3G. The sequence continues at coordinate 2,142 of RKRR01000060.1, read as the reverse complement.
CGGAATGCGACGTAGAGGTTATGTACATCATAAGCGATGCGGAATTCTGTGTCGGCAGTTGCGGGGTTACCGCGTGCCGGTTCGAGTTGAATAAAACCGCTACGCGGCTCTGCCTGCTGCCATACAGTATCGTCCAGTATCCCGTCAATTTGCGGTGGTGCGCCTACAATTTGGTGAGCTTCAATGACATGCTCCCCCATGCCTTCTGGGTGTGCAAAAAGGAGTAGCGGATAGGAAATGAATAACAGTAGCACAGCTACAAATTTTGGCATGCGTTTTTTATTCTTCCTTGCAGGAGGTTTCAAACTTGACGTTCTTTTCTCAAAGGGCACCCGCGCCGTTGTTGCGGATTTACTTACTTCTCTTATAGTAAAATCCGAAAACAGGTTCACACGTGTAGCAGAGCCTGTTAGGCGGTGCCAGTCAGAACAGATAACTTCAGCATTCATACGCCGCTCTAAATGTCCAAGTAATTACGGAATCTACTATAACTGAACACCGATAACTGACAACGCTAATTATAGTTGAAATACCGCAGGTTGTCAAATTTTGCCGTTCTCAGTGAAGTTTCCGCCTGTCCTCTCCAGCCTTACGATAGTGCTGGATGATGAAATTGTTGCTTTTCCTTGAAAAAATCGTTAAATTCCTTTAAAATTCTTGAAATGTGGTTGAAATAATGTGCCTGTTTCTTTTTCAGTACAGTGGATTCAAAAAAGGCACGTGAAATCCGAAGTCCACTTAAAGTTGTCCAACGATTCGTCTTCAGAGTATAAGGTGCGTAGCTCGTAATGAATCGGAGAGCGGATTCGAGCAAAGAACGTTGAAGCACAAACTCACGTCATTTAACCGCAAGGAATAATTAAAAAATGGTTGAACTTACACGGGAAGATATTGAATTTTTCAGAAATGAAGGGTACTTAGTAAAACGGAACGTCCTAAACCCGGAATTGATGGAGCGGGCACGAACAAGACTCTGGGATGGCGCGCCCGAAGGACGCAGACGCGATGATCCCGACACTTGGGTTGGTCCCTTCACGCCAGAAGAAGAAAACCCTGATGGAAATAATCATCGACGCGGATTCCGGTGGAATTTCCGTGAACCCGGTGGCGAAGATTGGATGGTTCAGCTTCTCGCTACCGATCGAAACGTTTGGCGGATGGCAGAGCAATTCTTGGGTGAAGGGAATTTGGTGCAACCCGACCGTGTGCGTGGTATCTATTGCACCCTACCCTACGGCGATGTCCCGAAGAAGTCTATCGGGTGTCATGTCGATGCGCACCCGTTTCACCTCGGTGCTGTTGGTTATATTGACAATGTGCCGCCGGAGGGTGGCGGATTTACGGTCTGGCCCAGGAGCCATAAAATCTTCTATTACGATTACCATTCCCAATATAAGAACGAACCGACACCGCAATATGAAATCGATCGCGAGCGTCTCAGCAGAGAACAGGGTGTTGAATGCTATGGTAACGCGGGGGATGTCGTCTTCTGGCATCATCGGATTGGTCACGCTGCGGGGCATAACTACTCACGGCAGATCCGACAAGCCGTGCTCTACGACTTTCGGAAAACGGAGTTAGAGCGTACTCAAGAGGAACCGCCAAACGAGGATATGTGGCGGGATTGGCCCGGTATCAAGGCATTAGAGTCGGACTTTTGATTTCGGTAAAGTCAACACTCCGATTCCACGCTAACGCCATCGTGTGTCACCTCCTGTGTTTAATAGCACCCCAGGTGGTGGGTTTCACCGTTCGTCTGAGTGATGGTGCAGCAGCAACAATCGCTTCGAGTGCTTTTGCTTTGACTATCAGTACATCCACTTCGTCCGTTCTCCCATCACCGTTAATGTCAGTGTTATATGAGACTGGATTTTGTATACTATTTCGGACTATTATGACATCGGATAAGTCAACATAGCCGTCATTGTTAATATCAGCGTCTATACTTGATAGGATAGACTTAGTGCTATCGGAATAGAAGCGTGGGTCTCCAAGTACATAATGATCACAATTATTATTCCCAAGATCATCTATTGATATGCTAAAAACACGGGTGTTTGGGGGTATATTAAATTCAATATATGCACCATAATCAGATAAATACAATGTTTTTCTGTATATTTCTCTATCATCTGCAAATGC
>RKRR01000049.1 GCA_007571305.1 Candidatus Poribacteria bacterium | reverse complement strand
CCTTGATCTCAGTAAAACCTCTTGCTGCTTCGTCCCACGCGAAGGCCTTCACCGCGCGTATGTCGGCATCGTAGACTGAGATAACCAGATATGTGGCACCTGGATAAGCGGGTTCACCCCATACGGTTGCATCTGCCTTATCTTTCTCGGAAAAGTACGCCTCATGGTTTGGGTGTGAGTGGTAGAACGCCTTAATCTGCCATTGCTGCGTGTTAGCCTCTTTGTGAACGGCAATTAAATCATCAGGGTGTATGACGTACGCTGTGCGGGCATCGCGCGGATATGTGTCTGGGTCTTCCTGATGCAGTTCATTCTGTATATTCCGACATTTCCGGACAAAATCTTGTGCTTCGTTGCTCAGAATGATGCCACAACATTCATTGGGAAACTCCGATTTCGCGTGGTCACAAATCTCGCTGAGGATTTCTGGCTTCAAAGTTATCATTGAATAGCAATTAACCATCGGCTGCCAGAAAGAAACGCTGAAAATCCCTCTGACAGCCGATACACCGGAATCTTCGACCCTTACTGACGCTGGGTAAGCCAGTAGTCGTTAAGACAGATTGCGTCCGCCAGCGATCGCAGGAATGATTGAGATTTCAGCATCATCGTCGACAGCAGTTGCTTTTCCATCGAGGAAGCGGATGTCTTCATCATTGAGGTAGATATTTACAAACCGACGGATGTTTCCGCCGTCATCACAGAGGCGTTCTTTCATCCCTGGATAATTGACTTCAAGGTTATCAATAATGCCTTCAATATTGGCACCTTCTGCTTCAACCTCCGCCAAGTTTTGTGTCAAGCGTCTCAGCGGGGTTGGAATACGAACTGTTACAGCCATAAAATATATTTTCTCCTTTTTTATTAACTATCAGCCGTCGGTCATCAGCAGTCAGGAAGAAGACTCTATTTTATTAGGAAACCTCTTTACTGACAGCCGACAGCCATTAAATCGAGTAATGCAATCCACACTCTTTGGTATTTTCTTCCGCAGACGGCGCGTTCTGCCAACGCCACCGTCCGGCTCGTTTCGGTTCTCCTGGTTTTATCGGTGTTGTGCAGATGATGCACCCAAGCGATTCATAATAGTGACCATGGACATCCGCTTCAAGCAGCGGATTCACAGGAATTTCGTTTTCACGGACGAACTGCCATACCTGTTCGCGTGTCCATTGGATAAGCGGATTAACCTTGAGCACTGGGCGTGTCGTTGACGATATGATTTCTGCCTTTCGGAGTTGTTGTCTTGTATCCGACTGGTCGTGCCGTAGACCCGTTATCCAGACATCCAGTGTTTCCAAGAGCCGTTGCATCGGGCGAACTTTTCGGATGTTACAACAGTATTCCTGCTTCGCTTTGCTGTCAAAGAACAGATATTCACCATGTCCGGTCACCATCTCCTGTACTTCTTGTGGATCGGGCTGAATCTGTTCGATCTGGAGGCCGTAGCGCGCCTCCACCTGTTCAAGAAAAGTATACGTATCAGGAAAAAGTCGAAGCGTATCAAGCGTACAAACCCGAAACGGCAATTGGTTTTCTGCAGCCATGTGAAGCAGCACCATGCCCGAAAGTTGTCCGCTTGTAACAATTGCGGCGCGCTCTTTGAATCGCTTAAACAGAGAGAAAAGAATTTCCTGAGGCTCCCTTGTCAAGGTTATTTCTTGACAGAGAGCGTGATCTACTGAATAGTTCAGTTCTTCATCAATTGGCTTCATAGTAGTAGGGAGACTCCGTTCGGTTTCCGTCCACAGCATAATAGTAGGCAGCCTCCGCTTGGTCTCCATAAAGGACAATTTAGGGGAGTGCCTCCATGATGTCCGCTTCGATTTCAAAGTAACGACTCAAGCTGAAATAACGTTCCCCTGTGTCGGGGAGAATAGTAACGACAGTTTTATCCGGCCCTTGGTCTTTTGCAACCCGTAAGGCAGCGTACACATTCGCACCCGACGACATACCAACTAACAACCCTTCGCTCGTTGAAATTGATTTCATCGTTTGATAGGCTTCTTCTTCGGAGACTGTGATGACTTCATCAATGACATCTACATTGAGCACTTCAGGGATCATCCCCGCACCAAGGCCATCAATTCGCGTCGGGTTCGGAGGGCCTCCGGAAAGCACGGCTGAAACTCGCGGTTCCACCGCAACAACTTTCACATGCGGACATTCCGTCTTCAACACTTCCCCAACCCCTGTCAATGTACCACCTGTTCCAACTCCAATAACGATAAAATCAATATCGCTGCCGATTGCTTTGAGAATTTCGACAGCAGTTGTACGTCGATGAATCTCCGGATTCGCAGGATTTGTGAACTGGTTCGGCATATAATGCCGTGAGTGCCTTCTGACAATCTCTTCTGCTTCCCAAATAGCACTCGCCATCCCGCCATGTTCTGACGTTAGCACGATTTTCGCACCGAAGGCGGAGAGAAGTTCGTATTTCTCACGACTAACGTTTTCTGGCATCGTCAAAATTACAGGATAGCCTCTCGCTATACCGACGATGGAGAGTCCTAAACCTGTGTTACCAGCTGTTGGTTCAACAATGGTATCTCCTTTTTTCAGGATGCCGCGCTCCTCGGCATCGACTACCATCGCATAACTAATCCTGTCCTTGATACTGCCACCAGGGTTGTAGGCTTCCAATTTCGCGAAAATAGTCGCATCGTCCTTACCGGGCAAGGTGTTCAGGCGGATCGTTGGCGTATTCCCGATGAGGTCTGTCAGATTTTTGGCGTTTCTCATTTTGCATCCGGATAACGACGCACGATACCGCTTCTACAACCCTATCTTGAGGGTAACTGCCTGAAAAATTTCATTTAAAGTATACCATATACACCCAAAAAAGTCAAATTTTTCACGTTGTCGTTGGACATTTTACTTGATAAAGAATAGGGAGTTTGCTAAAATTATAGGAAACTTTCAAAAACGAAACGGAAAGGTTTTCACACGGTTACGCACGTCAGAAGCAGTGCCGCACTGATACGGAGGAAACCATGAAGATACTCAACGACTTTCAACTCAAGCAAAGAAAATACATGCCTGTCTTCGCAAAAGCAACAGGAAAACCCACCATTTACATCGAAGGCTACCCATGTGAGGACAAAGCACCGATGCCAGCCACCGAGTTTCACGGGATGCAGATGCATACCTTATTCGACCAATTCTTACGATATTTTCAAGCCGACGCTAATATCCACGTGGGTATGGACAACTTTATCTATTACCATGAAGGGGATCTCAGAAAGGTGGTTGCACCGGATGTGTATGTAGTGTTAGGTGCTTCGAGATATCCGCTCCGCCGGAGTTTTTATACGTGGGCGGAGGGAGTCGTGCCGACGGTCGTATTTGAGTTTCTATCGGATGCGACGGGGGCTGAGGATCGGAATGAAAAAGTTGCGGTATATCTGCAAGATATAGGTGTTTCGGAGTATTTCATCCATCAACCCGATATGGAGCGTCCTATCGAGTTTCGCGGGTGGCGGCGGAGTCAAGTTGGAGCGATCACCGAAATCGTGCCAGATGTGGATAGCGGGCTCTTCAGCGAGTCGTTAAATCTCTATTTTCGGTGGGAGACGCAACAGGAGACACAGATCCGGCTCTTACGTCCGTATTTACCGGATGGCACACCGATAACGACATCTACGGAGGAGCATCAACTGCGGCTGGAGGAGCATCAACTGCGGCTGGAGGAGCGTCAGTTGCGGCTAGAGGAGCACCAGTTGCGAATGGAGGAGCATCAACTGCGGATAGCAGCAGAAGGGCGTGCTAATGCAGCAGAGACGCTTGCATCCGAAGAGGCACACCGCAGAAGGGAAGTGGAAGCGGAGTTAGAACGGCTCCGTGCGCAACTCGCTAACGCCGCAGATAGTGATATTTCATGAAATGCCCGACCTAAGCCTCAGTTATAGAAATTTTCGCTATTCTACCTTATGACCTTCCTTGATACTTAGGGACCGAACTTTCCTAAAAAGTCTTAAATCCTTTTTTAACAAGACACTCAGAGCCAATAATGCACCAGTAACTCACGAGGACCACTGGCGCGTTATTGGCATCGCAATCCATGTTTGAGCGATACCCTCCGTTTTGTTAGTATTCACGTTGTTCTTTAAAGGAGCGGGCAGGAAATATACTGTAGAAATGCCGAAACCGGTGAGAATAAAAAGGATAACAATCGCAGTACCGAGACTACTGTTTGACTTGGTGTCATTTTGAGTTTCATATCTTGGAACTTCAAGGGTTGTTTTTATTCGGGGATCGGTGTCGGTGTTATCATTTCTGGTGCTGGCGTAAGGGCATAGGCGCGGGAGGTGTTATCCTGTCCGATTTCATGACAGGATCCACTTTAGAGAGGACTAATTACTGAAACCATCCAATTTTTCGCCTCAAAACCTAAACTCATCCTGTGAAAAATCCGGAAACTAAATCGTCTTGTGCTAACTATTGTGACGTTATGAACTTTCCAATCTCATTTTTCCAGCCTCCAGTCCCCAATTGTTCAAAAAATTCAGTGTCCTCAATGCCCATAGTATTTAACCATGTTTCCCAATAGACTTTGATAAGGTCAAAATCTTGGAAGTATGGCACTCCACCTTCTTCTCTTAGTCGTATTTCGAGCATCAAGAACTTTATATTGTAATCACTGAAGTCCCTAACTGGACGTAATCCTTCAGTTCCATTTTCTATTTTCTTCACTGCTCCTGGATCATTACGCAATGCTCCAACCTTCATATACGTTCCTTGGGGCCGTCTTGATTCTATGTCAATGTCAAAATTGAGGTAACCATCGGAAAGACATATTATACGGTTCTGGTAATCTTTTGAAAGGGGAGACTTGGCTTGCGATCTAAACCAATTCCAGATATCTGAACCGGTTTGTGACTGTTGTTGAACATGACCGTATAATTCGGAAATAGCATCAGTTAATTCCTTTCTCTTTTTTTGGAATTCAGGATTTTCGCTTCGTTTCTTTGGTGCCATAATTGTCAGCTTATTTACGATTTCACTCGGGAGATCCGGAACTCTAGGTTGCTCTGGAACTACGAAAGTAAGTTCATGTGGAGTTTTAATTGTGCCACCTTTCCTGATAGTGGGTTCAACAAGTTTATAAAACTGATCAACAATCTCTTTTAGAATGTCAATGTCTCTTTCTCTTTGGTTGGGATGTTTTTCTTCAGAAACACGATCCGACGTATCAATAATAACAATGATATTTACGGGCGCATCTGATACTCTACTATCCGAATGACTAGCGGTAAAAAAAATAAGAAATAGGATATACATTACTACCACAACATTAATTCTTTTCATATAAAAACCTCTAAGATGTTTTAAGGGTTGTTTTGAAATCCTCAAGTGTTTGCTTGGCAAGTTCTTGGATTTCAATGATTTGGTTTGAGACTTCTTGCGGTTGAAGCTCGGTTCTACATTGTGCGACATACCGACACCATCCTGTCACGAATTCATTAGCCTGTGCTTCCATCTTCCTTATGTCAATAATCCTTTCTCGTTGCCCCTTTAAGCGAGTATCAATCTCGGATTCACAACGATCAATTTCCGTTTGAAGGCTGTCAACCTGTTCGTTGAGCAATTGAATTTCGTCTTGGGTACTTTCGATTTCAGCATCTAAGCCAGCAATTTGTTTTTCAATCGGATGTCTATATGTTTTCACAAGCGAATCTGAATAGGATCGTTTGTCTTGATGAAGTCGCTTCAAACCTTCTTCTAAATTTTGGATTTCAGTGTTTGAAGTAGCTAGTTCAAGCAGTTTATCTTTTTTCTCTGCTTTGATCTGTATCTCCATTTGTTTGGATTGATCGGTTTGTGGACGGATGTTTTCCCATAATCTCAATATCCAATGTAAACCTAATCCTAACAAGACTGAAGGACCAAAACCTAAGAAAAGAAAAAGTAAGAATAGCAGTATAAAACTATCTTGACTCTGTCCGTTTGTGGATGCTGCTTTCTGCGCCTCAACTATGTTATGGGCAATTCTCCATCCAATTGTCGCTTCAATTAATAAAGTTGCTGCCAAAAAAACACTGAAATATATCCATCTTGTCCGTTTTTCATATTCCAGACTGAGGTGCGTCACGATTGCAAGGACTATGAAAATAAAGGGAAACATAAGAATCAACCAATTACGCGGATCTTCGTCGCTGAATTGCCATGATCTATCTAACGCTTTATAATCAACAAGAGCTGTTAAATCCATATCATCACTTGATTTAACAGTCTTTTCACCTGCAGACACATAGAAAAAATAGAGATAGCCAAATAGCCCAATAACTGCAGCTGTGGCAAAGATCGCGAAAATCAATTTAGGGAGCCCCGCAAATAATTTAGAAAACCAGTGTCGTAATTTAGAGAACCAATGGTCTGATGATTGATGAATCGCTCCTTCAGTGTTTAAAGCATCTAATTCAACCCGGGTCGGTGATTCTAACTCGATTTCGACCTTAGCTTTTTCTAATTTCTTGGATTCCATATCCGAAATCTTCTCTTCAATTTTCTCGTTTAGTTCCACAATACGTGAACCTTCCGATGTCTCTATGATTTCTACTGGAGATTCCAATTCTACTTTCAACTCGGCTAATTTTATATTTTTGGTCTCAATCTCTTTAGTTAAGTCTTTGATAGAATCTTGCCGCTGAATCTTTTGTTCCTCAAGTTCCTTTTTATCCTCAACTAAACCCTCCATTTCTACTTGATAATAATCGTGGTTAAACGCGATTTCAAGATTCTCATCACGGATAATAACATTAAGGTGTTCTTGTAGTGCTTCTGTTATTCCTCTACCCGCAGCTGCGGAAGTAAAACCATTATCTGCACTATAATGAGGTTTACCATTCAAAATTGCTCCTCCTCTTTAGGTACTGGTGTTCTTCTATTGGAAAGTTTACTGAAACGTGTTAAAAATTGTGATGTCCATTTTCTCCAAGGACTGTCAGAATTAACACAATTGGCATGTGATGGTTGACGTTTATGAACCTCTTTTAGTTTTTGTATTGCTTCTGATGGTTCTGGGAATGTGAAAAACTCACGATCTTTGTTAAAACGAAACTCATTGAGTTCTTGATGTATCAAGGTTTCAAGTTCTTTTGGGTTGTCACAGAATTCCTCGTGAGCAACATCAAAACGCGTTGGCACCCCAGTTATAGCCCTACCGTTTCTGTCTCTATAAAGTTCCTCTGCTCGTTCTTCAGCTGTTCTTTCTGTATAGCCGATTTTTACTAACCCCGGCATACCCTTGTTCGTCAAGATATAAACACTTCCCATAAAGTTCCTTTTATAAATGTAAGCGGATTTAACATCTCCGAATTGTCGGAAGATTCCACACTGCCGTGCCCACCTAATCTGAAAAATCCTGTTTAAATTCTCAAAAGCCGTATACAAATTCGGACGATAGGTTCTGAAAAACCGACTGCATCGGATTTAGGATTTTCCAGTCTTGCGAAAAAACGATGCGCAACCTAACAGGTTATGCGATACCGTTTACAACAGCAGCATGATTTCTGCTATCGGTTTTCGAGGTGTCGGCGGAGCTGTTCTAATTCGCGTTCTAATGCCTCCCGCCGATCCGTCTCTGCTGCAACCCGGGCTTCCGCTTCTTCCGCACGTATTATTGCTGCAGCGTGAAGTTCACGCTGCTCTATAGCTGTCGTGATCGGCGTGCCGTCAGGCAAATACGGACGTAACAACAGGACATGGCTATGGTGTTGATTTGACCACCGGAACGACAGGTTTAAGGACTCACTGCCTAAAGCACCGCGGGCATCCGGGGATATCTCAACAATACTGCCTGAAGGATCCCGCCGCCAGCCGCGAAACTCTGCAGGTTTCTCCATCTCAGGTTGATGGATGAAGTACTCTTGTACCCCCATATCCTGCAGGTAGATATGAACCTTTTCGTTTCGATCTTCATCGGCTGTTGAATCCGATAGGAACTCAAAAACAACCGTTGGTGCCGCACCTTCTGCCCAGGTGTAGAAACTCCTACGGAGCGGGAATTTCGCTGCGCCTAAAACGACATAAATATCGGGGGCGACGCTTTTGGTGACATCGCCTTCACGGTAGTAGATGAAGTTATCAATACCGACATAGATGTGTGGGTGCATTGCGAGATAGCTGGAGATTTGTTCGTACAAGCTGCTGGTCTGTTCTCCGTGGAATCCGGTTGCGGGCATAGGTACCTCGTCTTCGTAGGGGTAGCCTGGTATGTAAACCGTTGCTTTTCCCGTCGCTTTTGCGAAGGTCGGCATATATTTGTGCTGTTTGTGTGCGAAGTCGTTAACAAGTTTCATGCGTCTCTCCGTGTTTGCGTGTTTTTCCTTTGATTTTATAGTAAAGCCAATAATTATAGAAACCCATCCTATCGAAGCGAGGG
>RKRR01000010.1 GCA_007571305.1 Candidatus Poribacteria bacterium | reverse complement strand
GTTATAATGTCTATAGTTAACGACTACTCTATCCGATATTATTTTTCATTTTTCTTCGATAAATGGGTTGGAGACAGTTGAATCTTAGTTATGAAAGAGAGTTTGCAAAACCTCACGGATCTCGTGGTGAAACCGAATGCCGTGTTTACGCGACTCAAATCCGATCCGAACTGGGTGTTGGCCTTTGTTGTCTATTGCTCAGTAGGCATTGTGCTGTTATGGCTAATTGAACCCTTTACACAGGAACTGATTCAGCAACAAATAGTCTCACAACAAAAAACAGGGGATGATATCAAAGTTACCTCTTTTGAAGCTTATTTAGCTAGAGGGCTCATCACACTTATTCTATGGTGCATCCTACTGAGTGCAATACTCACATTAGCCGCACGTGCCTTCAATATAAAGAAGACACTCAAGTTCAAACATATTTATGCTGGCACTGTTCATGCCTCCTTGATGGGAACGCTGATATATTTTATTAACGCCTCGATACTTCCGATTTTTAGAAAAGTTGAGGATATGGAGAGCACAATCGACCTGAAAATTATTCCGGGACTCCATCTGTTAGCAAGTTCCATTGAAAACGATGAACTTCTCACATTTCTGAGTCATATAAACCCTTTAAGTGTCTGGTATGTAGGGGTTTTCGCGGCAGGGATTTCCATTATGGCAGAGATATCTAAAACGAAGGCATGTATTGTCGCTCTAATTATTTGGTTCTTACGGGTTGGAAGTGAGGTTGCCTTTCTTGCTGTGTCTTTGGATTAAACCTGGACTCCTACCGGCACCTCCATTCAGATATGTCTATAGAGCCGTATCTCTAAAAATTCGTAGAAATTTCTCATCTCGGTTCAGGTAGGCTGCTCCCAGCAAAATGTGCTTATGCCTATAGAATCTGGGGGCTCCCGTGTTTTCCGCACCGCATTATGGGTACTATGTTTTGTGGACTCTTCGTAATAGTCTGCATTATTCATAGTTTTTTGAACCTGCAGTTGTAAGCAATAGGAGGTTCTTTCATGAAAAGTCAACTCGCCATAAACGGAGGGAATCAAACCGTTCCTGATGGCTTAATTCAACCGTGGCCAGAGGTTACCCAGTCCGATAAAGACGCAATTGCCGAGGTTATCGCGTCCGAAAAAATAACGGAACAGCAACGGATCCAATCCGAAGGTCTCGCGAAGGAGTGGGCGGAATACATGGGTGTCCAGTATTGTATTCCGGTCAACAGCGGGACGGCGGCGTTGCACTTATGCGTCGCAGGTGTGGGTATCGAGCCTGGCGACGAAGTCATTATTCCCGCCTTTACTTTCTGGGCAACGGCGGCAGCCGTTCTTCATCACAATGCTATTCCGGTCTTTGTTGATATTGACCCCGTAACTTACTGTATTGACCCGAACGCAATCGAAGCGAAAATCATGGAACGGACTCGTGCGATTGTGCCGGTTCATATCCACGGCATGCCCGCGGATATGGATCCGATTTTGGAGATTGCGAAGAAGCATAATCTGAAAGTCATTGAGGATGTCGCGCAGGCGCACGGGGCATATTATAACGGTAAGCTTTGTGGATCGTTTGGCGATGCCGCGGGTTACAGCGCGCAAGCCTCAAAGACGCTGAGTAGTGGGTGTCAAGGCGGTTTGTTCACAACGAATGACGAACAAATCTACGAGCGCGCAGCATTGTTGCAGTATTTCGGGGAAATCGTCGTGCCGGGTCGGGAACGCGAGGAGCAGGAATACAATGCGTACGGGCTTGGATGGATGTATCGTGGGGACATGTTCAGTCAGGCTTTCATCCGTAGCCAACTCCGACGGCTTGATGTGAACAACGCATTGCGAATTCGAAATTGCCACTATCTTACGGAGTATCTCGATGAAATTGACGGCATCGAAACCCCGGTTATACCAAAAGCGTGTGAGCCAGTGTATTACAACTATGTCATCGGTTTCGATCCAGAGGCGTTGGGATTAGATATTTCCGCACGAACCTTGCGTGAGAAAGTACAAGCTGCTCTACGTGCTGAAGGTGTCCCAACGGGACAGTGGCAACGTCTGCCTGTGCCGTCTCAAGAGATTTTCCAAAACCGGATCGGTTACGGAACGGGTTGTCCGTGGCGATGTAATCAGTCGACGGTTGAATATAAAACAGAGGACTATCCTCGAGCTGTTGAATTCATTGATTCGCACTGTTATATCTTTGATGTCAATCCTCCCAACGATTTTGAGTTGATGTCCTTTTACGTCGAAGCGTTCCATAAGGTGATGGATCAGCTTGATGCCGTACTTGATGCGCCTACTGCTTAAAGCGTCGGGCTGTCCTCTCAGTCCGCGTGACTTATAAGTCTGTTTTGCGACTTTGAGGACAGCTCCCAGCAGCTGAGTCTTTTTCTTAGGTTGTAAAGAATGCTAATCAATCGCATCTCCGAAAGTTCTCTCCTAATGCAAGAAGGTCGAAAAACGCTAAAATCTCTTCAAGGGGACATTAAGAAAATTACCGATCAATTGAAAAAAGGAAATATGAACCCGGGGATAGGCAATAAATCGATTGGCAGCGGAATTACTGAATCACGGACTCGTGGTGGTGCAAGGCTCTATTGGAAAATCAGACAGGGGCAGATTGAAATTTTAGGAATCTCTGGTAAGGACAATCAGCGAAAAGTCATCAATGAAATTTTGCAGTGTTTTGGAGGCAAATAAAAATGGACAAACCTTATATAGTTGTTCAGCGCAACGACTATAAATTAACGATTTATAATGGAATCATCCCTTTTAATTCAGACAATGATAATGTTGATGTTTGCGTTACCTTTCCTAATGGAGAGAGTTTCTCTGCAGTCTTTTTTACCCTTCAAAACATTGAGACTTTGATGAAGCAGTACAAAAAAACGGGTGAGTGCGCTGCCGGGATGTACTTTTGGACATCTGACATGATGATCGTTGACAAACTTACTGAAGAGACTATCTGTCAAACGATCGACAATTTATTAGCGGAAGAAGATTTTGAATCCATTTTTTCAAAAAACGAAGAACCCTCGGACGTTTCGCCTGAGGAAGGCGATGAACTCTTCAACTGTTTTAGCGAATCTCTGCGTAAGTCCTAACAGATAACCAGGAAACCACATACATGCCAACACTCAACTGGATCGGAAAAGAAACCGTCCTCAATCACCACGACGAAGTGCCAATACACACCCTGACGCACGATCGTGACCGATCCTTTGGTGTTGAGAATGAACCACTTGGCACGGGAAACTTGCTCGTTGAAGGCGATAATCTCCTCGCGCTCAAAGCACTCCTACCTTACTATGCTGGTAGAGTCAAATGCATCTACATTGATCCGCCTTATAATACAGGCAACGAAAATTGGATTTACAACGATAATGTCAACAACCCAACCATCCGGAAATGGCTCGGAAAAACCGTTGGCAAACTCTCTGAAGATCTCTCTCGACATGATAAATGGCTCTGTATGATGTATCCCCGCCTCTGTCTCCTTCATCAACTCCTTCGAGATGACGGTGTGATCTTTATCTCAATTGATGATAATGAAGTGCATCATTTACGAATGCTAATGGATGAGGTTTTCGGAGAAAAGAACTTTTTTGCAATTCTCACAAGAAGAGCAATGCACACCGTGCGTAACTCCAGTAAAGATTTTAATCACAATGCTGACTACACCTTGGTTTATGCCAAAGAGAAATCTTGGTTTGGTGAAGACAAAAGTCGGTATATTCGTTACATTACTGATAAATCAATGAAATATCCTCATGACGATAATGATGGTAGAGGTAAATATAAACTTGACCCACTCAGTGCTCGAAACTATTACGATCCGTACACATTCACTTTTGAAAATGGGGTCGAATGGTCACCTCCTTCAGGAAGTTATCCGCGCTATTCACAAGATACATTACGTCAAATGGAACATGAAGGACGAATTGATTTCTCTGGAAATGAACCCAGGGCAAAACGGTATTTGTCTGAGGTTCAAGAAGGACAACCGCCAGACGTATTCCTCTCACCAAAAATCGTAGGGTTCAACAAAGAAGGTACAACTGAACTTCGTAATATATTTGGTGAAGGCGGTGTTTTTCCCCAACCCAAGCCTGTAAAATTTATTAAGTTTTTGCTCGAATTGCTACGCAGTAAAGATGCCATTATCCTCGACTCCTTCGCTGGCAGTGGTACAACGGCTCATGAAGTTCTGGAACAAAATCGTGAGGATGGCGGTAATCGACAGTTCATTTTAGTTGAGATGGAGTCGAAGATAGCCCGTAAAATTACATCTGTTCGTCTTGAGCGCGTCAGTGAAGGTTATACTTATGAACAAAAAGGCAAACCCCAGCAGGTATTTGGCACCGGTGGAACTTTTTCCTATTACCACGTCGGCGAAACCTTCTTAGAGAAATCGGAGATTCCCTTTAATGAGATGGCACAATATCTCTTTTTTAAGGAGACAGGCACCCCAATGGCAGTAGAAACCGCGGTCGCACTGGTGGAACATGAACAGAGTGACTATAGGGTAAAGGGAAAGCCGTATACCTCTTGCACTACCGAAGAGAAATGGCAACGCGCCTTTTTAGGCAGTGCTGATGGTATCGGTGTTTATCTACTCAACAGTGATGATATTCTCACTGAAGGGCTTATCAACTGTTTACCGCAACATGAGGGCAATAAGATTATCCATTGTGGGGGCACCCAACTCACTGAAGCCACTTTAAAGCATCTGGGCATTACCTTCCGCCAAATGCCTTACAATCTCGTGTAGGTGGTTAATGTGTTGACAAATCCGTTCAAATCTCGTATACTATTTTCAATACTTATTAGGTTAGGATGATTGTCTCTTGAGCAGATAATTACAAAATACTTGAGAGGTTAAGAGACAAAAGTCAATTAGGAGAAGCCTCATGCTTCAGGCACTAGAATTGGAAAACTTCAAAGCATTCGGAGAGCGTGCGCGTATACAATTTGCACCGATAACGCTCATTTTTGGAGAAAACAGTGCAGGGAAGAGCACAATCCTTCAAGCCCTCAACCTGCTCAAGCAGACGCTGGAAAGCCGAGAGGCTGAGGCTTTGCTGCTTCCTCGAGCTGAAAATGGTATTGTAGATCTCGGCAGTTTTCAGGAACTCCTTTTCGATCACGATTTGAAACGGGCCCTCTCAATCCGCGTTAAACTTTCAATAGATAAAACAGATATGGTTCGATCGCTGTCCGGTAAGAACAAAATAGCTATTGAATTTCGTTTTAAGAGACCTTCCATTGAGGAAGAAGTCCTTCTGGATCAAATAGGGATTTACAATAAGGAATCTTGTATCGCCCAATTTCAACCATTGCCTGAAACTGAATATCCTGAAACAGTTCCAATCAACCACAGTTTTTTCCATAATCCACTTTTTCGTATTTCCCGTGGTTTCCGGTATTCAAAAATATCGCAGGTACAACGGTGTGTTTGGCTAACAGAGAAACTAGAAGACTGGCAGCCTGAGTTTAAGTCGTGTCGAGAACATAAGGAGGATATCCTTAAACAGTTAAAAGAGACATTAAGAGATTACGCAAATTCTAACGAGGAACTTCAGGAAGACAATAGTAGACTTCAAGAGGAACGCAACGATTTAAAGAAAGATATTGAGTTTTTATCATCGGATTTTGATTTGGAGGCCTACATTTCCAAACGGCACAAAGAAGAGATGAACACAGTTTTAGGATTGCAGGGTTTTCTTCCTATTGTCAGTGGGTCTACTAAAGGAAATCGCTGGAGAACAGGATTCCGATCATTATCACTCAGACGATTTTATGATAAGGTTAATGTGGGTTCGTTTGCTACGGCGGCAGGCAGCGCATTGGAACAAACTTTGACAAATCTTTTCCCAATGGGGCCTTTTCGGCGAGCACCCGAGAGATGGTATATTTTTACAGGTACTAGTCCTCAAGATGTCGGATACCAGGGGGATTTGCTTCCAGATTTGCTTTTCCGTCGTTCAAACTTGGTTAAAGAAGCCAACAAATGGCTAAAACATCTGGATATTGGCTATAAACTGGAGGTGAAACCCGTTGGAACCAATTCAGGCGACCTTTTTGAGGTGAGACTCATAGATACAAGGAGGAAAGGACACGTAGATGCATCACTGCCTGATGTCGGCTTTGGTATTAGCCAACTTCTCCCTTTCATTGTTCAGAGTTTGGTTTCAGAGGAACAAATTATTTCTATTGAACAACCCGAAGTTCACGTGCATCCGAGATTGCAAGCAGATCTTGGAGAACTGCTTGCGGAAGCGATTAAACCACCACGCTGTAACCGATTTATTATTGAAACCCACAGTGAACATTTGATTTTACGTTTGCAACGCCTTGTCGCCGAAAAACAGATTGCACCGGAAGATATCTCGGTTATCTACGTCAGCCGTGGTCATGAAGGAGCAAAGGCAGAACGTTTACGCCTTGATGAGGAAGGCGATTTTATTGATGAATGGCCCAATGGGTTTTTCCCAGAACGCCTTCGCGAACTCAGATAACGTGAGGAGTTGTTTAAATGCGAATCAGTGCAGTTCTTGATTCTTCGGCATTCAATGCGGCTTATTTTAATCCGACTTTTGCGATGCCTACAGAGGAATTCTTAAATAGTATTCAAAGAAATGGTTTACTAATTGTTGATTCAGAAAATAAATTACAGAATGCCATCTTTGAACAAATTGAATCTCTCCCAACCAAGTACCGGCAGCAATTGCAAATCCGATTTGAAGAACTATTTAAAAATAAGAGGGGGCGAGTCGTTGAGTGCTGTGTCTCGCCGAATTATACACCATCAGGAGGTTTTTCCGACTTAGCATTTCGATTGAAAAAGGTCAGTCAAGCTGATGTCTTAATTGTTGGAGGCGAAGGCGTTGAAAGACTACAGGATGATCAAAAACGCGCTGAAGGTATCATCCTATTATCTAAATACCTAGATAACGATTTTGAAAGGTACCGGCATTATGAGACGTTGGAACCAACAGAGACAGAATCGGAAGTGGAGGATACTATAATCCATTCGGTACAATTCAATGACTGGCTCGCGTCTATTGTCAACGAGGATATATTTACATCCCGTGAACGACTCATCGCGCTAGTTGGAAAAGATGCTCCGTACTCCGAACTTGAAGAAGAGTTCCGTGAGTTCTTCGAGGGCTACTGTGGACTTGCGTTTGAACTGGAGGAGTATGAGGAATCCATCCTTAGAATTGTCCAGAGAAACGAGGCATTTGTACATCTAAAGCACCGTATCTTGGCAGTTGAGGCGCAACGAAAGATATCTCCTCTCGGACGTGAGGCACGTCGAATGGGGCTATCCGTACACGGCGATCCTGTGCCAGAGGTAAAGGTCGCAGCATTGTCCCCTGATGGATTCCGAACATTGATACGGACGCTAGGCAATTGGCGACTTTTTGTGTCGCGAAACCGTCTTGTTAAGTTGATGGAAACGGAAGAGTCTATTGAAATAGCGGCTCGGCTGCGTGCTGAGTTCTACGAATTTTTTGTCTGCTATTTGGAACTGGAACTGTTTCTTGAGGATTACGATTACGACCCGGACGAAGGATTGGAGTTACGCCCAGAATTCATTGAAGCCCTAGAGCGTGAGGACGAGTATATAAAGGCTGGTGGAAAAATGTTTACGCTTGAGGAGGTTGCCAAACGTCTAGGGATCTAGTTGATAATGTACGAATTAATACTGTCTCGAAATGCTGAACGAGATTTAAAACGTTTGGATGCCGAAATCCAAAGGCGAGTTCGAAATAAACTTGAATGGCTGCGTGAAAATTGTGGTCAATGTTTCCATAAGCCGTTGACAGGTCGATACGAAGCGAAGTTTATTTTGCGATGTGGCGACTATAGAGCTATCTATACTTACGATGAAGAGGCTACAATGATTGAAGTCTCGCGAATTCGACATCGTTCAGTCGTCTATAAATAAACCCTAATATTTCTCTAACACCGAAAAACAAAAAAGATGCACCTCCCCCTCAAAGAATATCAAGAACGCACGCTTGAAGCATTAACAACCTACTACCAAAAGTGCCTGCAGTACGAGAATGCCAACACCGCTTTCTACGATTTAACCCAACGTCCTTACACCTCGGTTGAAGACTTACCCGGCATGCCTTATGTCTGTCTCCGGCTTCCCACAGGTGGCGGCAAAACCTTCGTGGCATGCCACGCCGTGGGCATCACTGCGTCTGATCTTTTAAAAACGGAGAGTCCGCTTGTCCTCTGGCTTACCCCTTCAAATGCCATTCGCGATCAGACGCTCAAAGCCCTTAAAAATTCGAATCACCCGTACAGAGATGCCTTTAAATCCCGGCACAATATGGAAATTCTCACTGTCGGTGATGCACTCTACCTCTCACCGCATATCCTCAACACCAAAACGACGATTATCGTTGCCACAATGCAAGCGTTCCGCGTTGAAAATACAGATGGACGCAAGGTTTATGAACCCTCGGGCGCGCTTATGGGACATTTCATACACCTTCCGGATGAAACCCTCTTAGAGGTTGAGCGAGACGAAAGCGGTAAACCTATCTGTTCACTCGCAAATCTCTTATGCGTCAAACGTCCGATTGTGATTGTTGATGAAGCACATAATACTCGGACTAACCTCTCTTTTGAGACACTCGCTCGATTTAACCCCTCCGCAATTATTGAATTTACTGCTACGCCAGATACCATCAACAATCCATCTAATGTGCTCTATACTGTTTCTGCCGCTGAACTCCAAGCAGAGGACATGATCAAAATGCCGATTCGGTTAGAAACCATGCCGGATTGGAAACGACTGCTCATCGCTGCTATTGTCCAACGTGATGCGCTTGAGATAGATGCTAAAAAGGAACAATCAGAAACAGGCGAATACATTCGTCCGATCATGCTCATTCAGGCACAACCAAGACATAAAAATCGAGAAACTGTGACTGTCGAAGTTGTCGAGAAATGTTTACTCGAGGAACACAACATCTCTCAAGAACAGATCGCACGTGCTACAGGTGAGGACAAAGGGCTTGACAACGTCGACCTCAATGATCCCGAGGAACAAATTCGTTATGTCATCACTGTACAAGCGTTGCGAGAAGGGTGGGATTGTCCGTTTGCCTATGTTCTCTGTTCTGTTGCCGAAATGCGATCTTCCACTGCTGTTGAACAAATATTAGGTAGAGTTATGCGTCTTCCGAAAGCACGGCGAAAGAAACAGGAATCGCTGAACAGTGCTTATGCTTTTGTGGCTTCTCAGAATTTCTATGATGCTGCATCCGCCTTAACCGACGGACTTGTTGAGAATGGATTTGAGAAACAGGCAGCCACTGAGCTTATCCGCCCTACCGATGAACAACGGGGCGAGTTTCCATTCTTTGAAGGTATGACACAGCCTGATATTGAACCTGCTCCTGCTGCGCGTGGCGAAGTTTTTAAAATTCCAAAGTTGATGGTCAAGCAGAACCAAACTTATCTTGACTTTGAGGGGTCCCGGTTTTTAGAAACTGTCTGGCAATTGTCTGAATGCGATGCTGAACTGACTGAAGAAGAGTTTCCGTCTGAGTTTAGCACGGGAGAACATGGGGAAATAGGGATTTCTCATGAAGGAAGGTTGGAAATGCGTTTTTTGGGGCAGCTTCATCAGCAGATGTCTTTTCTCGCACCAGATAAAAACTGGAATGCCGCACAACTCGCGAACTGGCTTGACAGAACCATTAAACATCTTGATATTTTACAGCGTGAGTCTCTGTCTTTCCTTCAGCGGTTAGTTGAACACCTTATCGAAGAACGCGGGATGCCGATAGATATTCTCATCCGTAACAAGTATGCTCTCAAAGATGCGGCTGAGAAGAAAATTAATAACCATCGCCAAAACGTGCACCGCGCTACCTATGAGAATTTCCTTCTACCCGAATGTGCAACTCCAATTGTTGTTTCACCAGACCACTGCTTTTCCTTCGCCCCACATAGTTATCCATATAACACCCGTTATACAGGGCATTATCAATTCCAGAAGCACTACTACCCACAGGTAGGCGATCTGAAGTCGGATGGTGAAGAATTCCAATGTGCGCAGTTTATTGATAAATTGCCTGAAGTGAAATTTTGGGTGCGGAACCTTGAACGGAAGCCGCTACATTCCTTCTGGCTTCAAACCGCAACCGATAAGTTTTACCCCGATTTTGTATGCCTCTTAACCGATGGACGTTATTTGGTTGTTGAATCCAAGGGTGATCATCTCTGGACTGCTGACGATGCAGAAGAAAAGCGTGAGATCGGTGAGTTGTGGGAAGAGCGGAGTGCTGGAAAGTGCCTCTTCGTTATGCCCAGAGGCACAGCGTTTGAGGCTATCCGCGCGAAACTTTCGTAAAACAAAAAAGGGCAGAATACGTCAGTATCCGGCCCTTCACCATGTTTTATTCATCTGAATCGTCAGGATAGTCGATAGACCATTTGCCCCGTCCATCGCCGGAGGGTTCTTCCTTCCAGAGATCAAGAAACTTCTCAGGAGCGTTATGCTCCGTGAGGTGCGCCATAAACATCTCATGCAACTCCTTAACAAGTTCCATATTATCCGTGGCGATGTTGTTCTCCGCTATCGGGTCTGCGAGTAGGTCGAACAACTCTGGTCTACCATATTCACCCACAGGTGCATATCCGCAACGGTCGGTTACCAGGAAGGGCGCCGTTGCTCGACGTGGTACAGTTCCATCCGGTGCACCGATGTGGCAACCCGTTACAGCGTATTCTCTGTGCTGTGTATCGCCATTAAGGAGAGCCTGTGCGAAGGAACGTCCCTCGAGCGGTTTTGGTGGATCCAAGTTAACACCCGCCAATTCACAGAGTGTCGGCATAATATCCATCGGTTGTGCGATGAGATCGAGACGTTGTCCGCTCGGTACATCTCCCCCGGCAATCAGGAACATCTCATGATTGATTTCAGGATACGTGGGCCAGTAACGGGAATCTTCCGGGTCGATATTGGATTTCCCTGTTCTACCGTGCTCACCGATAGACATGCCGTGGTCGGACAACACAACAACAAGGGTGTCCTCCCATAACTCCAAATCCTCCACTTTCTGCAGAATCCGTCCGATGTGTCGGTCAATCAGTTCTGCCTCACCAGCGTAGTGCGCCCAGAGGTTGTGCAGTTCCGCATCCGTAAAGAGGGACGACAGACCGTAGTTTGGATGTAGCATTGGTGGACCGGTGTAATCCGGATCGTACCGTTTGACGAGATATTCGGGGGGATCCCACGGTTCGTGCGGATCGAAGAAGTCTACCCAGAGGAAAAAGGGACCCGAGCGGTGGTTCTCCTCCAGCCATCGGATTGTGGTCTCGGAGGTCCTGCCGGAGAACGTCTCCGCTTCGTATTGGTAGTAGCGGTTCGTCCAACGGTGGGTGTTCGGCAGCGTGTGTCCTCTGTATGATGGATGCGGTCGTGTTTTCTCATTCGGCATAACGATTTTTATTTCGTCGTTATGATGGAGAAGCGGTTTGTCCCCTTCCTGCCCACGATGCTGGAAAGCGGCATCGAAGCAGTGCTGAAAACGGACATTGAACAAGTGTGGCGTGTCACAGATGAGCTGTGTTGCGTAGCCCTGATCGCTCAGGAGTTGCGAGATGATGTTCCGTCCACTCAGATCTATCGGTTGCCACGGGTAGTGGGGCCACCCGACTGTTGCTGTCATAATATCGGTACGGTGTGGCACCGTTGGAAAACTGCTCATATAGAATTTGTCAATAGCAGTTGCCCGTTCTGCTTCAAATTTATCGAGCATTGGCGTGCGAATCGGGCGTTTTGCCCGTTCGCCGAGATTGTCGTACCGGAAAGTATCGGTAATCAGTAAAACAATATTTTTCATATTTTTAACTATTAACCTCGCTATGATCACCACGCTGGGCGACCATCGATTTCTAATGAAATCATTACCATTTCGGATAATGATACCTTATAGTAGATTCCGTAATTACTTGGACACTTGCAGCGGCGTGTGGCCTCTGAAGTTATATGTTCTGTTGGCACAGCCTAACAGGCTATGCTACAAGTGCAAATTTATTGTCGGGTTCTACTATAATTCCTCTTATCTGAGAATTCCCAAGGCTCATCATAATGTGTAAAATTTCAAGACTTGCTGCGAAGGATTTATAGGAAGTCGGGTAGCAAAATGGAATTAAACCTCTTGGCGCGTTGTTCTTAACAGAAGTAGTGTTACTAATAACAATGGCACAATGACTGCAGCGGAGAGAGGGATCGGCACCAGTGCCCCGATAAGACACGGGAAGAAGAGAATTGAGCCGACCATTGAGCCCTTCAGCGCGAAATAACCGTTTTTCTCGTTCGGTTGGAGGTAGAGCGGAATACGGGTGCCGACGGTGGCGATGATGCCTAAGATCACCCAAACGATATAAGATTTATGAATATCTGGCTCCAACCAAAACGGCAAAAAGGCGATGGCAAAAGCGAGGAACGTAGCGACCGCCGAGAGTAGGAGTGCCGGACGGATACCGATCTGGAGTGGGGTCGTTACGATGCCGAGTTCTTTATCACGCGATAGGTCTTTGAAGGTGGTCGTAATATGCGTCCCCAAATCGTAGAGCGTTGTGGCGGCAAAGGCATACCATACCAACCATGGTACGGTCCCGCTCACTGCTAATGCGCCGAAAATGCTCAGTAACCCAATTCCCAAAGGCAGTGTGAGGCTTCCTAAGATACCTTTTGTTTTGAAAATAGCGTTGTAGAGATGCGAGATTGCGACTAAACCCATCACCAGCAAACCAGCTTTGATATTTAGCCAGAAACCGCCAATCACGCATAACCCGTAGATAACACTCGCGGGGACAATCGCCTGATGCGGTGTCAATCGCTGCGATGGAAGCGGACGTTCCGGGTTCGTGTGTCTATCTGTTTCATGGTGAAAGTAGTCGTTCTTTATCATTCCGGCGAAGTAGCCGCAGAGTGCAATCAACAGTGCCATCGCGACACGCCGTGTAAAGTGTCCTCCGCTAGCGATGAGTGCACCGGGGAGTGTTGCGACAATCGGAATCGCAAACAGTGGATAGCGAATGAGTTCGAGATAGGCTTTGAAACGGTTCATGTATCGACTTCCGATCAGAAATTTTCGCGTGGCACACCTGCTTCTGTTACAGGAGAATTTCTGGGTTCGTAGGCTTCGTCTACACCGTAAAACTGATCACTTTGTGTTCCAATACCGAGTTCAGTGATATTAGGTCCAACCTGTTTATTCCCTTGAATGAAATTATCTCGGAGTCTGCCCCCATCATAGACTGCCCAACCCACGTTCAACATTATATTATTGGAAACTATCTCTGGTGAGGCAGTGGAATAACAGACGATAGCGTTTTCGTAGTTGGCGCGGAGAATGTTATACTGAATACGGGGTCGAGCGTCATCTTCGCATATAATGCCGTAATTGTTAGCCGTGAACTCGTTGTATTCTACATCCGATGATGTGCCTCCGCGGAATTGTGTGCCTGTGCCGTTCCTATTAAATTCGTTGCTGGTAATAGTAGGGCTGGTATTTTCAGAAAGTATCCCTGTTTTGTTTTCACTCAGGAGACATCTCTCTATTTGGACGGCATCTGTTCGGCATGTGATACCGATAGTTGCATGTTGGATACGGCAGTACGTGAGTCGACTATTCGGGCTATCGGCTTCAATCTGAATTCCAGCCCAATCTCCCGCCTTTGGCGGATCGGCGGTTAAAGTTATCTGAGCTTCGGGGCTAACGTTTTCTTCCAGGCCTATGCCACCGAAGTCTGATGCCGTTGATGTGAAGGGTGTTTCTGGCTCAGGTTCTGGTTCCCGTTCGCGCTGCTTTCCCAAGGAACCGAAGACGATCATCCTATCTGGCGATCCTTCAGCATAGAGTTCACCCTGCACGATGAGCTGGCTGGGTGTGTCTATTGGTTCAAAACCGACGATAGTGCCCGATCGAACGGTCAATGTGATACCTTTGGGGACAACAACGTCATCAGTAATATAGATTCGCCCATCCCAGACCTCATTCTGTGTCAATTCACCGGATTTCTCTATAATTTCTGAAGTGCCGCCGACATCAAGATTGAAGGTCTCGCCCTGGCACCCGCAATAAAAAGCCGTTAAAACGCAGATGAGGGGGATGAAAAGATTGCAGAAGGGAAATTTCCGATGCTGCTGTGTGATGGTTGTTATTTTCATAACTCAATTTTAGCATAGACATGGGTTTAGATCAAGTATGGAAAAAAGTATCAGGAATTGGAGTTCCTCCTACAGAAGAACTGAATACTTCTATTGAAAAAAAGTTTGACATAAGGCATAAAATTTGCTATAATTGTATAGTCAGGTATTGTCTTGTCGTGGCGCGAATTTACACATCAGGACTTCTGTGGATTTGATAGAGCATTTCGGTCGTTTCAGTTAACGGCGTGAATAATTACACATTTTGCATCGAGCATAGGTTGCAGGCACATCTCACTCTTACAACAGAGGACGCATAAACGATGTTTGAAAGCTTGGGTGATAGGTTACAAAGTACCTTCAAAAAACTCAAGGGACAGGGGAGATTAACAGAGAACAATATCTCTGATACACTGCGTGAGGTGCGTCGTGCATTTCTTGAAGCAGATGTTAACTATAAAGTCACACGTGAGTTTATAGAACGGATTAAAGTGCGCGCCCTCGGTCAAGAAGTCCTCGGAAGTCTGACACCAGAACTGCAAATTGCCCGAATTATTGGTGAGGAACTCACCCAATTGATGGGTGAAAAAGCGGAGAAGGTTCGCATTGCACCGAATGGTCCAACAATCGTGATGCTTGCGGGGTTGCAAGGTGCGGGTAAAACGACTGTCGCGGCGAAGTTAGCACTCCGATTTCGCAAAGAGGGACGTAACCCCTTGCTCGTTGCCGCTGATGTATATCGACCCGCCGCCATTAAGCAGCTGCAGGTTCTCGGTGAACAGACTGAAACCCCAGTGTTTTCAATGGGCACAGAGGTATCTCCTGTTGAAATCGCTGAATCATCTGTCACGGAAGCTTTAGCACACGGACATAACTGCGTTATCATTGACACTGCTGGGCGTTTGCACATTGATGATACACTAATGGGTGAACTTCGGCACATCAAAGAACGGGTGGAGCCTACAGAAATTCTGCTTATCGTTGATGCAATGACGGGACAGGATGCCATGAACGTCGCCGAAAATTTCAATAACGATTTGGAGATTGATGGCGTTATCCTCACGAAAATGGATGGTGATGCTCGGGGTGGTGCGGCACTCTCTATTCGGCATGTCACACAGAAACCGATTAAGTTCATCGGTGTCGGTGAAAAAATTGAAGCCGCTGCGTTAGAGGAATTCCATCCTGAACGGATGTCCTCGCGCATCCTCGGACAGGGCGATTTCCAAACCTTGCTTGAAAAAGCAGAAGAAGTTTTCAGCGAAGATCAGGCGAAGGAACTTGAACGTAAACTCACAGAGAACAAAGGTTTAGATTTTGACGATTTTCTCACGCAACTTGAGCAGCTTAAGAATATGGGACCCTTGGATCAATTGATGGATCTGATGCCCTTTAAGAATCAGTTGCCTGTTCAAAACCTTACACCAGATGAAAGCCATTTGCGGACCGCGAAAGCGATCATCCATTCAATGACGCTTGAGGAACGGAAGAATCCTCGGTTGTTGGATAGAAGTCGAAAGCTTCGCATTTCTAAAGGCAGTGGAACAACAGTAAATCAAATAAACATGCTGGTTTCTCAGTTGCAAATGATGAATCGTATGCTAAACCAGCAGGCGGCGATGGCGATGCCACAGATGGGGCGAAAAATGCGTTCTTTGCCGGGTTTGAAACGGCAGACATCGAGAAAGCCTCGAAAACGGAAACGCCGTAGATCACGATAGGGCAGTTAAAAAGGCAGTCAGAAAGAAGCAAGGGTGTACCTGAAAGAAAACCCAACGGTTTTCTATAACAATAAAAGAGGTCTATGAGTGTTCTAAAACCTCTTGTACCTGGCTGTTGATGGTTAACAAGGAGGTATTTTTTGGCAGTTAGAATTAGATTACAACGACACGGTAGAAAGAAACGTCCTTTTTATCGACTTGTCGCGGCTGATGCACGTGCCCAAAGGGATGGCGTGTTCTTAGAACGTCTCGGTCATTACAATCCTATGACGGAGCCGGCTGATGTTTTCATCGATGAAGAGAAAACCTTGAAGTGGTTAAGGTACGGGGCTCAACCTTCAGATACCGCGAAACGACTGCTCTCCAAAAGCGGGATTTTGATGAAATTCGAGTACGAAAGATTAGGGAAACCAATGCAGGAGAGTGAAACCGCCGAAGCAATCACAGAAACGGAGGATGTTGAACCGATCGAGACACGGGACGCAACGTCTGAAACGGATACCTCGCCTGAGGAAACAACACCCGAGGAAGAGACATCGGAGCCGGCTGAAGATGAGGCGTAACACCTACTTCAACGGGGCCCGGAGACACGGACAGCAAGCACATCTATGAATCCGAAAGTCAACTATGTTTAAAGATTTGATTGAATACATCGTAAAATCTCTCGTCGATTACCCCGACCGAGTCGTGGTGCGTGAAGTAACTGGCGAAACGGTCGTTATCGTTGAGTTGACTGTCACGGAGGAAGATCTGGGGAAGATCATCGGTAGATATGGGCGGACGCTTAAAGCGATAAGAAGTGTTCTCTATACTGCAGGGTTGCAAGCGAATAAAAAGGTCATCCTTGAACTAATTGAACACCCAAGATCAGACGAGTAGATCGAAGAATAGCAGTCAGCAGAATGGTTTTAACTATCTCCTTGTGCCGTTGGATGTTGCATCGGAGACGTGTAGATAGTTAAGGCTGTCAATCGGATCTTTTGCTCCTCAAAAAATCCTTTCAGTTTCCAGTTAAAGAGGTGTCTTGTAGTTGTAAAGTCTGCTGAATCGCTATAGGTATTAACCGATAGTTGAAAACCGAAAACCCATAGAAATGAGAGTTGATGTTCTTGCCCTGTTTCCAGAGATAATCGCGCCAGCGTTGAAGACAGGCATCCTCAAACGGGTTCAGGACGCGGATAAACTCACTGTTAACCTCCACAACCTACGGGATTGGGCGATCGACAGGCATAAATCGGTTGATGATTATCCTTATGGCGGTGGCGCGGGAATGATTCTTAAACCTGAACCTATTTTCGCAGCACTCGAGGCATTGAATCCGGAAACTAACGCGCACATTGTCTATTTGACACCGCAAGGGACTCCCTTAACTCAGGGACTTGTGGAATCACTCTCTTTGGAAACGCATCTCATTCTTTTGTGTGGACGTTACAAGGGCGTTGATGAACGGGTGCGCGACCGATTGGTGACAACTGAGGTTTCTATTGGGGATTATGTGTTGAGTGGAGGAGAAATCGCTGCGCTTGTTTTGATTGATGCTATTGGACGGGTCCTTCCCGGAGCCCTCGGCGATTACGAATCTGCACATGTTGATTCGTTCAGTCAAGAATTACTGGATCACCCGCACTATACGCGACCTGCGGAGTTTGCCGGTATCACTGTCCCTGAGGTGCTTTTGAGTGGACATCATGAGAATATTGAGAAATGGCGGTATGCAGAGGCACTCAAACGCACGGCAACCTGTCGTCCGGATCTACTTCAGAAATTGGAGCTGAGCGAGGAGGATATCCGAATTCTCGAAGCGGCAGGATTGATGCCGTAGACCACAGAGTTGGTTATTGGCTCTTTATATGCCCTTATAAACCCGCAGAAATACATATCAGTACTTACACTACCTGAGGAGGAATAAGAGATGAATTTAATTGAATCTGTTGAAAATCAATATATGAAGAGCGATATTCCTGAGTTTGGTCCTGGGGATGTAGTCAAAGTTAACATTCGTATCCGTGAAGGTCAGAAGGAACGTATTCAGGCGTATGAGGGAACCGTCATCCGTCGTGCTCATGGTGGATTAAAGGAGACATTTACGGTGCGGCGTGTCGCATTCGGTGCTGGAAGTGAGAGGACCTTCCCTCTCCATTCACCTAATATTGAAAGTATTCAGGTGGTTCGATACGGTGCAGTTCGCCGCGCGAAATTATATTACTTACGCGACAGAACTGGCAGATCTGCCCGTGTCAAAGAACGTAGAAGATAACCTGATGGAGATGAACGTATTTGAGTTGGCATGCCAACAAAGCGGCTACAAACAGATTGCTGGCGTTGACGAGGCGGGTCGAGGGGCATTGGCAGGTCCCGTCATTGCCGCGGCAGTCATTTTACCGACGCATTGTCGCATTGAGAGTTTGCGAGATTCGAAGCAGTTGTCTCCGAAGCAACGTGCCTATCTATTTGACGAAATTCACAACATCGCTGTGTCCGTGGGTATCGGTTCCGTGGATCATCGGGTCATTGACCGTCTGAATATTCTTGAGGCGGCTCTTTTGGCAATGCGGGAAGCCGTTGAAAAGTTAACACTGTCCCCCGATTACTTACTCGTTGATGGGTTACATTTGCCTGAAGTAGATATTGTAGGTGAGGCTATTCCGAAGGGCGATCGTAAAAGTTATTCTATTGCTGCAGCCTCTATTATCGCTAAGGTCACTCGAGATCGGTTGATGGCTGAATTAGACCCGATCTACCCCAATTACGGATTCTCACAGCATAAAGGGTATCCCACATCTCAACATCGACAAGCCATTGCCCGGTTTGGCGCGTCAGAGATTCATCGTCGTACCTTTAAACTCCTTCCAGACGCTTGAGCAGTTTATTCGAACTCCGATATAGATCCCTTAATTTTTAGTCAGAAGTATAAGAGCTTCCTCGTCTATCACACCAGGGTTTTCCTTTTTCTATGATTTTTTCCTGTTATGTCCTCTTTTCGCCTTAAAATTGTATCATTAATGATTGAATTTATATTATGAAGGCAGATAGTAGCGGAGTTGTTACTGTTGTTGATAACTTGGATTTAGCGATAACTCCAGCGTGGCCTCCGAAACCGCAGGACGCTTTGTGAGAGAGAACCCGAAAAAACACAGATGCTCTCGTGGCACACCCTAACAGGTTCTGCTACAAAAGAGCAGCACGCGTAAGTCTTACGCACGTTAAAATTAAAAAATGGATCGTTCACGTTTGAACGTTGCAAAAATTGGCGAGTCGTTGGCGGTGAAACATCTCCAGACGCGAGGATGTGAAATCCTTGCTCTGAATTATCGTGCCGAACGCGGCGAGATAGATATCATCGTGCGGGATGGTGAATTCACTGTTTTTGTGGAAGTGAAAACACGGCGGAGCCTCAGATTTGGCTTGCCCCAGGCATCTGTAACGCTACAGAAACAGCGACAAATCTCCAAGGTTGCTTTGGCATACCTACAAGCCCAAGACCTCTTGGATACCCCCTGTCGTTTTGATGTTATCGCAATTCACTTGTCCCCGCAGCTAAAATTGTTGCGACTTGATCAGATCGAAAGTGCGTTTGCGTTTCAACCCGCAAGCGGATTCTAAACGACTTCCAGTTTATAGGTCAGGAAACCGTAAAATCCGCTTTGCATTCCCGCCCATAATGTCTGCCAATTCCGCTTCGGATAGACCTGGTAGCAATTCTTCTATCACTGTGGTAAGTTTCCCGTAACCCGGTTCTTCCAATATCCATGGAAAATCGGTTGCCCACATCAATCGTTTTACCCCAAAACCAGTCAAAAGACCTCGGTGCCATCCTGCCAAATCTTTATAAGGGAATTCTTCCCTGCTAAAGGCGTACTGACCCGAGAGATGCACATTAACATTTTCAAAGCGTGCAAGTCGATAGGTGGTGTGCATAGTCAGGTTGTAACCTGTCACCTGTATCTGCGGTCTTCCGAGTGCGTCCCAACTGAATTTGCCTTTTCCTGGGCACACAGCGAGATGATTTAGCACAACCCTTACTTGTGGGAATTCTTGTATCAGGTAGGGCAGTAGGTGCGCATTCATCGCGTTCGGATAGAGCCACAAGACATAATCGCGTTCGGCAGCGCACTTCCAGATAGGGTACGCCGCGAACTCGCGGACATCCATCTTTGCAAAAATATCACGCGGTCCTCCGAATGTGGAAAATCGGAATCCGATAATCCCAGTGTTATCTGTCAATTCCGCCATGTGGTCAGCGGGATTTGGATGTCCCTCTGGTACCAATCCAATCCCCAAAAATCGATTTGGATACTCTTTGAGACAGTGCAGTAAGTAACGATGGTTCGCGATGCTCGCACCTGCCATCTGGACGAGGACTGCCTGATCGATCTGGTGTTTCTCCATTTCATCTAACAACTTTTCGACAGGTTCTTCCCGTTCTGCGGGCCAAACGTCTGATATCTCTCTCGGAAACTCAGGTGAGGCTTTTGTGAATACGTGCAGATGCGCGTCAATTCGTGGCATCGGTGCCCTCCTTTGATTAGCCGTCCAAACTAAACAATTTACGCCGTTCCGGGGTCTGACAGTATTCTGAGATGGAGGCGTACTGATCGGGTCCAATACGTCCCGGTGTCCGTTTTTCGTAAATCAGGATAATGGATTTACGCGGCACATCAGAGTGATTGTCCATTGAAACGTGCCATCCACAGGAATTGAACATGATCGCTGTGCCTGCTTTACCGGGAAAAGTTTTATGTCCCGGCATACTTTCTTGCCGCATAGGGCGCGTGTACGGACCAGCATCGGGTTTATGACTGCCCGGCACAAATCCGAATTCTCCACCTCCCAGTTCGACATCGTTGACATAGATTTGTACCTTGATGTGGAGGGGATTCTCATGTCCCACATCGGGATGCCATCCGGTATAACTCACGGGCCATGGTGCCACCGTCCGAACCTGTGGACCTAATAGGATGAGGTCGTGATCTGTGAACTCCATCAACGCGCCGTAGTAACTTGGATAGTCGATAATATCAATGAAGATAGGGTCCTTTTCGAGCGGATTTGGGATGTCGTAGAAGGTTGCGACAGATTCTCCCGCTTCAACTCTATCCAGCCATTCTTCTTTGCACGCATCTGCCCAATAGTCGAAGGCGGTTTGGAGTCGCTTAAGATCCTCCCCTTGAATTGCATTCTCAAAAACGAGATACCCTTTTTCTTCCCACTGTTTTTTTTCTTCGGGTGCTGGTCGTATCATCATCTGTCTCCACTTATTTTACGCGGCCTCTGCCTGCGATTTGCCAGATTGTTTCGACAGTATTGCCTCTTATACCTATCAGTTCGTTGTGTAAGTTGCTCGTCATTCCTTGGTGTAGTGGAATAACGGAAAGTTGTTCCCCGACCTTAAATCGGTGAGAACATTTACTGACATCCACATGCCCGTGCTCTACGGACATACCGTAAATTTTCGCATCGGGATGCTCTATGATGTGTCCGTACGGCGATGGTGGATAACTGGTAAAAGTCTTCATCCCGCCGTCAATGATAATCCGTTCAGGTGTCGGCGTGCTGACGACAGTTACGATGACCCGCAGGACGCACCTCTCAGGCGCGAGCATCTCAGAATTACCGATCCGCGTCATACCTTCGTAGACATAAGAACCGCTCCGTGTTTCTGTACAACCGAGTTCTTTCGATGCCGCTTCCGCTCCGGTGCCCCCGCCACTGATGATGTTCACAGGAATCCCGTCGCTTGAGAGTAGGTCAAGCGTTTCTTCGATAAACGACTTCGCTCCGATGTTACTTGGATACGTCATCACACCTTGGAAGTCGATACCGGGCATTTTCACGATTTGTCGAGCGAGATTTTGTGCTTTTTGGGGGGACTGCACACCACAACGCCCACTTCCGGTGTCGAGTTCCACAACAACGGGAACAGTACACTTATCAGCGTGTGCCTGTTGCGAGATGCCTTTCGCTGTCTCTTCCGAATCGAGGGCTGCGATAATCTTGGCGCGTTGGATGAGTGCTGTCAATCGCTTCAGTTTCGGTGTGCCGACGATATTGTAGGGGATCAGAATATTGTCAATTCCAGCATCCACCATGACCTCTGCTTCGCCCAATTTTTGGCAGGTAATGCCTTGGGAACCGGCTGCGATCTGCAATTTAGCGATTTCTGGCACTTTATGCGTTTTGGTATGAACACGTAGGGGAATACCGAGTTGGTCACAAAGTGTTGCCATACCGTTGATGTTCCGTTCAAGCACGTCCATATCTGCAACAAGTGCGGGTGTGTCTAAGGCAGCGATATACATAGTTTCCTCGTGGGACAGGCTGACAAGTAACGCCTTACGTCAATATAGGTTTCTGTGCTTAGTCTACCCGTTATATCTTTTTCTGTCAAGCGTTTGAGGGACAATGGTTTCGTCTTGAAATTTCCACGAAAAGGAATATAATGGGTACACTTTGCAATCACACCCCGTTTGGAGTTTGAACGCGATTTTCGCAAGGGAGATTTTGATACATTGAAACGATTAATTGTAGGAATAACCGGAGCGAGCGCAGGTGTGTATGGAGTCCGCTTGCTTCAAGTTCTCCTGAAACAAGCGGATATAGAGATACATCTAACCATTTCTTCATCTGGGGCGCGTGCCTTGTCTGAAGAACTTCAGCTTGAAGTCGACCTTGACAATTTTGAATTGGAATCACTCATCGGTGTTTCTTCTTCGCAAGTTATTTACCATCATGAATCGGACATCGCGGCATCGATTGCCAGCGGCTCTTTCCGGACTGAGGGGATGGTTGTTGTGCCCTGTAGTATGGGCAGCATTGCGTCTATCGCCGGAGGGATGTCGCGGAATCTTATCCAGCGCGCGGCGGACGTATGTATCAAGGAGAATCGAAAACTTGTGGTTGTCCCACGCGAAACCCCGTTAAGTCCTATCCATTTGGAAAATATGTTGAAATTATCACGCATGGGAGTTTGTGTATTACCAGCGATGCCTGGGTTTTATCACTCCCCTAAAAACGTGGATGATCTGCTCAATTTCGTTGTTACAAAAATCTTGGATCAGTTTGGAATAGATACAGAATTGATTCAGCGATGGAAAGAATTTTAATTGTCCCTTGCGGTGGATAACCTGGGTTAGCACTTTGACGTGTTTTTCTCCTGAGTCGCCTACGCTGTTGTTGCAGGCTTACTTGTCTAATTAATCTTCCTTCTATAAGATACTCTGCTTAGGGTATTGCTTTTTAGGTGTAGGCATCTATTTTTCTCCTGTCGGGTTGTAGTGTCTATACCACAACCCCCATAGCAGTGCTGGAATGAGGTTTAGTGCGGCCATTCCCCATAAGATCATCCGTATCTGAAATTGGTCTAACAGTATCCCAATGATGAGTGAGCTGGCTCCGCCCAGGAGTGTAAAAAGGGCGAACTCAGTACCAAAGATACGCCCTCGAATTTCGTTCGGCGCGCTTTGAAGCAGTAATTGGGTCGAAAATACCCATACGATTCCGCCGCCGATGCTCCTGACGAGTCCACCCAGAAGCACATATCCAAAATTATAGAGAGGTGCCATGATAGCGATTCCAATCACCGCAATTAAGTAGCCGAGGATGATACTTATTCGGAGCGGTTTGTCCCGATCGCCACTCCAATGCCGCGCAAGGATCGGTCCGATACCACTTCCAATGCCGTTTATGCAGTATATCATCCCTAAACTTAATGCCCCACCGACACCGATAACAAAATAGGTGTTGGAGATTTCAACTAACACGACTTGAAGGCCGGTAGACATTAAGAGGGATATCGCTGCCTTATGCATGGCAATGATAAGAATGTCGGGATGCTGAAGCATGTAACGTAGTGCTGTTACCCTTGCACCCCCTGAAGTCCCTCCGGCAGTGGATGATGAGCTCGGTAGTCTGATCTTCAGCAAGAGTCCTGCCGAAATAGCAAAGGTAAATCCATCAATAACGAAAGCCGTCTGGCTGCCAAAGAGTCCTGTTGTTAAACCTCCGATGGCGGCACCCACGGCAAGCATAACCGACCAGGAGGCTGCCCCAAGCGTATTCGCGGTGCCGAGTTCTTGCGGAGAGGTGATGTCTGGTAGGATAGCACTCCGTGCAGGACTGAAGAAGCCGCTTACACCGAACAGGAGTATCGTGAGGGTATAAAGCAACCAGATATCGTCTGCGTCTTGGACGAAGAGAAATCCGAGAACGACGACGGCACGGACGAGGTCAGTAATGATTAACAGATGTTTCCGGTTGTATCTATCCGCGAATATCCCCGCAACCGGAGCAACGACAAATGGTGCCAACATCCGAATTGTGAACAGGACACCTAACGCGAGACCAGAGTCGGTGAGTTCAGCAATTAGTATTGCAGACGCGATGAGGTTAAACCAATCCCCAAGCAGACTGACGATCTGTCCGCTCCAGAGCCAGCGGAAGTTAGCATTCTGTAGAATCAGTTCAAAATAACCGACAGGTTTTCCGATTGCCCGTTGTTCTTCCGCGGGATTTGTTGGGGAACGTTCCTGTTTAGACAATTAGAGGTTCCACCGTTCGTTGATCGGTTTCTGGTAGACTTCAATATTGCCTGCCACCACCTCTTCGTAGTCAACAGCTTGTCCACAGGCATTAGACTCGTAAATCGCTTCACAGATCGATTTCGCTCGTAGCCCTACCTCTGCGTCGAGTTCGGGTGGACGGTTATTTTCTATTGCATCCGCAAAATCGTAACATTCAAGGACGACTCCATCGGTGAAGTTGTGGGGAAAAAGCCGCGCTTCTTCTTCAGCCGAAAGGCTTGATCTATATTCGGCGATAAGATTTTCCATACGATGGCGGGTGCCATCTTTAAGAATTACCTCCGCACCATCGAACGGACCGTGGAATATGTCACCGTCATCGAGCAGACATCCTTCGCTGCCGTAGTAGACAACATGATGGTAGTCGTGTCCGACTGCCGCCCATGTACACGTCCAGAGGCCGATGACTCCATTTCTGAAGTTAATAGTTGCGACCCAGGTGTCCTCTTGCTCGTTCCTGACGAGCTGCCCAGCTTTGGTAACTTGCAGATCCTCAAATTGACAGACGCGTCCGTACACGGTATCTGGGTCGCCGAAGAGGTAGCGTATGGTATCACAATAGTGAGCTCCAGAATCCATCACCATGCCACCGCCCCCAAGTGTTAGATCGAGTCGCCAATGCCAATCACTTTGCGGATTTGGTTCCCGATAAGAGGCGTGTTGTGCGGAAAACATCCGCAAATCTCCGAGCATCTGTTTTTCGTTCATTAACCATTCTGCGGTGCGTCGGCTCGGCATTCGGCGGATATTCTCAGCGGTTGCAGCGATTTTGTTATTCGCTTTCGCTGCCGCAATGATCGCATGGCTGGCTTTGACGGTGATGCCCATCGGTTTCTCTACCATGACGTTGACACCGCTGTTGAGGCACTTTATCGCATTGATGTGGTGATGTGCATGCGATGTGCAAATATCTGCTCCATCTAAATCTGATATTGCAAGCATTGTGTCAGTGTCATCAAATACCGCGGGCTTTTTACCCGTTACCTCCTGAACGCTGTTAGCGAACTGATCTGCTCGTTCTTTGACTTCATCACACATAGCGACGAGTTCTACTTTACCGGGTTCTGTTTGGTGTATTGTAAGGTAGGCGTTGAGATGTCCGTTTGCCATCCCACCGCATCCGATAATTGCAACCTGAACCGCCATAATTTCCCCCTTTTCTGACTAAAATACCTGATGCGTTAAAATATCATAGATACATTTTTTTAGCAAGTTGAGTTATAAATAACCCTGTTTTATAGCAGGCTTTTGGTTTGAAGAATCAATTAGATATTGCTTGCTTTTCCACAGAGACGGAACAGTTAGGAAATCGCTTCGACCGGTTTGAGGAGCAAACCTGACGTGGAAGGTATGAAGAATTGATTGACATACCGCTGAAATTAATTTAAACTTATAGGATATGAGTAGGTTTCCATAAGAGCATCACAAAGTTCTTATTGGAGTCTTCAATAATCTATAGCGTTGGTACATGGTAAAAGCTTAAGACTCATGGAAAATCGAATTAATATTTTCAGCAGATATGGCGATATGTTTTCTTATTAGTGATTATCATAACGAACGAGAATTAAGGCTTCATATCAGATTCTCGTTTTTCAGTGTGAGTCGTGTTTGCTTAACGAAAGGAAAATAGCGATGTTTTCAGACCCAGGACAGCAATCTGAATCTCAACTCAGTGGTGATCCTCCGGCTTCCCAACATGGGCACGGTTTCGGTACTGCTCCGGTATTCCTCGCTTCGGTGAGTACTATCCTCGGGGCAATTCTCTTCTTGCGGTTCGGTTACGCCGTTGCACATGTCGGACTCTGGGGTAGCCTCATGATTATCGCACTTGGGCATCTTGTGACGGTCCCGACGGTTCTGGCGGTATCTGAAATTGCGACGAACCGTCGCGTGGCGGGTGGTGGTGCCTACTATATTGTCAGCCGTTCGTTCGGTGAGAGTATCGGGGGTTCTATCGGAATTGCTCTGTATATTTCCCAAGCGATCTCAGTCGCCTTCTATATCGTGGCGTTCGCACAATCTTTTCAACCTGTTTATGACTGGGTCGCGACGACGTATGGATTGATTCTCGATCCGCGTTGGATGAGTATTCCTGCCACAGTTCTGATGCTTATTCTTATGCTAACGAAGGGAGCTAGTATAGGGGTTCGGGTCCTGTGGGTGGTCTGCGCGATCTTGACGGTGTCAATAATTTCATTCCTTGTGGGACAAGGCCCTGAATCAATTCGGCCCGAGGGATTGAATCTTACAGCACGCATTGAGGATCCTGACAGTTTTGGGATAGTTTTCGCTACATGCTTTCCCGCTTTCACTGGTATGATTGCAGGTTTGGGGTTATCCGGTGACCTGAAAAACCCGCAAAGAAGTATACCGCTCGGTACCATCGGTGCGACATTCACTGGCATGGTCATATATGTACTTGTCGCTATCAAGTTGGGGCAGAGTGCCACCCCTGAAGCACTCAATGCTGATGAGTTTATCATGGCAAAGGTTTCTCCGTGGGGGCCTGCAATCTACATTGGATTGGGGGCGGCTGCGTTTTCCTCTGCTATCGGATCGATTATGGTAGCTCCGAGAACATTGCAAATGCTTGCCCGAGACAATGTGCTACCTATTCCGAGACTGAATCGTCTTATGGAAAAAGGCGTAGGCGAGTCACAGGAACCGGTATATGCAACAGCGGTATCAGGCATCATAGCAATTGTTTTCGTGGCGATCGGCGAATTAGACTTTATCGCACAGATCTTGACAATGTTCTTCATGGTAACTTATGGTGCGCTCTGTGCGGTGTCGTTCCTTGAGCATTTTGCGAGTAATCCATCTTATCGTCCTACCTTCCATTCTCGCTGGTACTTGTCCCTACTGGGTACTGTCATGTGCGGTTTAATGATGTTCCAAATAAGCGTTCTATATGCGTTTATCTCAATTGGACTCATGGCGGTGACCTACCTCGGTCTCCGTAGGAGCCACACGGGGCAACGCGACTTGACAGCAATCTTCCAAGGGACAATGTTTCAGTTAACCCGGTGGTTGCAAATTACTTTACAGAAGAACCGTGTCAATTCGTCTGAAGGCGGATGGCGTCCGTCGATCGTCGCGATAACTCGATTCGGAGAACGCCGACTTGGACATTTCGATTTGCTCCGCTGGATCTGCCACAGGCACGGGTTCGGGCACTTCATCCGGTTGTTCCATGGAGACTATTCGTTTGCCAGCGAGCTCCAAGCACGCGTCCATGTTGATGAATTGATTAAAATGACAGAGGTTAGCAGAGCCGGTATCTTTGTCGATTCCATAATTTGCCCGACGTTTAAACTTGCTCTTGCACAAATACTGCAAACGCCGGGAATTTCGGGTCTACAAAATAATTGTGTTCTCCTTGAGTTCCAGCAAGAAAAACCCGACGAACTTGAAGAGGTTCAGGAAGGGATACGCCTCGCTGCGAATTCATTGTTCAATGTCCTGGTTCTGCGGTCAACGGGGTACCGCTTTGGGTATCGTTCCTCGATCGATGTGTGGGTGACGGAGGACAACTTGAAAAATGCTCCAATGATGCTGTTGCTCGCGTATATCATCGTAGGACATCCAGATTGGAGACGTGCTGAGATTCGGCTTTTTGCTTGTTCTGAGGCTACGGATGCTGAACGTGAGGTGAACAGACTTTCGACGCTAATGAAAGAGGGGAGACTACCAATTTCAACGCACAATGTGACTTCTGTGTCTTACAGCAATCAGGAAATTTTAGAAGAGGAGATAGAGCACCGATCCTCTCAGAGCGATTTGGTTATTGCAGGCTTAACGGGAGAAGACCTCTACTCCGGAAAATTGGCGCAAACATTACAGTCCTATGCGGCAACCAATGATGTGTTGTTTGTTCATGCAATTGAACAGATTTCAATCGATTAATAATGGGCACATCTTGAGTGGAATTGGGGCATAAAGTTCACGCAAGGGGATTTAAATAAACACCAACATTCTTAATCATGGAAGCGGAAGGGGATATCGTAGATTTACTATGTTAACCCAAGTTGCCAGTTTGTAGCATAACCCGTTAGGTTGTGCATAAATGTCCACAGGAAACCCACGGTCTCCTATGCTACAAAAATATCTAAATACTGATTTTCGCTCATTACATTGGAGTCGCCCTGTTCATCTACTATAAATTAAAAAAATGGCTCTGAATTTCTATTATTTGTCGGAAATGCGTCTACCCTGAATATTTATCAAACTCACATAATTCTAAGATATTTTGTCAAGCGTTACGTTTACCAACACGCCCAGGTGGAAACAAACGCGCAAAATTTTTCAGCATCCAATGAGAGAGAGAGGACAGAACTAGGTGGATAGATGGATTCAAAGGTTACATGATTTACTTGAGACCCAGGTAATCCCTTTGGACAAACCTATAGTAGTCAAGCAACTTGTTTTGCTCATTGGGACGCTGGCGGTTTCGTTGGGGTTTGCAGGATTTTTTCGATGGAGTCTGCGCCGCTGGTTTGGTTACTTCAAGATCCCATCAAGTATTGAAAATCGCTTGCTGGCACTTGTGTTTTTGATTCTTATGATCATTGGAATCACGCTGGGTTTGCGTTTGTCAGAGATTGAGACAGAGATTTTTGCCGAATTTTTTCATTATCCGCTCACAGATTTATTTCAGCCTCCCGACGCAGAAACAGGTAGTAAAGAGGAGAACCGTTTAACCTTAGCGAGTCTTTTTTATGCATTCCTAATTGTCTTCGGGGTGTTCATACTCTCTAAATATTTGCAATGGGTGCTGAGGCGAGAAGTACTACAAGCCTTTCAAATAGCCGATCATACGCAGTTTCTCTTACTACGTTTTTTCCACTTCACTGTTATCATCATCGGGATCCTTATCAGCCTTAGCACTGTCGGCATTAGTTTGACAAGCTTAGCGTTGATTTTCGGTGGTTTGAGTATCGGTATCGGTTTCGGTCTACAAAACATCGCCTCAAACCTAATATCAGGGTTTATTCTCATCTTTGAACGCCCTATCAAAATTGGGGATCTCGTGGAGATCATGGACGTTGACATATTTGGAAAAGTGCACAGCATCAATCTTCGTTCAACGGTCATCGTTTCACTTGATGAAAAGGAAATTATTGTCCCGAATTCCCAATTGGTTAGCGAATCCGTTCACAACCTCACACACGAGAACAGGCTGTTCCGTCTCAGTATTCAGGTGGGGGTGTCCTACAGTTCAGACGTAGATCTTGTCAGGAAAGTGCTACTTGATGCTGCAGAGGAACATTTCGGCGTGATCAAAGAACCGATTCCGAACATCAGCAACGTTACTGCCCCTTTTGTTCGTTTTATTGATTTTGGGGATTCATCATTGGATTTTGAGTTATTAGCCTGGATCCCTGACTCTTTTCAGCGTTTCGATGTTGCGAGTGACCTGCGTTTCATCATCTGGCACAAATTTAAAGAACACAACATTACAATCGCATTCCCACAAATAGATGTCCATTTTGATCCAACAGAAGCCAAATAGTTATGAGCAGTTAGCGGTCAAGAGCAAGGCACAGGTACCTCACCTAACAGATTGGTTTCACGAATATAAA
The DNA here is from genome assembly GCA_007571305.1 of Candidatus Poribacteria bacterium. Lineage (GTDB taxonomy): Bacteria > Poribacteria > WGA-4E > WGA-4E > WGA-3G > WGA-3G. The sequence continues at coordinate 38,470 of RKRR01000010.1, read as the reverse complement.
AAAGATCGGGAGGACAAGTCTCTGCTACGTTTGTTGTAAGCCCTAAGAGTGGCGGATAACATCGCCTTTGACGAGGTAATAGACCTCTTCGCCGATATTTGCCGTGAGGTCGCCTATCCGTTCCAAGTGTCGGAAAAGCAGTAGGAGACTAATACCGGGTTGGATAAGTTTGGGATGTTCGCTTAAAATCGTCAGGAGTTCATGGAGCATCCTTTCATAAATCTTGTCCACTTCATTGTCCCGCTCTCGAATTTCTAAGGCACGTTCAGCATTCCGATTGACGAAGGCATCTATCACGTCTTTCACCATTGTTTGAATCACTTGTGCCACATAGGGGAGATCCACGAACGGTTTGACTGGAGGGTGTTCCGACAACTCAATGCTCCGTTTGGCGATGGCAACGCTTTTATCTGCTATCCTTTCAATGTTGTGGTTAACCTTCATCGCTGTTGTTAGAAATCGGAGTTCTACTGCTACAGGTTGGTGGAGCGCGATCAACTGGATGCACATTGATTCGATCTCGTTTTCAAACAGATCAATCTTATCGTCCGTAGCAACAACAAGTTGGGCTAAGGCACTATCTCGTGTTAAGATAGATTCTATAGCTTGGCGCAGCATCTGTTCCACAAGCCCTGCCATTTCCAAGATTTTGTGCTGAAGTCCCTTAATTTCGTGCTCTAACATATTTTTCAGTGAAAACCTTCAGGATCCGCAGCAGTTCGTAGCGTAGACTGTGAACCTGCGTGCTTAAGAGATAACCTAACAGGTTATGCTACATCACTGGCAACCTGGGTTAACCTAATCTTCCTGTTACATATTGTTCTGTTCTTGTATCCTGTGGATTAGTAAAAATCTTCTCTGTTGATCCGAATTCTATCAATTCACCACAGTAGAGAAACCCCGCGCTATCCGAGACGCGAGCGGCTTGCCTTCTTTTATTTGTAACAAAGATTAGCGTGAAATCGTTTCTTAAATCCCGCATGAGGTTCTCGATTTTAACGGTTTCGATCGGATCAAGTTCCCCGCATGGCTCATCAAATATTAGGATTTCTGGTTCAACAGTTAAAGCACGTGCGATACAGAGACGTTGTTGCTGTCCTATAGAGAGTTGTTCTGGGTTACCGTGCAAGATAGGTTCAACCTCGTCCCAGAGTCCTGATCTTTGGAGGCTTTTTTGGACAACGGCATCCAACTGTGAAGCCTGATTTATACCTGCGATCCGAGCCCCGTATGCCACGTTCTCGTAGATAGAACACCGAAAGGGTTCAGGTTTTCGGAATACCATTCCAATCTTTTTCCGAATAGCGGTGACATCTGTCTTTTTTTTATACATGTCCTTGCCGTTAAAAAGTATTTCCCCGTTGAATCTGAAATTCGGCGTAAAGTCATTTAAACGGTTGAAACACCGGACGAGTGTGCTTTTACCGCAATTGGCAGGACCAATGAGCGCAGTTATCTGCCTCGGTTGTACCTCGAATGAGAGGGAGTCCAGAATCTGATTATCGCCATACCATACATTTAGGTTGTGGATACTCAAGATAGGTCCCTTTTTTTTAGTCTGCATCACTGGTATCGCGAGAAATTGAGGATTCGCGCCTCCAATTATCTTGTGAAAGTTAACCGTGTCGTGCCGTAGCAGGCACGTATATCTCTATTAGGAAACTGGAAATGGTACTCAGTAATAGTGCTCCTCCTAAGAACAACATGAATCTGTCTGGTATTCCTCTGGTACCCGGTATATGAACACCGATGAGTAATGCAGCTACGGCAAGTGATCGAGAGATTGCTCGGCATCCCCCCGCGAGTATCCTTGGCAAGGCAAGTGGTACGACCCGGTTTGCTAAGACTTGCCAGTGATTCGCACCCAATACGTAGGCAGATTCACGGATGGGTGTCGCAACCGATCGCAGTGCCTCTTGGGTTGTTTTGATTGCTACTGGTATTACCATAAAAATGAATACTAAAGTCTCCGCGTAAAACATTGCAATATTATGCTGAAGAGGTATTGCTGCTAATCCAGCTTCGTTTATGTTCTGGATAGGAGGCGTTCCAATCTCTTTGGAAACGTCAGCATAACTGAAAAGAACCGTAATTGCTAAAAGTCCGTACAAGAGTGAAGGGATTTCAACGAAAAAGGCAACTTGACTTTCGATGAAGCTGCGAACCTTGCTTGTTGTGGGCAGCCATTCCTCTAAGTAGAAAGCAAAGGCTACCCCGAACAGGACCGCCAAAAGGCTGATGGGTAGAATCAGATTGAGATCGCTGAGTAGGCTGGGCAGGGTGCCGGATATGCGAGAAGATGACGGCGTTTGAATGTTAGCCGCTTGTGTCTTTTTAAGGGTGTTCCAGAGAAAGATAAACGCGGCACCCACTATAATGAAGGCAATACCCTGCAAAGCGATTTTTTTTCTGAGTTCTGGACGAGTCATTGAGAAAATAGCCATCGGTCTTCAACCTTCAGAAGAAGAACCAGCAGCAGCCAGTTAAGAGGAATTTGGGAGAGTCACATATCCATCTTGTGACTGATAACTGAAAGCTGACAGCCCACAGTCATTCTTCAAATTGCCTTCTACCCGTAGCGCATTTGTACGTAATCCGCGGTCTTAGGGTGTTGAGGTGTTTCAAAGAGAGCTTGCGTTTCTCCGTGTTCAATAAGTTCTCCGAGAAACATATAGATACACTCCTTACTGACTCGCCGCGCCTGCGCCATGTTATGCGTTACAATCAGGAATGTGTATGTTCCTGCAAGGACTTCCATTAATTCCTCAACAGCGAACGTGCCCTTCGTATCTAACGCGGAGCAGGGTTCGTCCATCAGAATGATTCTGGGTTTCAGCGGTAGCAGACGCGCGATACAGAGTTTCTGCTGCTGTTCAAGTTGGAGTGATGTTGCCCGTACCTTCAATTTATCCTTCAGATCCTCCCAAAGGAAGACAGATGTGAGTGCCTCTTCAACAATCTGATCTGATTCTGCCTGTGTTATACTCCGCACCGGAGAGTGAATACGCAAACCGAACAATATATTATCGTAGACTGAAATCGGCAATGGGTTCGGTCTTTGGAACACCATGCCAACCGATTTTCGGAGTTCCGGCAAAGAGACATCTGCATCGTAGATGTTTTTTCCTAAAATCTCGATTTTCCCTTTTGTCGTGACGTTGCCGTAACGTTCGTTGACACGATTGAAACAGCGCAGTAACGTTGTTTTTCCACACCCAGAAGGACCGATAAGCGAGGTTATCTGACCGTCCGGTATTTTCACGTTCACATCAATGAGTGCTTGGAAATCACCATACCAGAGACTGAGATTTTCAGTTTCAATGCTATAATTTGTAGGTGTCGTTTGCGAATTCATTTTTTATGGCTTTCGGGTTTCGTGGGCTTCGGAATGTAATACGTTGACTGCTGATAGCCGATTTATCCAAAGGTCCCGTTCACATAATCGTAGGTAGCTTGCTCTGCCGGATTTTCAGAGAAGATTATATCTGTTGTATCAATCTCAATAAGATCACCGTTGAGGAAAAAGGCGGTGCGATTCGCCAATCGTTTCGCCTGTTGCACCAAATTCGTAACGAGTAAAATAGTCATTTCTGTTCGTAAAGTTTTGAGTACTTCTTCAATACGCATCGTTGTGACGGGATCTACCGCGATTGAAAATTCATCAAGGCAGAGGATCTCCGGTTGATGTGAAAGGGCGCGAGCGATTGTCAAACGTTGTTGTTGTCCACCTGATAATTGAGTGCCGAGTGTGTTCAACCGCTCCTTTACCTCTTCCCATAGTGCGGCTTGTTGTAGACACCTTTCGACGATTACGTCTAATTCCGATTTTGAGCGAATGCCTGCTGTACGTGGGGCAAAGGCGACGTTATCGTATATGGAGAGCGGCAGACCGACCGGTAAGGGTTGAACCATGCCGATCCGTCGACGTAAGCCATATACATCGCTAATTGTGCTAATGTCTTCACCATCCAATTTCACGGAGCCTTCTATGGTAGCGTCGGGTGTAAATTCCAATGTTCTGTTGATAACTTTCAGGAGTGTTGTTTTACCGGATTGCGCAGGACCGATGATGCCGAGGATCTCGTTCTGGTAGACATCAAATGAAACACCTTTTAGTGCTAATTTATCTCCATAATGTACTCTCAGGTCAGTAACCTCAATTATAGGTGTCATTTGTGAACCATTCTGACTATTTGTTTTCATATCTGTTTGTCGATGCCTTCCGTGGATTCATTTTCCATGTTTTCTTCACTTTCATCTGTTTTTTGACGTTCCACCCGTGCTTCCGTTAAAACCGAAGCTAACAGTCCGGATGGAATTGCAACCAATCCTACGCCAATAAGGGTGACAACCGCGGTGAAAAATTTTCCCCCAGCAGTTTTCGGGAAGACATCTCCATAGCCGACCGTTGTAAGTGTCACAATAGCCCACCACATGGAATCAAGAATGGAACCGAAATCTTCAGGTTGCACTTCGCGTTCAAAATAATGGATACCACACGCCGCGAGATAGACTAACATTAATGACAGGATGACGAGTGCTAAGAGTTCTCTCCGGATCTCATTCAATGCTTCGGTGAGCCGATCTACTGCGAGGATAAATCGGGTCGCTTTGAAGATTCTGAAAATTCGTAGGAACCGTAGTATTCTAAGAACGCGGAACCCTGGCAGAAGAAACAGAGATGGTAGAATAGCGAGTAGGTCTATTATGCCGTAGAAACTGAAAATGAAATCCCGCTTTCTGGGTTCCATATAGACTCGTAGGATATATTCGATCGAAAATAAGCCAAAAAATACCGAGTCCAGCAAAATGAAGTGAGAGGCATGTGGGTCCTCGCTATCAGACTCCAGCACAAAAACAACAGCAGAAGCAAGAATCAGGAACTGGATTATTCCACTAACGATATTTCCTTCAATGATCGCTCGTAATTTTTTTTTGTTCATTCTTTATAGTTAACCCAACTTGTTACCTATATGCTTTCAGATACACGAAAATCCTTTTCCATCGATGGGGTGTATTCCTTGTCATTTTCGGTGCGAAGATGCACAACTTAACAGGTTATGCTATAGGGTGGCAACTTAGGTTAGTTATTGAAAACCATCGGTTTTCAGCAGTCCCTTAAGAAATGTCTGGTGCTCCAGAACCCTCTTTACTGATTCATGATGGCTGACCGACAATTGTCATCTTACCACTTCTTCCGAGTTCGGAGATACACCCTGAGCACAATCGATGCGGCATTGACGAGTAAGACACTACCTACAAGGACAACTGCAGTCCCGTACGGAATACCCTCCGTAACGTCCGGAACCTGTGTTGAAATCGTAAAGAGATGTAGCGAGAGTGCCATACACTGTTCTGTTATATTATACGCAAAAAGGTTTCCTTCTGTAATATTTTTATAAAAAACTGCACCTGTGAACATAATGGGTGCCGTTTCACCTGCGGCTCGCGATACCTGTAATATTACGCCTGTCAAAATGCCACTGATGGAGTTCGGGATAACGATACGACGAATCGTTTGCCAGCGCGTCGCACCGAGGTTCCAACACGCCTCTCGGAAGGACATAGGGACGGCTTTGAGTGCTTCCGTTGTGCTGGCGATGATGACTGGAAGCGTCATGATTGCTAACGTGAGCGAAGCCGCTAAGATTGATTCCCCTAAACCTGCGAAAAGCACAAACGCCCCAACACCAAATAGGGCGTGGACGATACTCGGCACACCCGCAAGGTTCACAACTGCTAAATTTGTGATACGCGTGAACCAACTCTCACGGGCATACTCGTTGAGATATACTGCGGCGAATATACCAATCGGTGCCGATACGAATAAAGAGACCACCACCAAATAGATTGTACCTAAGAAGGGTGCCCAGAGTCCCCCCGCGCGCATGTTATCCTTTGGATTCGTGAATAGGAACTCCAAAGAGAGAACCGGCAGTGCCTTGTAAAGAAGGTAACCGATAATGAGAAGCAGTGGAAGGATCATCAGACTTGTCATCACAAGGAAGAAGATTCGCATCACATTCTCTGTCTGCCGTTTGCGTTTGCTGATTTCTGTTTCTGTGAACATTTTTTAATTTACCCTGCGGATAAGTATCGGCAGTTTGTATCTTGAAGTTTTTCGTGTTCGAGTCGTCATCGCCATTGTTGCAGGCTTGCTTTTTGGTGCAAATTTCCACATCCGGTCCCGAGTTAACCAGAAACCACCGCGTAATGTAGTGGAGCGGTGCTCAGGATGCTATAGTTTAAAAACCTGTTTATGAGTCTTGGCGGATCCCTTTTATGACTAAGTCGGCGATGAGGTTCACCACAAATGTAATCGTGAAAAGCAGAATACCGATGATAAAGAGCACCTGATAGTGTTCATCTCCTCTTGCAACTTCACCCAATTCAGCGGCGATCGTTGCTGTGAGCGTGCGAATCCAAGAGAGTGGCCCTGATGGAATGTTAACGGAGTGTCCAGTTGCCATAAGGACAGCCATTGTTTCACCGATAGAACGTGCGGCACCGAGTAGGACCGCTGCCAAGAGACCGTTTTTTGCGGCTGGTAAAAGCACACGATAGACCACCTGCCATCGAGTTGCACCGAGTGCCTCCGCCGCTTCTCGATAGGAATCCGGGACAGCTTTTAGCGCGTCCTCCGCGATAGAGACGATAATAGGCACACTCATCAGTGCTAACATAATACTACCGTTCAGCATTGTTAAACCAATTGGGGCGTTGAACACTGCGATAATCAATTGATTCATCAGTGTCAATCCGATGAACCCCCACACAACCGATGGGATAGCGGCGAGCAGCTCAATGATAATTTTAAATGTTTCTCTCAGTTTTGGACTACAGAACTCCGATACAAAGATCGCCGCACCAAGCCCAAATGGGACAGCGATGCACATGGCTAAGATGGTAACACTGAAAGTTCCGACGATCAGCGCAAACGCACCGTATCTTTTATTATTTAATGAGGTCGGTTGCCACTCTACGCTTGTTAAAAATTGTCCTAAATCTAAGCCGTTGAAAAGGAATCCTGCTCCTTCCCGAAATACAAAAAAAAAGATACCGAATACAAAGATAATGGAACTAATGCCACACAGACGGATAAACAGTTCAATCGCTGTTTCAGAAAAGGGTAGATTCGCCGCGCTTTTTTTCCGTAGGATGTTCATATCTATTCTGACTTACTTTCTAAGGGGACGAAGCCGAGTTTCTCAACGATCTTTTGCCCCTCTGCTGACAATATCCAATCGAGATATATCTTGACTTCTCCTATAGGTTCACCGAGGGAGTACATGTACAGTGGACGGGCGATAGGATAGGTTTTGGCAAGGACATTTTTAAGATTCGGGGGGTAGTAAGGCGAATCGGAATCGGCGGCGACCTCTAACATTTTCACATGTGAGGTAGCGTATCCCATTCCACTGTAGCCGATAGCACAAGGAGTCCTCCCGACAACTTCTACGACATCTTTAGAACCGTGTAGATCCAACGAACCTATGCGGAAATCACGGCTTGTGCCGAGAAGTGCTTCTCGGAAGTAGAAATAAGTACCGGAATTAGATTGGCGACTGATGCGGATAATCTTGTCACTTGGACAGTCGCTATGTGATATACCGAGATCGCTCCATTTGGTTATTGTGCCGTTCTCACCATAAATTTCTGCAAGTTGGGTAATCGTGATTTTATCGATGGGTGTATCCTGATGCACATAGACGGCAAGGGCATCGTAGCCGACGATAAATTCTTGAGGGGCTTTACCGGTGTTTTGCGTCGCGAGTTCTAGTTCTTTCGGTTTAATCTGGCGACTGCAGTTCGCAATATCTACAGTGCCATTGATGAGTGCAGCGACACCTGTCCCGGAGCCTCCACCGGATACCTCCACGGATGTGGTGGTGCTGACATCTGTATATCTTTCTGCCCATGCCTGTGCTAAATTCACCATCGTATCTGATCCTTTGTTTTTGATAGTGAATTGTGCTATTTCTGTCTTTGCGATGCTTGCATCGTCTTTGGGGGAACAACCGTTCATAACGCAGCAACATACGAAAACAGCAAGAAGGCCTGTAATGATATAGCCGATCCGACCGTTTATTGGCATCAATCTACCTCTCTCACGAAATTCTAACTTAAATTATAACACCCAATTGTTACGAAAATAAGACAAAAATCGGAATTTTTAGCAATCTACAAGGGTAGATTGCTTTTTTGTCAAGCGGGTACGCGTATAATTACTTTCTAAAATAGATTGATTTTGGAACCGGACTGTGATAAAATAACTCAAGTTGTTATCCATAATATTTTAGACAGACAGCAGCATTTTTTCATCAGGAAACGTTGATTTTTGACGTAGTCTCGGTGCGTTATCTGTTATTTGAACTCCTCACAAGCACAACCGAATAGGTGATGCTACAGAACTGGCAACTTGGGTTAAAATTAGGCAATTGTGAAACAGGAGAATACTGTGCGTTCCAAATTCCAACAACTCAAAGCCCATCTACTTGAAGCGAATGATATATCGTCCGCTGCCGGACTCCTTTACTGGGATCAAACGACGTACATGCCGCCCGGTGGTGCCTCTGCCCGCGCCCGTCAAAGTGCTACACTGAGACGGTTAGCACACGAGAAGATTACCCATCCGGAAATAGGAAGGTTGCTTGATACCCTTGAACCTTATGAAAAAAGTCTCGCTTACGATTCCGATGAAGCGAGTCTTCTCCGTGTTACACGTAGAAGTTACGAGCGGGCTACGAAAATCCCCGCTGAATTTATGGCAGAGGTGACGAACCACACATCGGAATCCTATCAGGTGTGGACTGAAGCCCGTCCAGCGAATGACTTTGAACGGGTCCGTCCGTATCTCGAAAAAACGCTGGACTACAGCCGTCAGGCGGCAGACTTCTTTCCGGGTTATGATCACATCGCGGATCCACTCATTGAATCCAGCGATTATGGGATGAAGGCTACCGATGTGAGCCGCGTCTTTGCAGAATTACGGCAAGAACTCGTGCCGATTGCTTCTACGATTACATCGCAAGCACTCGCTGACGATTCCTGCTTATATCAACACTTTCCTGAGGAGAAACAACTTGCGTTTGGTTTGGAGGTTGCGCAGAAGTTCGGTTACGACCTGAATCGTGGACGGCAGGATAAGACACATCATCCATTTATGACAAAGTTCTCGCTCGGAGATGTGAGGATCACAACCCGTACAAGAGATAATTTTCTTGGTGACGGGCTTTTCAGCACCCTACACGAGACTGGACATGCCCTGTATGAACAGGGGATTCGCATGGATTTAGAAGGCACACCGCTTGCGGGTGGCACCTCATCGGGCGTGCATGAGAGTCAGTCGAGGCTTTGGGAAAATATTGTTGGACGCAGTCGTGGGTTTTGGCAGCACTTCTATCCGCAACTTCAAAGCGTTTTTCCTGAGCAGTTGGGTTCTGTTCCCTTAGAGACGTTTCACCGTGCAATTAACAAAGTAGAACCCTCCCTCATTCGCACAGATGCGGACGAAGTTACGTACAACCTACATGTCATGTTGCGTTTTGATTTTGAGTTGGCACTCTTAGAGGGCAACTTAGAGATTCGTGATTTGCCGAACGCGTGGCGTGAACGGTTTGAAGCCGATTTCGGCATTGTACCCCCTGACGATAAAGACGGTGTTTTGCAAGATGTTCATTGGTATTACGGATTGATTGGAGGCTCGTTTCAAGGCTATACATTGGGTAATATTTTAGGTGCCCAATTCTTCTCAGCAGCACGCGAAGTTCACTCTGATATTCCATCTGACATTGAAAATGGCGAGTTCGCTACGCTCCATGATTGGTTGAAGGAGAATCTTTACCAACATGGATCGAAATATACGGCCCCGGAAATAATCCAACGTTCAACTGGAGGGCCTCTGTCCATTGAACCTTATATAGCCTACCTCCGGACGAAATATAGTGAATTATATGACTTAGGGAATTAAGTTTTCGCCCTGCCCTCCGCGACGCTTACGGGCAGGTTTTCGCATAGAACATAACCGTAGTCCGTAATGTAACCCAAGTTGCCAGGTCTGTAGCATCACCTGTTCGGTTGTGCATCCTAAGTGCTCAGGCTTACAACCTACGCTACGAAATACCTCCGAATTCAGTGAAAAATGGGACGGGATGCCTGAAATCTTGTGAGTAGCAATTTGCGTTAATGTAATGGAGGGTGGATAGATGGAAAGAACATCGAAGGTTCAAATTCACGTCTTTTCTCCGCAAGGTATCATTATAATTTTTCTTCTCTGTTGTTTTTTGCAAGCTTGTGGTGGACTCAAGTTGATTGATATATCTAAGAGTTCCCCAGCATTGCAACTCACAACGGCACAGCAGCAGACAATTCACCCGAAACTGAAACTTATCCGTGATATCGTTGATGACTACGATTTTGAAAAGAAACAGTTGGAGGTGGATTATCAAATATTTCGGGCTGGGATGACGCAACGATACTACGATCGCTACGAAAGCGGGTTCAGGGATACGCGCTCTCGGCGGGAGTTAAACGAATTCAGGGATGAGGCACGGAAGTTTCTGAAGCAACGCGAAATTTATCTCGACGAGATTAAAGAGATCGTTGGGGAAATCGCGGCGGAACTTACGCCTCAGCAACGTCTAAAATTGGCTGATATGCGACTTCCCAAGTTAGATGTACCAGTGATGCTACAACGCGACCCATACAACGATCTCCGCTACATTCCGAGTCATCCGCTCGGTGGCGTGAACGTGTTTTGAACGTAACTTCTTACTGCAAGGCACACTTGAAGAATCCAAAATAACGTAGTCCGTAACGGAGCGTAGGACGGATATACGGGAAAGCACGTCAAAAATCGGCACCTGCTTCACCGAACCACAAGGGAAATTAAAAAGTGGATTATTACGTTAGTTTGCTCGGGGACAATTCAAACGTCGGGACATCCGAGGTTGCCCCGTGGCAAACTATTGACCGTGTAAATGCTGCGCCGCTGTTGCCGAGTGATTCTGTCCTATTTCAAGCCAACCAGACCTTCCTTGGAAACCTCCGTTTTGTTGATAAGCATACGAGTCGAGTGGGCAAACCGATAACCGTTGGTTCCTACGGATTCGGTCGAGCAACGATTGACGCACGGGACGGTGTCGGTTGCATAGTGAAGGATATGGGGAGCGTCCATCTGAGAGAACTCAACTTTGTCGGTGCTGGTGCGTATGAGAATACGGATTCTGGCATCCGGTTCATCAATACGCTGTCCGGTGGGATTAAGTTAGCAGATATTCGGATTCACCGCGTAGATGTCAGTGGTTTCAAGCATTCTGGGATCTGCTTCATGGCGGGACCACCAGATCAGAGTTGGAGCGGTTTCTGTAACGTCAAAATTACGTGTGTCACGAGCCATGACAACGGTGATGCAGGTATCAGTTGTATTGGGGTTTGGAAGCCGGAGCGAGAGGGTTATGCGCATGCCGATTTTTATATCGGCAACTGTAGCGTATATAGGAACACAGGCATCCCAGGCAAGGGAAGTCACTCAGGGAACGGTATTGTCCTCGCGCAGGTAGATGGTGCGTTGATTGAGCATTGTCGTGCCTACGAAAATGGCAGCTTAAACGATTACGAAGATGGGGGTCCTGTTGGGATCTGGGTATGGGACGCGAACCGTGTTGTCATTCAGTTCAATGAATCTCATCACAACAGGACAGGTAGTCGTAAAGACGGTGGTGGATTCGATCTGGACGGTGGGGTGCGGAATTCGACCGTTCAGTACAACTATTCCCATGATAATGATGGTCCCGGGTATCTGCTGGCGCAGTTCAGTGGTGCCCGTGCGTTTTATAGGAACGTCCTCCGCCACAATATGAGTGTCAACGATGGTCGGAAAAATCGTTACGGAAGCATTCACCTCTGGTCTACGGGTGCAAGCGGTGGTATCACGGACACAACTTTTTATGCCAACACAATCTTCACAACGCAATCCGCTGATGAAAACCCTGTTGCACTTGACTGTTCGAGCGAGGGAATTCGCAACATTCGTTTCTATAACAACCGTTTTCAAACCGATGGAAAGGCTATGTTCGTCCGTGGCAAAACGAATCCAAATGTTCTCTTTGAAGGCAATACTTTCGAGGACAGAAGAGACAGTTAGAAAATCACTGAAGTCGCTCGAAAAAGTGATCCAGAAACGCCTCCGATGCTACCTTAATACAGACCTGTGCATTTGGATTTGGATGCCGGCGTTCCTGCCGTAAATCAGCGACTGTCATACCGCTTGTCAAGATGCCTTCGGTTTCAACCTGCACGTGAGCGGGGACACTTTCAAAATAATCTGGATGTGTCAGCATACCAATCGGAAGCGCGTCGTGGATATGAAATCCCCAGAATCCGACGTGCTGACGGTAAAATTCCATACAAGCTTGTGTGGCATCCTTCAGGAATTGGGTAATTCTGTTGGGTCGTTTATCGGTCTCGGCGTGCAATCGTTCGCCTGTTAAGATAATTTGGTGTGTTGCATCGAGGGGTACGAGGTGAATAGGCACATCGAAGTGGAAAACTTCGTGCGCTGCATGGGGATCAACAAAGATGTTAAACTCAGCAGTCGTTGTGACATTACCGTATTCTTCAACCGCACCACCCATCAATATAATCCTTTGTAGTCGTTGCATTTTCGCTGCATCTTTGCGAATTGCCTTGGCGATATTTGTGAGTGGGCCGAGGGCGACGAGCGTGAGTTCATCTGGATAACGTGTTACCGTCTCAAGAATGAGGTCTACCCCTGAGGTAGATGAAATGCTTGTATTTGCGGAGGGATATAGCGGACGACCATCGGCATTTCGCAGTTGGCTCACATTTCCTAAACCATCTTCACCGTGCACATGAGCGGCTGTCACGAGATGTTTGACGAGTGGTTGTGCTTCTCCTTGGGCGATAAGTGGGAATTCCTCTAAACCGAGAACCCCAAGAATTCTTAACAGGTTCTCTGTGCCCTGTGTGACGGAAACATTCCCGCAGACGGTTGTTATTGCCTCTATGTGTAATTCCGGTGAAAGCATTGCGAGGAGAATTGCAAGAGCATCGTCTACACCCGGATCCGTGTCTATAAGGATACGTTGCATGTTTATCTTCCTATTTTGGTATGTTTCCAAAGGGTGCGTTGTGTAATTTTATTTCGTAATTTTACTACCACAGAGCGATTTTGTCCATTGTATTTTCCCTCGAACAATTCCCATCAGCATAAGAACAACCAACTTGTCAGTGTTTGTTTCATATTACTTTTTATTTCCTGTTCTCCGCTTATCGCACAGGTGAATATTTTTACGGGTGAAACGATGCGGCAGATGCGGTTGGAATCCGGTTTGTATAACAGCATTGCACTGGATTTAACCTATCGTACTGGCAATACAGATATCCTGACGGCTCGGACTCGGTTTCGCTCGGATTATCTTACGAAAGCATATCACGGCTTCGTTTTCGGGAGTCTTCAGCAGGGAAGAAAGGATGGGAAATTTTTTATCAACAAAGGTATCGCACATGCGCGAATTATCCGAAGTTTGACGCAGCACGTTCTTTTTGAGTCCTTTGGTCAGAAACAATTCAACGAATCTATTCTGCTGAACGATCGAAACTTGGTCGGGGGTGGCGTTCGGTTCGCCTCACATTCGCGTGATTCCAGATTTAATCTCTACCTCGGCATCGGTGCCATGTGGGAACACGAACGGGTTACTGACAAAGAAAATGGCACAATCACAACCCGTATCCTTCGGTCAACAAATTATATCAATTGGACAGGGCAACTGGATGAACGCGTTACAACGAGTGCTACAGGATACTATCAAGTTCATGTCCGGCGTTTTCAAGATTATCGCATCCTTTTTGAAGGTAGCCTTACATTCCGCCTGACAACAAAGTTATCCTTTCCACTCAGAGTAAATTTCCGATACGATAGTGAACCACCGACCGGTGTCCGAAAACATGATGTAGAAATATTTAACGGATTACGTTATACTTTTTAAGAGTTGTCAGTAAAATCGCTGTCAGTTGTCAGTAATCAGCAAAGCGGGTGTTGTGGCGTTTCGGTGAAACTTGTCCATTACCTATCGAGATATTAAAAACAGCAGTTGATTGTGAGTAAAAAAGGAGTCATCTCATGAGTGAAGTGAAGCCCTGTGCTTGGCAGGTGGGAATAATCCTCTATATGAGCGTGTGTCTTGTCGGGCTGTCGAATATTGCGTGGGCAGATGGGCATCTCCATATCATGGAAAAGGAGAAGCAGATTGTTCTAAAAGGCAAAATTTCTGAGGCTCTCGGCGAATACGATTCACATTTGAAAGGAGCCGTTGAATATCTCGTTTGTGGACGCAACGGCAAGGAATATGAAAGCATTATTGTCGTCGAAGCGACGGCAAAGGAGATTCATGACGCACTCAGTGAACTTGATATTCAGGTAGGAACGCCGCCGGGTTATGATGAGGCGAAGGATGAGCCGACACCACCGAAAGGAACAGCTGTCGCTATCTTTGTCGAATGGAAAGATGGGAATACAGAAAAAAAAGTCCGTGCCGAAGAACTCATTTTCAACGTGAAGACGCAAAAACCGATGCAACATGTCGCTTGGGTCTATTCAGGGTCGCGCATCGTGTCGGACTTGGATAGCGACGATGACGACGCAATGATACCACAAGCGTTTATGAGCAACGACATTGTGGCCTTGAGACTATTTGATGCAAGTGCACTCTTTCAGAATCCGCTTCCTGAATCGTCGGAGGAGAATATCTATAAGAAGAACGATGCGTTACTGCCAAAACTTGGGACACCTGTCACACTCACGATTGAGGTTAACCGGAAAATGCAACTGTATGTGCTAATTGCTGGCAGGGTGCAAGGCGTAGGGTTCCGTAACTTCACACAACGCAACGCACGACAACTCGGCGTTAAGGGTTATGCGAAAAATCTACCAAACGGTAAGGTCGAGGTTGTTGCAGAGGGGGATAAGACGCAACTGGATGCATTGGTTGTCTTCTTAAGGGAGGGACCACGCTATGCGAGGGTTG
The DNA here is from genome assembly GCA_007571305.1 of Candidatus Poribacteria bacterium. Taxonomy (GTDB): domain Bacteria; phylum Poribacteria; class WGA-4E; order WGA-4E; family WGA-3G; genus WGA-3G. Next base: position 23,423 of record RKRR01000010.1, on the reverse strand, counting down.
ATTCGCTTGAGATTGACGAACGTCCTTTCACAGGGGAATATGAGGCTTTTGGCATTCAGTATTAAATCATGACGCATACGACACCTGTCATTTCGGGAATACTCCTCGCAGCAGGACTCTCTACTCGGATGGGGGAACCGAAGCAGCTACTCCCTTTTGGTGAAAGCACTATCGTCGAGACTGTGGTGGACAGTATGCTTGGAGCCAAGTTTGATGAGGTTATCGTTGTTGTTGGACATTGCGCATCACAGATTCAAGAGCAACTATCGGAACGTCCTGTCAAGATCGTTTTTAACCCCAACTACCAGGATGGGATGCTGACCTCCGCGCAGGCGGGTATCCGGGTGCTCGAATCAAGTGATGCATTCGCGCTCATGCTGGTCGATCAGCCTTTCATCACTTCTGCCTTAATCGATCAGGTTGTTGATGCCTATGTGCGAACGGACAAGGGGATCGCTTTACCGAGTTATAATTATAAACGGGGGCATCCAGTTATTTTCCACCGGCGGTATGCCGGTGATATTCTTGCCTTGGAAGCGGAGAGCGGTGGCGTACGGACGCTCTTCAAAAGGTATAGCGATGATATTCATTATGTTACAGTCGATACAGACCGAGTGCTTCGGGATATAGATTATCGTGAAGATTATGAACGCGCTGTAAAAGAAAACCGCAGCATTTCGTAGCATAGGAGCCCATGGGTCTCCTGCGTGTTTAAGATGCACACCCTCACAGGTTATGCTACAAAAGAGCAGCAGGCGTAAGTCGTATAGTAAAAAGAATATGTTTAAATCTATTGAAAATGTTCAAGTTACATGTGCAAAGCATGCGTATATCGCGGATAGAGGTTTAGCAACAACGCTCTATCTCGCGCATCATCTCAAAAAACCTATCTTTCTCGAAGGCGAACCCGGTGTCGGCAAGACTGAAGTCGCTAAAGTACTCGCGGATTCAACTGGCGCGAAACTCATTCGATTGCAGTGTTATGAAGGCTTGGATGCAAACAGCGCGTTGTATGAATGGAACTACACGCGGCAAATTTTGCAACTTCGCATTGATGAGGCGCGCGGACGAGAAAAAGAAAACATCGGTACGGACCTGTTTAGCGAGGGGTTTCTACTGAAACGGCCTTTGCTGGAGGCTATCCAAAGCGATGGGGATGTGCCGCCCGTCTTACTCATTGACGAGGTAGATCGGAGTGACAGTGAATTTGAGGCGTTTCTACTTGAGATTTTGTCGGACTTCCAAATTACTATCCCCGAAATCGGTACGATTCGAGCGAAACATATTCCCTATGTTGTACTAACTTCAAACAGGACGCGGGAGGTCCATGAGGCTCTCAAACGCCGTTGTCTCTACCAATGGATCGATTATCCGACTGTAGAGAAGGAATTAGCGATCGTTCAAACGAAGCTGCCACAAATTAATGAACACCTCACACAGCAGTTATGTCGGATGATGCAGCTTTGGCGGCAAGGGGATTACTATAAGAAACCGGGTGTTGCAGAAACCTTAGATTGGGCGTTGGCACTCATGGCACTTGGTAAAGCGCAATTGGATGCGGATGTCGTTGCTGAAACGCTTGGCTGCGTCTTCAAATATCAGGACGATATTCAACGTGCGCGCGCAGTAGAATTATCTGACATGGGATTTTAGGATGAACGAAAAGAAAAAAACGCGACAGGTGCAAATAAAAATTTTCAGAGGTGTCGGTTATCTCCTTTTAGTAGCAGCAGCGTTTTGTACGATGATACCGATGCTGTGGTTAATCACTTCCTCATTTAAAACTGCCAACGAAATTTTCGCTGTCCCTATTGAGTGGCTTCCTAATCTGCCCCCGCGCGTTGCATCGTCTCCGTACATTGTCGAAGATGCCTATCCTAAGATCGAAAAACCGATACCGGTGGGTGAAACAGAATGGAAATCTCTACAGCCTCAACTCACACAGGTAATTTGGACAGAAGCACAGGCACACATTGCAGCAAACGCGAAACTTTCCAATTACGTCTCGTCTGAAGAATTACAAGCCGAGATAATAGAGGGTTTATGGCAACAACTGGTCCTGGGGTTACCAGGGGAAGTCTGGAATGGCACGACGGATTCGGTTACTGCAGCGGTGAGGGACGCTATTATTCCTGAAGCGATTGATACGATCTGGGGAGCAGTATATCGCGAGGTTGCGGTTGGAACACTCCAGATAGAAGATATTGAATTCAATCGTACACCGATTGAAGTTGTGAACTGGAAAGCAGAGACAGGCACGCGTATACGCCCATCAGACGATCTCCAGACAGAGGCAAGTTTATCTTACAATTTCCAAAGCAGTAACACCGTTCGTATGACAACTACAATTTCCTCCCCTATTCCGATTGAACGGATTCGGCGTATTACGGTTCCAGTACGTGGAGATGCTTCGTATCATCGTCTCTCTTTAACCCTATCTGTGCCGAAATCTGGTACCAGTGCCGACAGTGCCAATAACGGTTTTACATATCAACCGACACGTCCTTTCGTTTTAGGAAACGCGTTGTGGACAGATTCGGTCTGGCGACTGCACGGCATCCCTGGTGAATTGGAGTCGTCACACATCACAATGCAGAAAGTCGATACCCGTATCCCTGGACAACCCACAGTGGATGTCGGAAATGGAAGTCAATTGTTCCTGCAATTAACGATTCATCAACCCTCTTATCTCTCAATTGTATGGGATAAGTTCACGTCAAATTACCGGAATCTGTGGAAGACGGTGCCGTATAATCGGTATTTTGTCAACAGTGTTTTCATTGCGACTGCGTCGACACTCCTCACGTTGTTTTTCTGTTCACTCGGCGGTTATGCGTTTGCCAAGTATCAATTCCGAGGTCAGAAGATTCTGTTCGGTATCCTCCTCGCTTCCATGATGGTGCCTTTTCAGGTATTGCTCGTTCCGTTGTTTGGGCTGATGTACGACATTGGCTGGCTCAATAGTTACAAGGCGATCATTATCCCATTTTCGGTCGGTGCGTTTGGTGTATTCCTGATGCGTCAATTCATTGTAACGATTCCGTCTGAACTGCTGGATGCGGCACGTATTGATGGCTGCTCCGAGTTCGGTATCTATTACCGGGTTGTGCTCCCTATTATCAAGCCTGCTCTTGGGGCGTTGACTATCTATTCATTTTTGGGTTCATGGAACGGCTATCTCTGGCCCCTCATCATTTTACGGGATGAAGTAAAATATACGTTACCGATCGGTTTAGCGAATCTCGTGGGTATCTATCGTCAAGATTACGGTATGCTGATGGCGGGAACTTTACTCTCACTGATGCCGATCGTTATCCTGTTTTTAGCGATGCAACGTGAATTTGTGCAAGGGATTACTTTAGGAAGTGTTAAGGAGTAAAAAGATGTCAGATTACACAACGGTCGCGAAAAGGTCAGCCATCCGAGAAGGCCGCGGGAAAGCGTTCACCGTCAACGGAAGACGGATTGCTATTTTCAATGAAGGCGGCGAATTCTGTGCTGTGGACAATACGTGTCCGCATGCCCTGGGCTCCCTCGGTAGGGGTAGAATCCGAAACGGTGTTGCTGTGTGTCCTGTCCACGGCTATGCGTATGATACAAAGACCGGTGAATGCCGAACCGACGCGCGCCTCCGCATCAGAACGTATCCAGTAATTGTCGAAGACGAAGAGATCAAAGTTGAGGTAAAACAGTGAAGAATAGATGTATCTACCTCACTTTTTCTGTGGTTACATTTTGTTTTGGTCTAGTTTTCTCGAGCCAAACGTTTTGCGAACCTCAAAAATCCGGAGATAAAACGATGGAAGGGGATACCGGAGATGTTTGGCAGACGTTCTCGAATTTGCACCATAGTCGCGAGTTATCAGAAACTTATTGGGCTGGTGTGCCCGAGTTTCAGGCTGCGTTAACCGCTTATCTCAAGGCGAAAATTGATGCTGGCTTCGTTAATGGAGAAACGTCGCTTCCACCCAATCTCGTTTGGCACGAGTTCGTCTGGAGTTTTCCTGAGGAGATGCGTAAAGACTTGTACGCGCATGCTGAAAGTGTGTTGGAGAGCAACCCCAGCAATGGGGCAGCGGCGAAATTTGCAGCTATAGTACTTGCGGGATCCCTGTACGACGTACCACAGGATGGTTTCTGGAATGTTGCTGAGCAAGCAATGGGACTACTGCCAAACGACGTTGAGCTCTGCTATTTGACTTATGAAAAAGCTAGCTTTGAAAGTTTTCATCACAAGAAAGCCATTATCGCGCTTGAAAGACTCTTTGTACGGCATCAGGGAGATGAAGGAAGAGTTGTAACATCCCGAAATGAAAATCACTTGCCAAAAGATAAACTCCCCACGTTATCCCAATGGGTATACCGTTTTTGTTGGGATAACGCGTATGTCACAATGCGCCCTACTGATTTTTATCAGAGGCTTAAAGACAATCATCTGCTAAAGGAACGATGGATTAAGATACTTGGTAAGATTCAAAATGTCTTCGAAGAGCAGCTGGAACGGGAACCTGACGATTGGAGTAACACAAGGATGTTGTTTGAGATCCACGAAACCTTGGGGAATACAGAAGCAGCTCAAGCAGTTCTTCAGAAGTTACAGTTGGTGTTTGAAGATCGGTTAAAATTAGATGCAAATGACAAGACCGCTTGGGACGGATTAGCGAGGATCCACGAATGGTTAGGAAATACTGAACTTGCACACGCATATCGAGTGAATGCAGATCCTACTCTTGCATGGATAGGGCGGAAATTGCCCGATTTTTCAGCCTTTGACATAGACGGTAAGTCGATCTCGTTGGAGAATTACCGAGATAAACTAGTGCTTCTTTATTTTTGGAAAACAAAAAGTGATTCGTGTGCCGAAGAAATGCAGAATATCAAGGAAATATACGGGCGATACCACCATATAGATTTTGAAGTTATCAGTGTAAACCTTGATGAGGATGAAACAATGTTGCATGAGTTTATCAACGAGAACCAGTTGTCGTGGCGACACATTTTTGACAGTGCAGGATGGGAGAGTCCTATTGTTCAAAGGTACGGGGTCCGTAGAATTCCGACCTCGTTTCTAATTGACAGAAAAGGTGAAGTGATCTCAGTGAAAGCGCGAGGGAATGCTCTCAGGAAACTTGTCCGCGAAACTATAAACAGATAGAAGTTGAAATGGATCGATATGCCTACTATTATATGATTTTCTCTCAGCAGAAAAAATTAACACATAAGCCTATAATAACCTCAACCGCAGTTCCTCACAAACGTTAAAAATCTGTGCTGACACCTACGATGAGCGAAGTTTTATGAATCGGCTCAAATTGAGATAGTCCCTCTGCTGTTTCAACGCGACGGAATCGGTATTCACGGGTAATAACTGTTACAACTGGAGGGAAAATTTCATAGCGAACCTCTACACTGAATGCTGATTTTTCATCCAAGTCAAACAGATCCCCGAAAAAACTCGTCTCCCCACTCTCGCCAATATCACGTTTTGTATAGAATGCACGTAGCGCAAGACGTGGGACTAACCCCGATTCTGTTATCCCTATATAGAGTTTCGGTTCGGTATTCGTATAATCCTCGAGTGTTCCCATAAAATGAACTTGTGGCAGTGGATGCCAGATAAACTGTGAGAAAAAACCGCGCCTCGGTTCAGCGTTTGTTTCCAAGCCCAAAAATTGGGGCATGTCTGGTTTCGGGGATACCGATTTCGCGGATTCATAGGTGTAATCGAACACGGAAGGGATGTAACCCTCGCCAAACGTGCGATACTCTATTTTAAAGAGGGTTTGGGTGAAAGAGAATCCAACACCAACAGCGTTTCCCCAGGCAAGATCGGTTGTTACGGGATTTTCTGCTGTGAGCGCAATTTCTGTCTGTGTGTTTTCTTCGGATAATGTATCGAGAAAGGCAATGTCGTCATAGATATCGAGTCGGAACGTGCTTGTCTCAAAAATTGGAAATCCAACATCAAGTCCGACAGCACTCAAGGGGGCTTCTCCTATTTCTTGCAAATTCGGATTGATGTCTGTGAGATAGGTGGCACCGAGTTCAAACCGCGTCAGTAAGTTGTTATTTTCTTCTCGTTGAAACGGACGATAAAATCCGCGTCCTCCGAAGATTGTGGGATTACCGATGTCATTCATCATCGTTTCAATGCCGAAACGATTCTCAGAATTTCTAAGGTTCAAGCGTAACCCTCGCCGGTCGTAGTTAGAGTAACCGGACATGATTGAACCGTGTCCAATAGTTAAGTAGTCCAACTCCCCGAATCGAAAATGGAAGGGGTCGTAAGGTTGACCATAGCGAACGTAACGGACGAGTCGTAACCACGTGCTTGGGCTGTCCCACGTTTCAGCGTCCTCAGGAAGGATTTGAGGTTCGGTGCCCTCTGCATACGGATTATAGAGCAGGATTAAGTCTAACCCAATGCCTATTTTTCCGAGAGGGATATCCGGTTGGAGTTGCAGTCGAACGTAGGCATTGCCGTCAATGAAGGTGAGACCACCGCCGTACAGTCCGCTTGTGAGGAAGTCGGGTTGTTCCGGTTTCGTGAGAACTTTATCTTCTTGGGCGAGGATGGAAGGCGGTAGGAGAGAGAGAAGCATTACCGTTCCGATTATCGATGCAATGGCACCTCCTCCGCAATATTCGATGCCGTTATTTCTGTTCATGTAGCGACGATCCTTCCATCTTTCATCTGGATAACACGATCGGCGTTCTCTTTTAATCCTTCGTGGTGCGTCACAATAGCGATAGTGGTTTGGTGTTCTTGACGTAGTTCTTGGATGAGATTCATGAGGTTATCACTCTGACGACTGTCGAGATTGGCGGTGGGTTCATCGGCAAAGATGATTTTTGGGCGGTTGGCGAGCGCGCGGGCAAAGGAGACGCGTTGTTTCTCTCCACCGGAGAGTTGGGCAGGACGGTGGTGAAGCCGTTCACTCAAGCCGACCTGTGTGAGTAATTCTGTCGCTCGGTTTTCTGCTTCGGCGGTCTTTGTTCGGGCAATATCCATGGCTACCATCACGTTTTCAAGTGCTGTAAGATAGGGTAGTAAATGGAACAGCTGAAAGACAAATCCGATCTTTTCACGACGAATAACGCTCAAATCTTGCACTTCAGCGTTAATCGGTTTGCCATCAATTTGGAGATCCCCGTCATCAGGTGTTAATATACAGCCGAGGAGACTGATAAGCGTTGTCTTCCCACAACCGCTGTCCCCCATCAGCATCACCAGTTCACTTTCTTCAATTCGGATATCAACCGAATCAACTGCGACAACGCTCGCGTCACCTGTGCCGAATGTTTTCGTTAAACCGTTTCCCTCTACAATTGCTGCCATTTAAATCTCTCCTCGGAAGGCTATCATCGGATCGACCGTGATCGCTTTACGGGCTGCCAGATACCCGCTACCACAACACACAATGAAACTGATGCACGCGACGATAATTGATTCGACGAAGTGAATCGCTACGAAAATCGGCGCCGCCGCCGCGAATACATACGACAGAATAAGCCCAAGGAGCACCCCGACAGTGGAGATTAGGACAACTTGTTTGAGGAGAAGGCTCATTACATAACCGTTCGAACCTCCGATAGCCTTTAGTACCCCGATTTCTTGTGTCTTTTCGAGCATTGTCACATAGGTAATCATCCCGACAAGAATGCCTGCCGCTAACCATAACATTACCCGTAGGAATTGCACTGCCTTCATCGGTTCGTCAACGTAGTACGCAATGATGTCCCTGAGTGTCTGTTTTAACGTGCGTACTTCAATAGTTTCTAAAGCATCTAAATCAGCAGCGATCTGTGCAGGTTGATCGCTTTTATTTGTTTGGGCTATCATCATATTCACATGCGGTGTGTTGCCGAGTAGAAGTTTCTGTGCAATACGGACATCCATAAAGAGCAACGGAGTATCCAAAACAAACATTAGGCTTTTCGCCTTTCCGACAACTCGCACTTTTTCGTTACTGAGGGTGATCTGTTCTCCGATTTCCAATCCCATTTTCTCGTCAACGACCACTTCGTAGGGTATTGGGTCCTCGGGTCTATAATCTTCAAAATTACTTCGAGTGAACATCCTGCCCTCAAGGACGCTCTTGGGTCCGCCGAGTTGCCCCAATTTATAGCCAACGACGATTGCTTTGGTGGATTTGCCACGGACGGTCGGCCGGGCTTGCGCAAAAACCAATGGCGAGGCAGAGTCGGGCACCAAGCCTGGTCCTGAATTCAGAAATGCCATGTATTCCTCAACCACCATGGAAAACCCAATAAATGCGCCACCGGAACCTTCAGCGGAGATCCAGACATCCGCACCGGTGGATTCTACGTATTGTCGTGCTTGGATTCGCATGCCGTTCATGATACCGCCTAACAGCAGTATCAATGAGATAAGGACGGTGATGCCGAGTGCTGTGAGGATGACTCTCGCTTGGCGATACCGCATGTCCTTGAGGAATAATGTCTTCATTTTTCAGTAGCCTCAGCAGTTTATTGAATTTGTTCGCGTCAATCCCTAAAGAACAGTTCGTCCTTAATGGTTTTCCGCCAAGAGGGTAAGCCTCTCGGGCATTGTCTGTCGTTTGCGGCGGTGTAATTGGACGTGCTCCTGATACGTACCTGTATCTGCTTCAACACCTGTGTCGCGTTCGAGGAAAAGTGGGAATTCAGACGCAGGAGGTTTGGCGTTGTGATACGCATGGCTGTAACTCCGCATGATGATGCGTTGTTCACGGTTAAGTGTCTCCAACCATTCGGGTGAGGAATGGAATCGGTCGGCTGGTGTAACCCAAGATGGGCAGTAGGCGACAAAGATGTTATAACGCACGACATCGCTTTCGTTCGATTCAACACGATGCCAGATGCTGGAGTGCATCACCGTCATTGTGCCTTTACGGGGGCAGACAACCCTCTCCCCGGGTATACTCTTGTGTGTATCGTAGCCGTCCATATACTGCTGACGATGGCTTCCAGGTAACACAACAAGGTTGCCCATCTTTTCTCTCGGTAGATCAGTCAACCAATACCCAATTTTGATTTGCAACGGCAATTTGGGTGAAAATACACCGTAAGGGAGGGCTCGGGCTCCATCTGGATGCCATTGATTGTACTGTGTGCCGCCGGAGGGTCGTAGGAAGAACTGGCTCTGATGGAGTTTGAGGAGTTCCCCGAACAGATCGTAGGCATAACCGACGTGTCGCCCGTGGTCGATGAGATTTGTGAACACAGGATCACGTTCAACGATGTTCTCCATGTGAAGGTAACCACCAGGCGTATATTTTCGACTGGTAGCAGCAACTCGGTCTATCGCATCAATATAGGTTTGGATCTCTGTCTCGGAGATTGCGTCTTCAATGAAAATGATGCCATCTTCGTTAAAAGTTTTCCACTGTTCTGCTGTAAACCCGGGTGGGGCAACACGATATTTTTCTTCGGTTTCCATGAGAGGACTCCTTCCATTATGGTTTTATAGCAAATCCTGTGCCACTCTGGCCAGTCCCACGCTGATTAGATTCTTTGGGGAGTGTTCAGAATTAACTGCACAAAATGGGGCAGATTCTGTCTCTGATGGCACGCAATGGGTCAGATGCAATCAGCCTTTGTGAGCTCAGGCTCATGCTTAAGATCAGCGCATATTCAAGTTAAGAATATCATATTTTCCCAGTAGTGTCAATGGTAATAAGAAAATGTCCCAAACCCGAAGTGCCACCTTTGGATTTGGGACAACTCAATTCCAATTCTTGATAAAAAACAGTCTAAACCTTAAGGTAGAATTGGATTTCACTTCAGTGCAACCCAATCTACGTCAACATTCACTACGTCCGAACTCCCGTATCGTATACCTCCTTCTGGATTAGCCATACCGATACAGCATGAACGAGAATCTGATTTGCTCGTTCAACAATCGGATTTAACGATGGAATATGAGTGAACATTTTTCGCGCTCGGTGTTTTAGATTCACTATTGATGGCAACTCAAGAATTTTCATCTCTTTAAGGAATGCTTCTACCTCTGCTTGACTGATGCGCGCACGCTTACGGAGTTCTTCTAACTTTGGAGTATGTGCCCACGCTTGCAAAACCGTTTTACCGATGTGTTCAATCGAAAAACTCGCAGCGAGTTGGTGAGCGGCATTTTCAATGGTTGTTAGAGAGATTCTACGTTTACCTTCAACGACATGTGCGGGGGGTAACCGTAGATCCCAAACAATTTTAAAGAGGGACAAAATTTTCAGAATATAGTACGTAACATCAATTTGCCACCAATGAAAGCCTTGAGGCGTAGCACTCGGAAAGTGGTGATGATTGTTATGCCAGCCTTCACCTAATGTAATGAGAGCCAGCAGCAGGTTATTGCGAGAATTATCGCCTGTGATGTACGACTGTTTGCCTATTACATGGGAAAGGGAATTGATCGTGAAGGTCCCGTGAAAAAGAATGACTGTACTGATAAAAAAACCGACGATAAGTCCTGACCACCCGGCAACCATCCAAACGAGTACGGCTAATATAAATGGCGGTAATCTGTCCCATTTATCAAGCCAAACGAGCTCTGGATATTTCTGAAAGTCCTTAATCGTACTGTAATCTGCGGTACGCCCACGTTTGGAGAATATCCAAATCACGTGAGAATACCAGAACCCGCGTTGTACCGGGGAATGTATATCCAGTTCTGTGTCGGAGTGTTTATGATGTTCGCGATGTTTCGCTGCCCACCAAAGCGCGCCCCGTTGTGCTGAAGTCTGCCCCAGAAATGCCAGAAAGAATTGGAATCCGCGGCTTGTTTTGTAGGAACGGTGGGAAAAATAACGATGGTATCCGGCAGTAATGCCAAACATGCGGATAACATACAATGCACCACATATAATCCAGTCGATAGGTTGAACGTCCACCCAGAAAATAGCGACACAAGCAAAGTGGACCATTATGAAAGGCAGGACGCGTGGATGGATGATGTCCTCCTCATGGGAAGGACTTGTACGGCATGGTTCTGTTGACAATTATGATTCTCCTTGCTACGTATAGCGGTTCATTTTTCTGTGGTCAAGTTATTCTGAGGACACATCGGGAGTTTTTTAGATCACCGCGGTTGTCAATGGGATATTAGGATAGAATTAAGAATATCATATTTTACTGGCAGAGTCAAACATTTCTGATTTACTTGTTGTATAAACCGCCCTCAGATTAACACAATAGGGCAAGACATGGATTGCCTCGCCCTACGATATGAATCAGTCGGTTTTACTGCTTTTCACGAAGCCGCGCTTCTAACGCTGCCAATTCATCGGATAACGCTTCGGGTAAGGTTTCCTCGAAGCGTGCGTAATGTTCCCGAATGGATTCAATTTCATTGAGCCATTCTTCAACATTGACGTTTAGGAGCTCTGCCATCTGATCGTCCGTTACGTCTAATCCTCCGGTATCAATAGCACCAGCTGTTGGCAGGTAACCGATCGGTGTTTCAACTGCCTGTCCGTTGCCAGAGACGCGTTCCACGATCCACTTGAGGACACGGCTATTTTCACCGAAGCCGGGCCAGAGCCAACCGCCATCTTCATCTTTGCGGAACCAATTGACGTAGAAAATCTTTGGCAATTTACTGGCATCGGTGTTTTTACCCATCTCCAACCAGTGTGCGAAGTAATCGCCCATATTGTAACCACAGAATGGAAGCATAGCCATCGGATCGCGTCGGAGTTCACCGACTGTACCAGCAGCAGCAGCGGTGCGTTCGGAAGAAGCGATCGAGCCGATAAAGGTGCCGTGCTGCCAATCAAACGCTTCAAACACGAGTGGAACAGTAGTGGCGCGTCGTCCACCGAAAAGGATCGCTGAGATTGGGACACCGTTCGGATTCTCCCAATTCGGATCGATAATTGGGCATTGCGCCGCGGGGGTCGTATAACGGGCGTTGGGATGTGCCGCGGTCTTTTCATCACCCGGGTTCCACTTTTCACCGAGCCAACTTGTAAGGGTTTCGGGAGGCTCTTCGCTCATCTCTTCCCACCAGACATCGGTATCTTCTGTGAGGGCGGCATTCGTGAAGATTGAGTTTGATGAGAGCGTATACATCGCATTCGGGTTAGTATCCATTGACGTGCCGGGGGCAACACCAAAGAAACCTGCTTCGGGATTGATCGCGTAGAGTCTTCCATCTTCCCCGAATTTCATCCATGCGATGTCGTCGCCGATAGTCTCAGCTTTCCAACCCGGTATGGTTGGTGTGAGCATTGCCAGGTTCGTCTTACCACAGGCACTTGGGAACGCTGCGGCGATGTAGGTCTTCTCGCCTTCTGGACTCGTTAATCCCAAGATGAGCATGTGTTCCGCCATCCATTCATCGTTTTTCGCCATGACAGAAGCGATACGGAGAGCATAGCATTTTTTGCCGAGCAGCGCGTTCCCACCATAGCCGCTACCGTAGGACCAGATGGAACGTTCGTCGGGGAAATGTACGATATATTTGTTATCCGGATCACAGGGCCAGACGACATCATCTTGTCCGGGTTCAAGCGGCATACCGACAGAGTGTAAGCATGGCACGAAGTCCCCGTCTTCGCCTAAGACATCTAACACAGCATTCCCCATACGTGTCATAATCCGCATGTTGACGACGACGTAGGGTGAATCGCTGATTTCAACGCCGATGTGTGAAATAGGTGAACCGAGTGGCCCCATGCTAAACGGCACAACGTACATCGTCCTGCCTTTCATGCAACCCTTAAAAAGCCCTTTGAGGGTATCTTTCATTTCAACTGGATCGTGCCAGTTATTTGTAGGTCCCGCTTCGAGCGGGGTTTTCGCGCAGATAAATGTTCGGTCTTCAACACGTGCGACATCGGCAGGATTGGAACGCGCGAGGTAACTCCCTGGACGTTTTTCGGGATCCAAGCGAACAAAGGTCCCTTTTTGAACTAATTCTTCGCACAATCGGTCGTTTTCTTCTTCAGAGCCATCACACCAGTAGATAGAATCGGGTTGACAAAGCGCGGCGGCTTCTTCGACCCAACTCTGTAATTTCTTGTTTTTGGTCATTAATATCTTCGGGGTAGAGATCCCTACCTTTCGGTGGGGGTGGCCCCTGTCTCCTTACTTAATAAGTGCAGGCTCTGTTTTCCCTCTCGCCTGCGCACGAGGTCTACAATAAATTCGTTATTAATATCACCATATAATTTTATAACATATTTTCGCACTTGGCAAATTAAAAGGAAGCACCTAAAACGCCGCACCAAGATTAACGTGGATTTTTCCTCGCAATAGGGAGTCTCCTGCCGCGAGTCCATAATTGATTCGCAAGATACCACCCCTTGATTCAAGACGTGCCCCAAATCCGTAGCCGACTCGGAGTGTATCAAAAACGGATGGGGTTTCAATCAGGGTTACTGCACCTAAATCAGTAAAGACGAAAATCTGGGAGTCAGGCCCGACAAGAAATCGGTATTCGAGGTTGGCATATACACGGCGCGGTCCAGAAAACCAGTCTTCATCATACCCGCGCAAGGTGGTCGCGCCGCCGAGATAGAAAAGTTCGGTTGGCGGGATATTAACACCCCATGCAGCGGCGCCATGGAGCTCAACGGCAATCGTCTGTTTCCGCCATGTTGGGAAATATTGCTGTAGGGAGAGCCATGCTTTTCGGAGACGAAAATCGCTCCGGGACACTTCAACAGCGATACTATCACGCCGGCCGCGTGTCGGATTCAGGAAATAGTCCCGAGTATCCCGTGTTAGTCGGAGTGTGACACTGTATTTCGTGCCGATATATGGTGTCGGTTCGATGAGTGAAGTCGCGCGTGGGTCGGAAAAGGTTGGGGTTTGAAAATCAAACGTAGGGGTTGTTACGGAAGGCGGACCAACGTTTGGCACGTTAATCTGTTTATATCCCAACGTCATAATCCCTTCAAAGATGCGTCCGAAGTTCGTTGTAGCACTTACGCTTCCTGATTGTTCTTCAGAAACGGTTTCTGGTGCATTATCAGGAAAACTTTGGAGTTGCCCTCGGTCGAGATTCCGTTGTTTGAGTTGCCCGTATTCTATGCCGATGGTGAGCGGTTTGCCAAATACCCACGGCTCTGCATAGCCAAACCTTAAGATCTCCAGCAGACCGGATTTCCAATAGAAGTTAACCTGTCTGCCTGTGCCGAATAGGTTCGTTTCGCGAGCTTCAAACACGCCAGTGAGTTGCGGCGCAGCATCAGTATCCGAGTCTGGTGGGGCGTATCCGACAACCCCGTTCAGTTGTCCTGTTCGGGCTTCGGTGACTCGCGCGTGGAAATTAATCCTATCTTCTGTTTCACCGGCTTCTAATACGTTTGGATTAACTTGATAAAAGTATCCCAAATTTCGCAGATGCCGATAACTTGTGTCTATGTCACGCTGTTTGAACGTGTCGTTCGGTTTTATGTGAATTTCCCGAAGGACTACCTTCGTTTTCGTTTTCTTGAGTCCGCTGACTTTGACTTCACCAATCCTGACTTGTGCGCCTTCCCGAATATTCAACTCAAAGTTGATGGTGCCTGTTTCTGGCAAAAGTCGGATATTCTTAGGCTCAATCTCAACTTTCGGGTATCCGTGTTCACTGTACAAAGTTTGGATACGTTCAATTCCCTGTTCCAGTGCTACCTGTGTAAAGAGGTTACCTTCCTTTATACCGAGTTGATCCCGAATTTCGTCCACTGAAAAGTGTTGATTTCCCGACAAAGTTAACGCCCCAGTGCTGAGCGGTTTGCCTTCAACAATTTCTACTATGAGAGACACGAGTGTGTCGCCGTTGATCTGTCCTGTCCCAGAAGTTCCTGTGATGTTGGAAGATATTTCTGCAAATACATACCCTTCGTCCCGATATCCTGCTATGATCCGTTCAAATCCTTCTATAATTTCTTCACGGGAATAGGATTTTTCTTTGTTCCACCCGAATATAGTTATCAACTTTTTCTCATCCAAATGTTCGTTTCCAGTGAAGCGGAGTTGGTGAATACGGTACTGTGATTGTGTTGTTGCCTCTGTTGTATTATCTGGAGTTGTTACCTCTTCTAACCGAGTGTTTTGGTGCAGATCTTCTGATCCATACAACAGTGTGTGCGGATTGCTTAAGAGAGAAAAGAGGACGCTGCTAAAACAGAGTATGAGTTGTGGAAGTCGATATCTATACATTTATCCGCTCCATTGGACTAGTCCATCTGCCATCGGAAATAATTTTAACATGCACACTCGGCTTTTGACAAACCAGTGCCTCAATAGAGACTGTCTCCTGATTCCAATTTTGTGAGAAATCAATCTTCAACTAACACAATACCTTCGTGAAGAAGAAAAAATTTGATAAAAATTTGAAATTATGGTATCCTAATTGGTAGGAATCGATCAATTTATAAATTATTGAAAAAATTTTTGGCAATATGGGCATGGAAGTTACGCCCGCAAGGAGATATATATTATGCCAAATGCCTTATTTGTTTATCCGAAATTCCCGCCATCCTATTGGGGTTTTCAGTACGCTTTAGAATTTCTCGGTAAAAAATCATCGATGCCCCCGCTTGGATTGTTGACTATCGCTGGCATGTTCCCCGAGAATTATGACTTAAAAGTCGTTGATATGAACATTGAACCCTTGACAGATGCGCATCTCGAGTGGGCGGACGTAGCACTAACCTCGACAATGATCGTTCAAAAAGACTCTCTTTATGACGTCGCCGAACGTTGTAATCGAGCCTCAGTACCTATTATCGCGGGCGGCCCGCATCCGACTTCCTATTATGACAATATCAAAGAGGAAACGGATGCTGTGGTTGACCATTTTCTCTTTGGTGAGGTTGAGGAGGTTTTTGAAGAGTTCTTAACCGATTTCGAAAGTGGCTGTGCACAAGAGATCTATCGCGAAAAGCGGAAACCGGATATTACAAAGACACCTCCACCACGTTATGACCTTATCAATATCAATTCTTATGGGTCAATGGCACTCCAGTTTTCACGTGGGTGTCCTTTCAATTGTGAATTTTGTGACATTACGAAGTTGTTCGGTCGCGTGCCGCGCACCAAAAGCAATGAACAGATGCTCGCTGAGTTTGAGATGCTCTATAAACTCGGTTGGGATGGCGCGATGTTTGTTGTTGATGACAACTTTATCGGTAACAAACGCGACGCGATGCGCTTACTCCCCGCTGTCAAGGAATGGCAGGAAAAACGACAATTCCCCTTTTCGCTCTTCACTGAAGCCAGCGTGAACCTCGTAGAGATCCCTGAGATGCTTGATGCAATGAGTGAAGCAGGGTTTAACATGGTATTCCTCGGCATTGAGAGTCCTAATGATGAAGCACTCCTCAGCACCTCCAAAGGACAGAATACCAGCAAAGAGGAGGAGGCGGGGAGTTACCTCTTGCGTGCAATTAGGAAGATACAGAGCAAGGGGATGGAGGTCACGGGAGGATTTATTATCGGGCTTGATGGTGACACGGAGTTTGATTCACACATCAAGTTTATTCAGGAAGCCGGTATCCCAATGGCGATGGCTGGCTTGCTGACGGCTTTGAAGGAGACTGATCTTTGGCACCGATTGAAACAGGAAGATCGATTGCTTGGGGAGTCCAGCGGAAATCAGACCGACATGAGCCTTAATTTCGTACCGGAAATGCCTCGCGATGAACTGCTTGCGGAATATCGACGGGTTGTTTCAACGCTCTATGACCCGACCCTGAAGAATTATTTTGCGCGGTGTTTGACGTTGCTTGAGCACATGCCGCGTACGTCACACAATGTGAGATCAATTCGGATGGAAGAATTGCTTGCATTTGCCCGATCAATCCAGCGGCAAATGTTCTCCAGACAGGGATTGGAGTACGCACGATTTTTGCTGAAAGCACTCAAAAACTATCCGAATATGTTCCCGGAAGCCGTGCGATTGGCGGTCATGGGTTACCACTTGGAGAAGACGACGCGTCATACGATTGCTGTTGAAGATTTCAGGAACTTTTTGGATCACGAAATGGATACGTTTAAAGCGGAGATTTCACAGTTCGCATACGCGCAGGATAATCGGATGGGCGAAATTCAGAACTATTCGAGGCAGCTCTTTGCCCGCGTGAGAAAGGAATACGATTCGATTCACGAGGATTTCCGATACGCCGCACACAGTGCACTCGCCGGTTTTCAGAAATCGGTGTTCAAGGAGTACTTGGAGGCGGAACTCAATGCTTTTAAAGAGACTGTCAGCACTTTCACAAAGGCGCAGACTGAGAGACTCGGTGAACTTCAGACGTATATCCACAATCTCTTCACCCGTGTTCGTGCCCAACATGAGCAACTCCATGACGATTTCAAACACAACGTCCAAGAATCTTTTGACGCTTTTCGTGACTCCATCCAGCGACATTTAGAGCAGCTCTTCGGATCTGTCCCTGTACAGATTGAAGGATTAAGTTAGCCAGACCATGGCCTCTATTGAGATAGAGAATCTCGGTTTTACCTATCCGAGTCGTGAAGCCCCGACGCTGCGCGGTATTACAACGCGTGTGCCTCCCGGGGCATTTGTGTTACTGACGGGTCCAACAGGATGCGGTAAGTCCACTTTACTACGGACACTGAACGGTTTGATTCCACATGTTTCGGCAGGAACACGCACCGGAAGGGTCCGTTTTAAGGGTAAAGACATTGCAGCACAGCCGTTGGCTACTACGTGTCAACAGGTCGCTCTCCTCTTCCAAAATCCCAACGATCAACTCTTTTGCACGCGAGTTGAAGACGAAATTGCCTTTGGACTCGAAAATCTCGGTTTCCCTCCCCAAGAGATTAAGGAACGGATTGTCCTTGCCTTGAAACAGGTCGGACTCCGAGATTTTGCATCACGGGAGATCTCATCGCTTTCTGGGGGTCAAAAACAGCGCGTTGCTCTTGCCGCTGTCTGTGCGATGCAACCACAAGTCCTGCTGTTAGATGAACCAACGAGCCATCTTGATCCGTGTGGAGCTCACGATATTCTCACCATTGTCACACAGTTGAATAAGGAATTAGGGATAACAGTGATTTTGGCAACCCACCGAACTCAGGAAGTTGCTCCGTTGTGTGATCGTGTATGGTTAATGAATGAAGGACGACTCTGTCTGGATCTGCCCGAAGCGGAGGCGTTTCAGGATCTCACTCCGTATCGGCATTTAGGTGTGCAGATGCCGAAAACCGAGGAACCCTCAGCAGATGTCCCTTCATCTACCCTCTCAGATGTATCCGAAAAAAGCACTTACGAAACAACACCTCAGACCTCTCTACTCAGCCTCCGTGAACTCCAATTCAGTTACCCGAGCACCGTTGAGGATGCGGTGCATTCAATCTCATGCGAGGTGCCGCGTGGGGAAGTGCTTGCGATTATGGGCGCGAACGGTTCTGGTAAAACGACCTTGATTCATCTCGTCGCGGGATTGTTGCGTCCTACAGCAGGGGAGGTGGTCATTGC
This sequence comes from Candidatus Poribacteria bacterium, assembly GCA_007571305.1. GTDB lineage: Bacteria > Poribacteria > WGA-4E > WGA-4E > WGA-3G > WGA-3G. The sequence continues at coordinate 4,984 of RKRR01000010.1, read as the reverse complement.
CGGGAAGTCGTCCAGTCGTCCGAAACTTCATCAGTTAGCCGGTAAAGTCGGTATCGTTTTTCAAGACCCAGACCTGTTGCTACAAGCGGAGACGGTTCGCGATGAGGTCGCATTCGGTCCCAAAAATCTCAAATTCCCTGCACAGACTCTTGAAAATAGAGTTGATGGAACACTTGAGCGATTTGACTTACAGGATCTCGACATGGAAGCCCCCTATTCGTTATCTCGAGGACAGCGTCAACGGGTTGCTGTCGCGGCAACCTTTTCACTACACCCTGATCTTTTCCTCCTTGATGAACCCACGACCGGTCAAGACGCTCAACACCTCCACCAGTTGATGGATGAGCTCTGTGATGATATCCGACGTGAAAATAAAACCCTTATTTTCGCAACGCACGACACAGAACTTACCTTGAAATATGCTGATCGTGTCCTTTTATTGCGCGAGGGTAAGGTGATTTTCGATGGCGCGCCTGATGATGCTTTTAAAAACCCTGAGCTTCTACGGCAGGCATCGCTCTTCACTCAGCCCTCAATCGAAACGAGTGCATCCTAATCGCTTTGGGCATACCCAAGTAGCCCCTTAATTTAGACTTTTTAACCCAACTGTCCTGAGAGGTTTGTAAAAAACGTTTCCTCCCCATTCTTTCGCCCTAAAAGTGCGACATCTCTCCTGACTCTCGTGTTATTTCTTCTTGGCGGATTCAATTCGTTCCCAGATAATGTCAACACAGTCTATCACAGGGCGTTATATAAGGTATGTTCACTATGCAGCTCAGCAGTGGAAGTTGCCGCTCTTGCGAATCCACTGAAAAGATTGAAAGTTTGTTGTGAGTAGAGTATAATTACAGTACAATTCGGAAATATAAAGCTAGAGCAGAACTTAGACTTTTACTTACACATCCTGCTCTTTTATAGCATCACCTGTGAGGGTGTGCCACGAGAACACTTGTGTTTTTTCAGGTCTCCCTCTCACAAAACGCCCTATGGTCAAAATTGCGTAAGTCCTGTTAAATTTGTAATCCACTCAGGAGAAATCAAGTGAAAATAGATACAACATTTCATGTTTTAGTGTTTTTTATAGCAGTGTTAACTTTCATTATGCCTTTTGCCACCGTCGCGCAAGAAGATTCATGGGAACTTGAAGCCAGAGTCGCTGCTGAACGTGATGCGGAAGCGGATTCCAAGCAGCTGTTGTGGATTGGTGGCACCTTTCTTTTAGGTGTCGTTGGTAATTGTGTGTTGGGTTCGGTTGGACTCCTTGGTGCTGTTCTCTATGAGCCAACGCCGCCTGCATCACGGCTACTCGGAAAATCACCAAAATATGTTCTTGTTTATGCAAATGCCTACCATGCAAAAACCCGACGGATTCAAGTAAGATCTGCTGTTTTAGGGTGTATCGGTGGCGTTGTCGTATCAACATGCATCTGGGCACCTCATTTTAGAGGCGAGTAGTAAATTCAATGTGATGGTAGTGTTAGAAAGCTGCCATTACACTATCATAAAGAATCAGATGCATAAAATTCCTTCCGTCTCCATAATGTTTCTGTTCGTCCTATTTTACACCGGTGCGCTCTATGCTGCCCCGTTCAAGACACTCTCCCTCGATTTTACACGTGCGTTAACTGAGAATGATAAAACGGAGCAGATCACTGGCACCCTCCATTACGACGCAAAAGCGATGCGAGTGGTCGTTGAGGTCAGTGATCCCCTCAAGCAGATAATGGTTGTGAATGACAAGGCATTAGAAGTTTATTACCCAGATCAGAAACAAGCGTTCCGATTTATTGCGAAAGGGCGGATTCCGCTCCCGTTTGTTGAATCCATCGTTCAGTCTACGCAAGCGGAGCATGGATTGACAGTGATGGGATATACTTTGGAAAAGCACGATATCGTAGACGAGGTGCTCTATAGTTATTGGAGTCCGCCTCAGAAAGCGAAAGATCAACTCGGCACTATTATCTTGGGTATGCAGGACGACAGACTTATCTCTACCGAGGTCAAGAATTCGAAAGGACATATCATCGCCAGATCGCACTACCAGAACCACAGCAAAGTCGGTATGAACTATATTCCGATGATGGTTACTTCCAGTACGTATGACGAGAAATCCGAAGTACTCCAACGCGAACAGGTTGTCTATAGCAATCCGCAGGTAAACGCGGATCCACTAAATCCCATACTCAATTTCACTATTCCTGAATCCGTAGTGGTGAAGGAGATCAAATGGTAAATCGTCTCGTTCTTTTCTGTATGTCCTGTTTGTCTGCCGTTATCTTCGTTTCGTCCGCGTTTTCGGGTGAAGCGACTGACCTTGCATTCATCCGAAAAGTTAATCCCGTTACGATACTGAAGCCACAAGAGGTTATCCGCTTTCATCCCTGGGAGACTTCGGAACTCAATCTCGCTGCTACGGGACTCATACGGTTGTATCAGAAATTCATCTCCAGTCAAGACAGTCCGGCGTGTAATTTCCAGCCAACGTGTTCTCGCTTCGGTATGGCATGCATACGGGAGTACGGTGTAGCACGGGGGATATTGCTGACTGCTGATAGGCTCCTCCGGTGTAACGGCTCACAGTCGCAGCATTATCATAGAGACAGCATGACAGGAAAGTACATCGACCCTGTTTCAAACTATACTCTCTGGTAGGTGCAGTTTCTAACTGCATCGTCCCTAAGGAATAAATATTGTCTGAAGTAGGATTTCACTCCATTCAGCAGAGCAGAAGCACCCAAGCCAAAACACCTACGAGTTATATGAACACCACGCAAAGCCTCAAATTCCTGTTCATAATTTTTTTCACTACTACACTTTTGTCCTCTGTAGATTCTGAAGAACCCATTGACTACTACGCTCCTGAAAACGTCCGTAAATTCGCCGATTTTCTGTATGAACAAGGCGACTATCTCCGCGCTGTAGGTGAATATCAACGTTATCTCTTTTATCAACCAGGAAAAAGTGAAGAGACGCGCTATAGAATTGCCCTCTGCTATCGTTTTGCTGGTCAAACAGAGCAGGCCATCCAGAATTTTCAGGTGCTTTTACGGGCATACCCCGAGGGTCGATTTACAAGTCAAGCATACTATCAGATCGGTGCCACCTATTTTCTCCATGATCAGTTTGAGCAATCTGTGGGATTTCTTCATGAGGTACTGCCACACATAACGAATGCACGACAACACGCTGAAGCCGAGCAATTGATTGGACTTTCTTATCTGATGCAGAAACAGTGGTCCGAAGCGGGTCAAGTTTTCAAAACGTTGCAGGGATCGGAGGTGGATTCGGTCAGCCAAAAGGCGGTAGTGTATCACAGTTACGCAGAGAAAGGAGCGGATCTACCTACTCGCAGTCCATTTTTATCTGGGGTTCTCTCTACGATCGTGCCCGGAGCCGGGCGGCTCTATACAGGCAGGGTCAGCGATGCTTTCACTTCTCTATTCATTGTTGGTTTAACAGGTTGGCAGGCTTACGAAGGTTTCCAGAGAGATGGACTTTCATCGGTGAAGGGGTGGACGCTTGGCACACTCAGTGGTATTTTCTATGTCGGCAACATCTACGGCTCGGTCATTTCAGCACGCGTTTACAACCGCCGCGTAGCCGACGAATTTTTGACAACATTATCTATTGAATTGCCGTAACGCCAGTTTGAAAAGAATATTAGAGGTCCAAAGCGGACACAAATTGAGCAAAAAAGCAATAGATTCACGCAAAAAGAGGCGATTTTTAGGGATATAACCCCTAAGTTCCCTTATTAGGGACATTAAGAGCGGGATTCAGAGATTCCTCAGTACAGGCTTGCCAAAGGTCGGTTGTGAGAAAAAGTCCTTGTCTGAAAAGAGTAGACAAGGACTTTGGTTAACTAACGGTTTTGCTTAATATCTGCCCAGGTGCTTGTCGCCTTTCCGGTAGGATCGACTGCAAGAACACCACGAACTTCATTGAAGAAGCTCTTCTGGTCTTTCGCCTTGTCTGGGTAGATTTTGCATAGCCGGTGGGTGTCTGAGTCAAAGTGCAAATTGAGGTATGCAGCACCACCGGATTCCCCACACCGGTAAAGCACAACATTCGCGCCTTTCGTCAACTGGACCTCGATATTGTAGTGCACTATCTGTGCGCCCCCTGTCCAGGTCCGATCGTTGTACCATTTATCGCCATTGATCCAAATCTGTGCCCAATCATCGTGTGCGGGTGACATCACGGACTTCATGTCCTTGGGTGCGTTAATCACACACATAACATACGTATCGATGTTATCGGCGGGCCCATCTCTATTCATATTATCTTGATTTGCGACTTCAAGTTCAAAGACATCCCACTCTCGGGTACCGCCATGCTTCTTAGCCCAAGCCATTTTAACGGTCTGCGTCAGTTTCAAACCTTCGACCGTCGAAAGTTTGGGTTCTGTCAGTTTACCGTTGGTGCCTTCGTCGATAAGGTCTCTCGTCCCGGAAACTTGGAAACTTCCATTGTTTTCATAGTTTCCATCGGGTCCGTACCACAGACTGATCCAATCTTTAACATCAGCGTGGTTCTCGCCCAACTGTGCGGCGGCGGCTTCGTCGCGCCAGTTCTTCTCTGGTATCGGGCCGCCTTTGATATTGACTTTGTGCTTCTGTGCAAATACAAGATGGGAACTGCTCACAATCAGCACAAAGATAGTCGCTATTGCAAGCGTGAACTGATACACTTTTTTCATTAGATTCTTCGGTCATTCCTCTCAAGACTTTAGTCTATGGAGATAAATAACCCCTCCTTTTTTCAGAGTTAGTTTTATTTCTTCAATAAATATTGGAGAAATAGTTAAGATCAACGAGTTAACGTGAGCTTGAAAAAGGTTCACCCGTAGGTCCTTTCGGAAAATATAGCATAAACTCACAGTTTCTGCTACAATAATCCGCTTTTCCAGAGAAGAAAAGCGTTTATAGTAGATTCCGTAATGACTTGGACATTTATAGTGTCGTATGAACTCTGAAGTTATGTG
>RKRR01000037.1 GCA_007571305.1 Candidatus Poribacteria bacterium | reverse complement strand
GCAATACTCCGATAATAACGAGTGTCTTTGTTTTGAAAGGTTGTGTATCCTCATAATCAAAAAGTATAACACAGGTCTAAGCTACTGCGTAAGTCCTAAAGATATTTGGTATCCTACTTTGCAACAGGCAAATTGACACTACTAGAGAACACAAGAGTTATGTGTTCTGATCGGAGTACTATCTGATGCGTAGCAAGAAAATATGGAACGGAAGTTGGCATGGTCGAGATGCGACAGAATGGGAGGGAACTATCGGGGACCTTCGTCCGAAAATTCCTACTTTCACGAGTTCAGAATTTAAGATCGGGCCTGGTGTAAATAAGTACTTAGCCCTTATAGCACGGGACCCCTTAGGCGAATCTGATCTTGGAGATGAAGTTAATCCTATGAACAGCGTCCGTATACCAGTAGCTGCCGTTAGCAAAGACTATAAACTTGTTCAACATTGTAAGGTGCTTGACAGCAGTTTGAAAAGATTAGAGTTCTTCAGTTATAACAGAGAACAAAGCAACATTTCTGAGGATTTCAGATTTAATACAACTCCTCTCAAGAATCCTGCATCTCTTAATGCTAAAATGAAGATATCGGAGTATGGTGCACGCATGAGGATTGAATTTCTTGTGTCTAATTATGAGTTTTATTCGGGCGATGGAAATCCCTACATTCTGAAAATAATTTGCCTCAATTCAGTAGATAGAAGTATAGCTTTGAGGATCAGTCTATCTTTGGAGCGTGAACCTGGTGATGAAATTTTTATCGCAGGATTCCATAGGACTCACGACCAAGGACTTGAAGATAAAGCAATCGAAAAATTCTTCAATGTTCAATTTACTCAATTTTCAACCGGAGTGTGGATCAGACGAACCGTCCCTGATAAGCAGGTTGAAGATTTGCTTGAGAAACGCTTCAAGGATTTGGACATTCAAAAAATACGCGGACTTTACAAAGAACTTACAGAAGCCCTTGGCGAGGTAGAATCCCGCTTACTGTTAAAAGCAGGCGAAGTGAACTACTTCTTCTTTCGTGAAGCACTAAGTGCCCTAGTTCATGAGCAAGAAACGTTACATGCACGAGAGCAGCGGATGGGGAAAGTTTTAGACTTTCTGGATGAACTTTTTAAGGAATCCGGACAGGAAAATAATAATAAATAAAATTGATGATAGGGTTATGAATATGAACCAACGTGATTTTATAGATACTGGAAATATGGTCATTGCAAAGTTTCTCATAGCAAGCCAAGTAGGCTTTCCAGATTCAAGGGAACATTTAACGCGAGTCCTAAGTTCATTCAATTATAGGGATCTTTTGATAACCTTAGCAAGAATCAATCTCTTTCTCCAATGTACCGATGACCTTTCATCAGCCGATAATATTCTTCAAAATCATTTCTGTTCTCGCCTTTTGCGTGATGAAATAGTTTGGAAAGATTTGGAGGGACATTTCATTTTCAGTAGGCAAGCAACGCTGCACTTGATGAGTGAAAATGCCCGCGTTGCTAATTTACATTCCATACGTTCACCTGATACAACAATTGAATCAAGAAATGAATTAGCAAGATGCTATCTGATCGCTAATGAGTTGTTTGACATCGAATTTTCTGCTTCTAAAGTCCCACCTGAGGATGGAAACAGAACAGATTTGCTGGCGAAAGCCATTCCCCTGATGGAATACGCCATTAATACTTCGCCTCAGTATTACATTCGAAATTTAATAGTTCGATCTACCAAATTCTTACACCGTCTGCGGGAAGTATCCTCAAATATTGACGTAGATGGAATTTTCTATCAGGCAACAGGTCTAAGACTATTAGATTACCAATATCTTATTTTGAGTATAGTGGCCGTAGTCAGAAGTTTCTCACCTCAGGAAATCCTTAAAGGCGAGGTGCTATTCATTGGGACCAAACCATCGAATGTTCTTATGCCTTTATACGAGAAGTTGTTCCAACATGCTTGTATTTCAATTGATGAGCTCTCGCGAAAAATTCAAGAACTCCCTTCTTTGCCTAACGAATTTCGATTATGGCGTGAGTATCCACTACTAAAAATAGAAAATCAAATCTGTTGTATTGACACCTATTTCCTTTTAGAGAAACTGCAAACGGGCGTTTTTTGGATTCTTCTCAATCAATTGGAAAAAGAAAAAAAAGACCGTGGGCAAGAAATCATTCGTTTGAGGGGGGAGGTTTTTGAAGATTACGCTGCGTCAATTATTAAACGTGGAATTGATGCCCAAAATCCTTGTATGGAAAGTTGTCTTGTTAACCCTCGATACGTGCGGAAAGCAGAAACAGAATGCATCGATATTATAGTCTGTGGTGAAAATACTCTCATCCTATTAGAATGCAAAGCTCCTCTCCTATCTGCCGGGTCTAAGTTTAGTGGTGATTTCCACAAGCTACGCGGAGAGTTAAAGAAGAAGATTATTGAGGAAAAAGGCATTGCACAGCTATGGGAGGCAATTCAAACGTTAGGTCACACGAATAAAAAACAGAGACGAAAAGTTGAAGGGATAGATATTCTCAAAGTGAAAAAGATTTATCCTGTGCTAGTCCTTTCCGATCGGATATTCTCGGCTCTTCTCATGAACTGGTTTTTGAATTCGGAATTCCAAGGCATGGTGAAGCATAACGATTTAAAAAAACACCTTGAAATTATGCCTCTTACAGTGTTAACGATAGATGATCTTGAATTTCTCGAACCGTACATGATCAACACACCGTTCCATACGCATTTGGACAATTGGATAGCCCAATTTCGTGAAAAATCAGCAACTGGATTCAGTGCGTATTTATTTCGCTTAAGGTCCTCCAAACATCGTGAGAACACGTTTATAGCAACGTCATTTGAGCGGATTATGTCTGATGTTCAATGTTACTTTTCTGATCGAGGTATGGTTTGGTGAATCAACCGAACGTTTTTAACAGGAAACATAAATATTCCCGAACAATTCAGGTCTCGGAAATCTAGACAATATTCCCTTACAGGATCCTTTGCAAAAAATCCACATCCTTGAAACGGCTCTGCAACAACACTTCTATATAAGGCATACGGCTCTCAATTCAAATAATCGCGAGGAGCAGATACATTATGTGGAAAATAGCAGGCAGAGCCCTATTCGTTCTCTGCCTATCTCTAATTGTTCTCAGTTCAATAGCGGTTGCCAAAATCAGCGTCCGACCGATCGGCACTTACGAAAGCGAATTCATCTTTGAATCCGCCGCGAAAATCGGCGCACATGATCCCAACACACAACGTCTCTATGTTGTGAATACGAATTCCGGGAATATTGACGTTCTGGATATCAATAACCCAGCAAACCCCACTCGCCTTTCCCAAATTGACACTGAGCCTTATGGCGATGGCGCGAACAGTGTTGCCGTTCACAACGAGGTTGTCGCAACCGCAATGCAAGCCGATCCGGAGCAAGTACCCGACACAAATGTTTTCTTCAATCGTATCGGCTATAGTATCGTTCTGATAGAAGATATGGAACTGAGGCGATAACCTATTCCGTATACCCTGTCCTATCCGTATTACCGCCATATTTCAGCGCATAAATCAGCAGGTTTGACATAAACCGATAGACATCCGTAGAACGTCGGAGTCGTAACATCGTGCGACTCTCAATCTCTGCGGTTTCCATCGCGCACAAGTAATCCTTGCGATTGTAGACCACTGCTAACCGATCGTCAATGATAATCCCTTTTTGGTAACGGAACTGTGTAGGTTGTGCATTGTTCTCATTTCCCCAGAACACATCGCCGCCTGTGGGGGGGTTCGGCAGATTGTAATGGATGCTATACAACTCGTGCTCGTGGGGAAGAATCTCAAGCGGATACTCTGGGAAAATCTGTTTGAGTTCATCAGCGACGATGTGAGCGAATAGCCCATTGAAACCGCAATCATCGAAAAATAGCATGCCACCCTTTTCAACGATGTATTTCCGAAGTGCGGCGCGTTCTGCTGGTGTGAAACCCGTCTGCAACGGACCCTCTTTCGCAAGCCCGCGCCCAACAGTAATATCTTTATCGTGCCCTGTCATAATGATGAGCGGAGCATCCATAACCTGCGGATCGGTGAGCCGTAGCGCACCGCCGGCGAAATCCATATCTGCTCGAATTGGGGTCTGTGCCTCCAACCACTTGATGAGTGCGGGGATAGCGGTTGGGTCCTGCCACCAATCCGAAAGCGAATGTTTAAGTCGGATTAAGCGAATATGCCCTCGAATCTCAGTGCCTGTCCCTTCAAGGATACCCCCCAATTTCTCTTTCGGTATCTTCACGAGGTCCCGAAAGGCAGTATCTAACCCATCTCCCAAATTGTTTGTCGGTAAGGATCCATCCAGGAATTCTGATAGTCCTGTTTGAGTTGTGCCGGTTCCCCTACTCTGAACAGCAGAAGAGGCACCTTTTTCAATTACAGGTACCTCTTCGCCAGGGATAATAGATGAATGAACAGATGAGGGATTGAGTGTCTCCCTATTCGGCAGTGTGGGTGCCACCACAACTTCTGTAGGATTTAGCATATCGGTTTCAACATCCAACGGTGGTATGTGTCGAGCAACTTTCGTTTCGCTTCTCGACAGTTGGTTTATCCGCGATGTCTGTGTCGGTATGCGGGTTTCCCTTAACAGCGGCGTGTTCGAGACAACACGTCGGGTCGGTCGGATTTCTATATCCGTCTTTGAAGGGTTGAGTGTAACGATTGTTGCCTCAAACGCGTCTTTATTTAGATCTCTGTGTCCTGAAAACAGCAGTGCCGCAATTATAACAAAGAACAGGTGCAACCCGATTGAAGCGATGGCTGCATGAAAACGTCTCTGTTTCATATTTTAAAACCTAAGTTGCCATCTTGTAGCATAACCTGTTAGGTTGTGCATCTTCGCACCGAAAATGACTGGGAAATCAAAGTTTCCGTGTTCGAGTCGCCTGCGCCAACGTTACCGGACACCTGGGTTTTGATGCTATATTGGATCAGTTGCAGATTGACCAGAAACCCGCAAGAACAACGGACGCAGCGATCCAAGGAGCCATAGTTAGAAAACCTTGTCCTTGGTATCCTTAGAGATGCCGTTGAATCTGCTGATAACTCTGTTCATCTAACTCCCGATAATCCGGAATATCGTATCGATTCCCACGGACATCTGTTACAAAAAGTCGCGCAGGGGGGACCTGCTTGATGTTCTGATTCAACCCACGCACAGAGAACTTTACACGTCCTCGCTCCGTTTTAACTTCCCATTCATGGATACCAAATTGCTCTTTCACCCGGTAAACCTGTTGGATCGTTGGCGTGAAATACCGTTTATCCAACTCTTCCTGCAGGATTTTCTGGCTCTCCTGCGTGAGTTCCGAGGGGTTCACGAGGATCCCGATTTCGGTATCCTCATCTGCTGCGAGCGAAATATAACCATCCGGGTTGCTAAGTGGCATGAGCCTTCGGGTGATTACGCGTAGATAGCAGGCTTCCTCCCGAATTTCAAGCCGCGCCGTTCCAACCTCAGAACGCGTAAACGTAAGTTCGGCGGCATCCAAGTAGCGGGGCGTGAAGTCATCTGATTCAGGCAGCACCGGATTCACTGTGGGGGCCGCGGCGAGAGTATCGTGTTTTTCTATATTTTCGTTCTGCATATCTACCTCTCCACTGCTTGTGCTGCTGCGCGGACATTGGCAGCTTCGCGCTGGGTTTCTACGAGTTTGTAATAGATACCCTTTTGTTCCATGAGTTCCTCATGAGAGCCGCATTCAACGCCTTTTCCTTTTTCAATCACGAAAAGCCGATCGGCATTGCGAAGTGTCGAGAGCCGGTGGGCAATCGCGAATGTCGTCCGGTTCTGCACAAGCCTGTCGATCGCTTGCTGGATTTTCTTTTCAGTTTCCACATCCACGGATGACGTGGCTTCATCAAGGATGAGGATCCGAGGGTTGTGCAAGATCGCCCGTGCGATGGAGATGCGTTGTCGTTCGCCGCCAGACAGGCGCCCACCACGTTCACCCACTTCTGTATCGTATCCATCAGGGAACTTGACGATGAATTCGTGGGCATTTGCCGCTTTCGCCGCTGTGATAATATCCTCCATAGTCGCATCGGGGTGCGCATAGGAGATGTTTTCGGCGATAGTCCCACTGAACAGATACGGTTCTTGTAACACGACACCAATCTGTCTTCGTAAGTCCTTGAGATCAATCTCCTTGATGTCTTCGCCATCGATCTCTAAACGTCCGGAGTCCGGCGTATAAAACCGACAGATCAAATTAATGAGTGTAGATTTCCCTGCCCCCGAATGCCCAACGAGTCCAATCATCTCCCCCGGTTTCACGTGGAGGTTAATGTCCCGAAGCACCGGTTTGTGCGAATCGTAACCGAACGTCATATTGTGGAATTTGACTTCTCCGGTGATATTTGGCATTGTTTTGAGGTTGCCATCGTCCAACTGTTCCGGCTGTGAGTCGATGACCTCAAAAAGCCGTTCTGCTGCTGTCATCGAACGGGAAGCCCAGTTAATCAGTGGACTGATATAGCGCAACGGTTCATAGAACATGCCGAGGTATGCGTGGAAAGCCACCAAGGTCCCGAACGACATTGTCCCACCGATAATGTTGAGACCTCCAACGTACCAAACGATGAGCGTTCCCAACTGGACAGCGAACATCAGCGGTGGATAGTAGGTTGCCCAAATCATCTCGGCATGGGTTTCGTAATCTCGTGCGTCTACATTCGCGTCGGCGAATCGATTGACTTCACTCCGTTGTTGTCCGAAGGCACGAACAACCCGAATACCGGAGACCGAATCGTTGACAACATCGAACAATTTTGAGCGACGGCGCCACGCGCGGTGCCAAAGGCTTCGCACTTTTTTCCAGAACCAACCTGCCCCGAAGACGATTATCGGAATCGGGATTAAAATGAAGCATGCCAGTTTCCAGTTCATGAGGAAGAGCACCCCTCCAATTCCGAAGAAGAGCAACAGTTCTACTGCGAGAAACGAGAGTCCCTCTAACATGAAATCCTGGAGTCGTTCACTATCCTCTGTGATATGTGAGATGACCGTTCCGGTTTTCCGTTTGTCAAAAAATCGAATGGATAAGTTATGCAAGTGTTGATAAACGTGAGCTCGGATGTTCGCCGCGACGCGGAACGTCAGCCAAGCCCCTAAACGTAACCGAAAAATTGTGAAAATTTCACGGATGATTTGTATAGCTAATAAGGTGCCTACAGCAATGGACAAAGCTAACGCTGCCGATTGGATATTGCGGAAAATATCTCCTAACCATGTTCTCGATGCTTCCGAGGCGGCAGTATCGATATCACTCGACATCAGGATATCGTCAATCATGATGCGAGAGAAATATGGCGGTGCTAAGGAGATGAGAGTTCCAAGAACCACGAAGAGCATGAAAAGGATTGCTCTACCACGATACGGTCGTATGTAGGACAAAATCCGTAACATCACCTTGTGTTTTTTGGTGCATGCTGGGCAAGGCGAAAACTCATCTGGCAACGGTAAACCACAGGATTGACAGAATTGTTCCTCCGGTTTGTAGTCCCATATTGGTGCCTCCTCCCGTTTGCCGTCCCGAAATTCTATTTCGTCACCGATGAATCGAGCAACAAACCCGAACTTCGCCGCACAGCCGTTGGAGTACCGGATGAGATCGACCGTCCCATCTTCAGTTTCCAGCACTAATATTCCAGCATCTACGACGATCTCGGCGCGAATGCCAAGCACACTCTTATAGGGGATATAGTGAGGCACTTCACCTTCGCCTGTCACAGTAAAGATCGCGGTGTCCGTTAGCACAAACCATTCTTCACCGAAGTTGCCGGTTGAACTCACATCGCTTTGCACAGCAAATCGGATATGTTCTGGACGGATGTCTAATTTTTCGAGTGTTTCTTCAACTAAATTGGGTATCGGGTCGAGCGTACCCGTTGGTGTCTCTGCGGTTTCCATTCCTTCTATTATACCTCCGTCTTACTTGCCAGGCGTACGTTGGTCTGGATACTTCCACGGGTCTTTGCGGTCAATAGACTTCCAACGTGTTGAATCTACGCGTTGGACAGCATATATCTTCTGACCACACCGGCATCGTATGTCATGGACATGCCCATTTGAGCAGGTCTTTTTCTCAACAAAGCCAATGCTTCCTTGGTGGACGCGATAGCCGCGCCTGCATGAATAACAGACTAAGTACATGGGGTATATCTCTATCTGTGTTATTCCTAAATATCGGTGGTTCCTAACGCCATGCCGTTTGACGATTGCGCGCAAAGAAACAACCTATATGAGCGATATTCCGTTCACTCGTTCCTTTTAACCCATTTCGGTGGAAACAATTCAGATAATTCGACTTTTTGTGTCTACTGCTGTATCCACTTTCAAATTGTAGATGTCTGTTTTGGTTTGTAGTAACCCAAGTTGCTATGGACACAATTTTAGAGGTTTATCTGCTATGTTTCATTGAAAAACGCTCAGGATCCGCAGCACTCTGTAGTGTCCACTGTCGGTCTCCTGCGTGCTTAAGATGCACACCCTAACAGGTGATGCTACAGAACTGGCAACTTGGATTTGTAGTAGGGAAATTATTCATAGACTTCCGTTTTTGACCTACGAACGTGCGATGAATCGCACTACTACAAACCTACCTTAAAAAAATTCAAAATGGATGGAACACGATACCTTAAACGGTGATGGAATGCTTCTCTAAAACTGCCTCGTTCAATTCAATACCGAGTCCTGGTTTCGTTGATGGAATGATGTAGCCATCTTCCCACTGCAACGGCTCCTTGAGAATATCTGCATGGAAGCCGTCCCAGGTATGGATACCCTCTTGGATCAGAAAATTCGGGCTACAGACATCCAGTTGAATATTCGCAGCACCTCCGATTGGACCCCCATACAGATGTGGTGCTATTTGGGCATAATGTGCCTCGCCCATTGATGCGATCTTCTTCGCTTCAAGGATACCGCCTGTGATTGTCAAATCCATCTGCAGGATAGATGCCGCTTGTTGTTCCAACAGATCCACGAACTCATATTTCGTTAACAACCGTTCTCCCGTCGCAATTGGGATACTTGTTGATTGCGCGACGCGTGCCATTTCTTTGATGTTCTCTGGTGGTAACGGTTCCTCGAACCAGAGCGGATCGTAAGGCTCGACGCGTTTTGCGAAACGGATTGCGCTATTTGTGTTGAACTGTCCGTGTGTGCCAATCAGAATATCACACCTATCGCCTACAGCATCGCGAATTCCTCGGATGACGCTCTCTGCGTAGTCGAGCGTTTCCAACCTATCCGCGGTATTCGGATCGACCGGGTCAAACTTGACAGCGGTAAAACCTTTTTCGACGTAAGACAGGGCAAGTTCCCCTGTTTTTTCTGGAGAGTCGCCGCGTCGCCATTGCAACAGATACGAATAGGCACGCAGTTTCTCGTGGAACATACCCCCTAACAGATTGTAAATCGGTTGGTTCAAGGCTTTTCCGACAATGTCCCAACACGCCATCTCAATCGCACTCATCGCTGGACTGGTCAGTGGTCCTGAATGCCGGACACACGGTCCCTCATAAAGGGTGGACCATATCCTTTCAATCCGAAACGGATCTACGCCAATCAGGTAGCGTTCTCCCCAGTCTTTGATGAGTTCGATAACGACATGGTTCAATTGTGTATGATAGGTACATTCACCGATACCTTCGATGCCATCATCGGTTATCAATTTGACGAAAATCCAACGCCTTCCACCCCAGTGTGGTGGAGGTACATCAACGAGATAAGTTTTCACATCAACAATCTTCATTCTTTAAACTTTCCTTGCGGTTCGTTGCGGATGAGTTTGTGGTTTAACGCCCTTTCCGTAGAGCCGTTTTCCACTTCGTTTCAGACTACAATTTTGGTGCTAATTTTAAGTTGGGCACTCGAAAACCGTCTCAAACGCGATCGCATAAATCCAGATCCATTTCGGGCGACAGTTTTCTGGTGGATAGGTCGAAAAACATCAGGGATTCCACCAATAGGTTACTTTGCCAACCAAGGTGGTATCCAGCAACCCTGATGTGATACTGTCTGTTCCATACGTTTGGTTGAAAACGAAATAGAAATCACTACCCGGTTGATATATGTAATTGATTAAGAAGTTTGTGGTAACCAGACTCCGATCACTGTTCCATTGTACAAAAAGTTTCGTAAAGAGATCGGTGGAAAAGGAATAACCAATACGTCCTCCGAAGACGTTCGTGTCAAATGAACCTTCTGGTAACGTGATACGGTTAAACTCGTATCGCGGCTCCAAACTGAAGCGTCCACCGAACCGAAGATCTAACCGAAGGTCGAATCCGCGCCGGGTGCCGTTATAGAAATCTCCAACATTGAACCCGAAACGTCCGTTAAAGACTTTGCCTTCAGCGTTGAGCATGAGGTTGTAGTTATTGTAACTGTATTTGCCTCTCGGAATGATAATTCCTTCTCGTATTTCAAAGTCCTCGGTAAGATTCTCAAAATTTCGGTGAATTCGAAGACCTCCCCAACCGTTCGTTTCCAATTCAAGCCACGTACTCCAGATAAAGGTTCGCGTTTCTAATTGGTTGTCTGAATTGAGGATGATGTCAATCTCCGGGCCAGCCCATAGTCTACGGAGTCCGTTCCAATGGAGATAAGGTGTAGCTCGCATTTCGCTCCGCAACCACCGGCTGCCTGTCCGATAGACGTAACCGACTTCGGGGTTGAAGTCATCACCGATGTCTGTGTAGGAGGCATTCACTCGTGCGACTTCACTCTGCCAGTTTCCGCCGAAGTATAGGGCATTGGCATTTCCTGTGAGGGTTTCATTGGGTGAGATATTGTTCCCCGGAGGGGTTTGCGTGCTAATTTCGCTCGGTTCAAAGGTGCGTGCCCAGAGTCCTCTAAAATTCATCTCGCCCGTGGGACGATAGATAAAATCAACGCCGGTCGCGCGATTGTGTGCATCGAGACCTTGCTTGTTGACTGCGATCATACCGAGGCTCGATCCTGTGAAAAGATCGCGCTTGATACGCAGAACGGAGTAGTTTGTCCTGCTAACATCGACTGCGTCTAAGCTTTCCGTAGCATCTGCAGCGTGCTTATCCGTGAGAACATTGAGCAATCCTACACCGAAGCCTCCCACCTTACCTGTAACCTTCCCGCCTGTCATAATCGGGATAGCGTGTCCTTCTTCAATACCGATGCGGCGGCTATAGAAAAGGAGGAGCGGTGGCGGCGCATTGAAACTCGTACGTGGGATACCAAAATCGAATAAGCCCGCACCTTCCAAAAAGAATTGACGTTTCTCTGGGAAAAAGAGGCTAAACCGTGTTAAATTCGCTTGTTCTCGATCCGCCTCGACCTGTGCGAAGTCTGTGTTGACAGTTAAATCGGCAGTTAGATTTGAAGTGACGCTCACCTTCATATCCCCCCCGAAATCAAGCACGCCAACGGTCCCATCCGATTCTGTCCGAGCGACCCCAGGGAGGAGGTAGGGTAGAAACTCAATATTCCGACGTTGTGAGATCCCAGATAAACCAGTGAGCGTTCCTAAGTGTGTTGTCCGATAACGTGCCAGATAGGTGTAAGCGGGTGGCACGGGTGACCATGTGCCCTCTTCCTGATTTTTCCGGATTGTCCGTCCAAGGTTCAAGCCCCATGTTAGTGCTTCTTCGTCCTTGAATCTCAGCTGACTGAACGGAATCGCGATTCCTGTCGTCCAGTTATCGCCATTAATTTTTGCCTGACTGTCCCAAACCGCATTCCAGTTCTCATTTCGGCTATCGCCGCTATCCATGAGCGCAACGTCTTCCCGCGCACCGAGCGGATTGACTCGGAAGAAGAACCCACTCCGCCGGTCATTATAGGTATCCAACAGCACAAAGACGTTGTCTTGGTCCCACAGCATCGTATCGCGGCGCATCTTATTAGCAATAATCTTGGAACGTTCAGGTTCGCTGCAGACGAAACCGAAATAGATGTGTCTGTCATCGTAAAGGATCCGAACCTCTGTTGCTTCGGTCAGCGGTTCCCCTGCACTGGGTTCAAATTGTGTAAATTGACGGATAGGTGTTGCTTTCTGCCAATCAGCCTCTGAAAGTTCCCCGTCGATTTCGATGCTCTGATAGGTGCGACTCGCCTCTGCCCGTAGTTCGTCAGTTTCGGCATGCGTGCCAACACTCATATAAAGGAGAAGTAGAATTGAAATTGATAGCCATCTACATAGATAATCCATGGTGTCCAAAGTCAGAAAAGTACCCTCCGTGTTTATCTTAAATTTTTGTCTATTATACCATATTCATCGAAATTTTGCCGGTCTAATCTGGACGACTTCCAGACCTATTCAGTTCTTTTGTCGGAATGTTTCCTGATTTCTATCCCCCAATTGACTTTTCACTTAAAACTTGTCATTCTTGGTAGTGTTGATGTATAATACATTAAAGGAGCGTAAGTTGTCCGCTATTTGACATAGCAAGTCGAAGAAAGTGTGGTGGACCTGGATATACTGTTTTCTATGCTCACTGCGAAGCAATATCACCCCTACGGAGTGAGGAAATGCCTGAAAACCTTATTGAAACGTCCGAAATTTGTTGTGGCAACCTGCGTTAAAGGAATAGTGATGTAAATCTCCGATTCAGAGTGCTTAGTGTCTGTTTTAGAAGTAGACAAAATGGGACGCTTTTGTCATTTTAGAGGCAGAATCAACTAATTTTTTTAAGGTATTTATCCGTAAAATGACAACTTTTAGAGACCTATTTGGGTTTTCAAACAAGCACTTAGGGAGAGTACGTCAAAGAACAGATTGGAAAAATATAGAACACGATTGGAGCAAATATGAGCAAGGAAAGTAAATGCCCGGTGATGCACAACTCTCATGCACGGGGCACCATAGCGAACCAACAGTGGTGGCCGAATCAGTTGAACCTGAAGATGCTTCACCAGAACCCACCAGCATCCGATCCGATGGGTGAGGATTTCAACTACGCCGAGGCGTTCAAGACACTCGATCTGGAAGCAGTGAAGCAGGATGTCTACAAGGTAATGACAACGTCGCAAGAGTGGTGGCCCGCCGACTATGGTCACTATGGACCACTCTTCATTCGGATGGCGTGGCACAGTGCAGGTACATACCGCATCGGCGACGGGCGCGGCGGCGGTGCGTCTGGCACACTCCGCTTTGCACCCCTCAACAGTTGGCCCGACAACGCGAGCCTTGACAAGGCAGTCCGGCTGCTCTGGCCCGTTAAGCAGAAGTACGGCAAAGCACTCTCCTGGGCGGATCTGATAATCTTCGCAGGGAACTGCGCCTTAGAGTCGATGGGTTTCAAGACCCTCGGATTCGCTGGTGGACGGGAGGATGTCTGGGAGCCTGAAGAGGACATCTATTGGGGATCCGAGACCACGTGGCTGGGGGACGAGCGCTATACCGGCGACAGGGAACTGGAGAATCCTCTCGGTGCCGTTCAGATGGGTTTAATCTATGTGAATCCGCAGGGACCAAATGCTAACCCGGATCCGATCGCCGCAGCGAGAGACATCAGAGAGACGTTCCTTCGCATGGCAATGAACGACGAGGAAACAGTCGCCCTCATTGCTGGCGGACATACGTTTGGCAAAACGCATGGTGCTGCTGATGCGGACGAGTATGTCGGTCCCGAACCCGAAGGTGCCTCTATTGAAGAGCAGGGACTTGGTTGGAAGAACACCTTTGGCAGCGGCAAGGGTGTCCACACGATCACCAGTGGGTTGGAGGGGGCATGGACTGTTGCACCGACCAAGTGGGACAACAATTTCTTTGAGAACCTGTTCAACTACGAATGGGAATTAGTGAAAGGTCCAGGGGGTGCGTGGCAGTGGACTCCGAAGGATGAATCTGCACAGGGCACCGTGCCGGACGCTCACGATCCCTCGAAGAAGCATGCTCCGATGATGCTCACGACCGATCTGTCTCTGAAAGCGGATCCAGTCTATGAGAAGATTTCCAGACGCTTCTACGAGAACCCGGCGGAGTTCGCAGATGCCTTTGCAAAGGCGTGGTACAAACTGACTCACCGTGATATGGGACCCCGCACACGGTGTCTCGGTCCCTTAGTTCCTGACGAACCGCAGTTGTGGCAAGACCCTGTCCCGGACGTTGATCATGAGTTGATTACAGACCCAGACATTGCTGCCCTCAAGGGCAAAATCCTCGAATCAGGACTCTCCATTTCCGAACTGGTCTCGACTGCTTGGGCATCTGCGGCAACGTTCCGCGGTACCGACAAACGTGGTGGTGCTAACGGGGCACGCATTCGCCTCGCGCCACAGAAGGATTGGGAAGTCAACAAACCGTCCGAATTGGCGACGGTGCTTCAGACGCTGGCGGAGATTCAAGAGGAATTTAACGGATCTCAGTCCGGTGGGAAGCGAGTCTCACTCGCTGATCTGATCGTGCTGGCAGGGTGTGCAGCCGTCGAAGCAGCTGCGAAGAAGGCTGGTATTGATGTACAGGTTCCCTTCACTCCAGGACGCACAGACGCATTGCAGGAGCAAACCGATGTAGAGTCGTTTGCTGTGCTTGAACCTATCGCCGATGGATTTCGCAACTACCTCGAAAATGGGCACCACGGGACAGCCGAAGTGCTGCTGGTGGATCGGGCGCACATGTTGACGCTCACCGCTCCTGAGATGACCGTTCTCGTCGGCGGCTTGCGCGTTTTGGGTACAAACGTTTGTGAGTCCGGATTCGGTATCTTCACCAAGCGACCTGAGATGTTGACGACTGATTTCTTCGTCAACCTGCTTGATATGAACACCGAGTGGTTACTCTCCTCTACATCTGAAAATGTGTTTGAGGGGCGCGATCGCTCGACAGGTGAGGTTAAGTGGATGGGGACCCGCGCTGATCTCGTATTCGGCTCAAGTTCTCAGCTCCGAGCCATTGCGGAAGTCTACGCGTGTGATGATGCTCAAGAGGCGTTTGTACAGGACTTCGTAACGGCGTGGAACAAGGTTATGAACCTCGATCGCTTTGACCTTGATTAACCTCTATGAAGAAGAGCAGTGGGAGCGTGGAATTTTCATGCTCTCACTGCTTCAATTCATTATGCGGGTTCTGGGTCCTGCAAAGTGAATGGTGGGTTAAACCTAATTATTTTCAGGGTCTTTAGGGGGTTTTGGCTGAGGTTTATCTCTTCCATTTTTAGCCCATTCTACCCACTCTGCATGCTTTTGCTTCGCCCCTTCTAAACGGGCTCTCTGAAGTTTTTCTCCTCACGTTTTTCGAGAATCCTTTTGACTAACATGATAACCTCCCAGGAAGCCTCCCAGATTTCCGTAAGCGTTACTGCTAAGAGTGTAAAAATTGGTAATGCCGCGCTTGTATTTAAGACGAGAGTGTTCAGGCTTTCTCCCTTAGACCTCAACAGGGAAAATACATAAAGTATTTCCAGAATAATTACATGGATTAAAATGGCAAGCGACCATTCGGGTGTTATGATTTCACGCCATTTTCTATTTGATCTTTCTTCGTCTATAAACAGTTTATGTTAATTACTCAAAACTAATTTTAATCTTTTTCTTTTATTTTTCAACTCATTTTGATACTATAACTCAAGTTGCTACGGACACAATTTTAGAGATGCATCTGCTATTTTCCAGTGAAAAACCTTCAGGGTCCGCAGCGTTTTGTAGCGTAGGAAACTGTTAGTCTCCTGCGTGCGAAGATACACAACCTAACAGGTGATGCTACAGAACTGGCAACTTGGGTTACCATAGATTATTTTCTTGACCCTCTGTCCTTCCGCGTCTCCATGCTTGGTGTAGGAGCAAGTTTTACTCGCGATGCCTACTGATTGCTGACCGCTAACAGTTTCCAACCCTTCTAACAGAGCCATTCAGTTCTCGGTTTTTTTAGTCCAATTTTGGACCCACAAGCCCGGTTGGTGTGGTTTCCTTACCACGGCAACACCTGCAAAAAGGACGAGAAACTCTATAATTTCTTAAAACTGAATGACTCCGACCGTTCTAAAGAATCTTGTTGATTTTCTGCCGAAAATGTGGGAAAATGCAGGAAACATTCCAACCCCAGCGTTTTGCAGACAGGACACTCATGAAAGACGACAAAAAAACAATCTTCGGTTGGTGCATGTACGATTGGGCGAATTCCGCTTACATCACGACTGCTGCTGTCGCATTGCTACCCAATTATTTCGCTCAGGCTGTTGTCGGGGAAGCCGGTGTGAACATCCTCGGCATGAATATGAGTGCTACAGCATTGTGGGGCTATATGTTGGGGACCGCGGCATTCCTTGTATTTCTTTTCGCACCTGTACTCGGTGCCGTTGCTGATTTCTCTTCGGCGAAGAAAAGATTCCTCATGGGGTTTGCGTATATGGGCAGTCTCTTCGCAACGATGCTCTATTTTTGCGGGTCTGGCGATATAGGATTGACTATCGTGCTGTTTATCGGTACACAGGTCTGTTTTGTTGGTGCAAATGTCTTCTATGATGCGTTTTTGCCACAGATTGCCTCTGAGGATAAATTGGATTCTGTCTCTGCCAAGGGATATGCGTTTGGATATGTCGGGGGTTCGCTCCAATTTGGTATCGCCCTTGGGCTTGTCGCTATGCACGAGACAGTAGGTGTTAGCATAACGATTGCGGCGCGTATCGGGATGGCAATGACAGGGATTTGGTGGGCAGGCTGGACGCTGCTGACAATGAAGTATCTAAAGGAAGTTAAAACACCTTACGAACTTCCAGAAGCATACCGGAATCGACCGAAAATCTTTGCTTATCTCACCCTCGGTATCAGTCGGACGATTTCAACAGCGAAAAGAGTCGGACACTTTAAGCATCTCACCCTTTTCCTTGTCGCTTATATGATTTACAATGACGGCATCCACACTGTTACGAGTATGGCGACAATTTACGGCACTGAAGAATTAGGGCTATCGACGACGGCACTCATGGTGACACTTCTGCTGGTGCAAATCGTTGCGATAGGCGGTGCGTTGATATTCAGTCAACTCGCAAACCGTATCGGTGCGAAACGTTCTGTGATGTTCGCCTTAGTTTTATGGAGTGGGGTTGTTACCTACGGCTATTTCATCCATACCGCAACGGAATTCTTTATTTTAGGAATGGTTGTAGGTGTCGTGCTGGGTGGGACACAGGCGTTGAGTCGTTCCTTCTATGGCGCTATGATTCCAGAGCAGGCAAGTGCGGAGTTTTACGGATTCTATTCTGTCTTTAGTAAATTCTCGTCTATTTGGGGACCGGTAACGTTCGGTTTTATCGAGCAGGTCACAGGCAGCGCACGTTTTGCGATTATTTCACTGATGATTTTCTTTATCGTGGGACTGATTCTGTTGGCATGTGTGGATGAGGAAAAGGCAAGAGTTGGGAAACTTGACTTCTGAATTAGCGGAAACGTGATGCAGTTTTAGTATTTATGGTAGATTTTAGAAATACTTATCCATCTGAATAGTATCCTCAATGGACTCTGCTGGGTAATATTCCCGCCTTCGTTTGATATTGGCGACATCCTGTGCTTCAGGTTATAGTAATCTTCTGATACCTTGTTAATACTAATTTCTTCTATGCTTGGAAAATTGACTAAAGTGAAAATTTGTGATATTATATCTCTATTGAATACGCGGGAATTATAGCACACCTTATAGAGGAAGCGTGGCTTGCCAACTACATTTTTGTGCTTTGTTATATAGCAGCAATTTTCAAGGTTTGGCGTTTATATTAAATTGGAGGGAGGATTACATGTGTCACAGTAGATATATCAAATTAGTTGTCTTCGCACTCAGTGTCCTTATGGGTATTTCAATGTGCGCGTTTATGACGGTTATGGCTGATGAACACTCCGAACAAGCAGAGGAAGCAGCGGCCGTGGACGAAGCTGAAGCGTCTGAAGAGGTATCTCAAAGCGAGACTCCTGTGAGACTTGAGAGCCTCGTTGTCGTGGGTACCCGTGCGCAGCCGCGCTCTGTTTTGGATTCGGCAGTCCCGATCGATATTGTGTCAAACGAATCCTTTGCGAAACAGGGTGGCGCAGATCTACCGGATTTGCTGAGATCTTTGGTTCCGTCTTATAACATCAATACACAGCCGATTAGTGATGCGTCAACGGTGGTCCGTCCAGCGAATTTACGCGGGCTTGCACCAGACCATACGCTAGTGCTGGTTAATAACAAACGTAGACACCGTGCCGCAGTGATTCACTGGCTCGGGAACGGTTTGTCTGATGGTTCACAAGACCCGACCTGTCACCTATTCCGGCAATCGCACTGAAACAGGTTGAAGTGCTGCGAGATGGTGCCTCCGCACAATACGGTTCTGATGCCATTGCTGGTGTGATGAACTTCCAATTGAAAGACAACCACGAAGGCGGTTCGTTTGAATTCAAACCCGGTATCTACCAATACGGCGACGGTCGACAGTTTGCCGTCGCAGGGAATATCGGTTTAGGGAATCCAGACGCGTGGAGTAGCCTCAGCTTTGAATACGGTGGAGCAGATCCCACTATTCGCTCTGTCCAACGTACTGACGCACAGAACTTGGTTGACGCAGGCAATTTCAGTGTGAAAGACCCAGCGCAAATCTGGGGACAACCGATTGTGGAGAATGACTTCAAATTCTTTGCTAACTACGGTGCTACCCTCACAGATGACATCGATTTCTATGGCCATGCCAACTATGCCCGCAAGCGGGTTGAAGGCGGTTTCTATTTCCGGAACCCAAATACTCGCAGTGGCGTGTTTAGCAAGACCGGTGGGAAGACATTGCTCGTGGGAGATTTGCGGGGTTTGACAAACGAGATGGCGGAATGGGAAGCCCGAAAGCAGGCAGCAGAGGCTGCTGGGCAAGAGTTCACCGAGTTGTCACCTCACGATGCTGACGATATCCCCATAACCAACCACGTTCCTGATCCCGCACAGTTGCAAGCGGTCAAGAGTGACCCGAACCTATTCACATTCCAGGAGATTTTCCCGGGAGGCTTCACACCCAGATTTGGCGCGTTCACTTGGGATAGTTCCATCGTCGTTGGCGTTAAGGGCACCGCACTCAAAGACACGTTAGATAAGGACTTAACGTGGGATCTGAGTGGCTCTTTTGGACGGCATCACGCCGATTTCTTTATCTTTAACACCGTCAATGCCTCCCTCGGACCAGATACACCGACGTATTTTGATCCGGGTGACTATATCCAGACGGATTACAACCTGAACTTTGATGTAACATATCCCTTGCACGACCTGGTGTTCCTCGCTTCCGGTTTGGAATATCGGAACGAAGGATTTGAAATCATAGAGGGAGAGCGCGAGTCGCATCAGATCGGACCTCTTGCTGTGCAAGGCTTCACTGCTGCCTCCAACGGATTTTCAGGGTTCAGCCCGGTTGCGGCAGGCACATGGTACCGTTATAACGTTGCCGCCTATCTGGAAAGTGAAATCAGACCGATTGATCCGCTGTTGATAGCTCTTGCGGTACGTGGTGAGAACTTTGAGGATTTCGGTAGCACCCTGAACTACAAAGCCGCTGCGAACTACAAAATCACGGAAACCATGCGGTTGCGGGGAAGTTATAGTAGTGGATTCCGCGCACCGACACCCGGTCAGCAAAACGCTTTCAATATTACCACTGAATTCAATTTTGAGAAGAATGACCTCGTCAATAACGGAACGATTCCTTCCACCAACCCTGCAGTGGGCGTTGTGACAGGCAAGGAAGATAACTCGCTTGACCCTGAAACATCAAATAACTTCACAGGTGGATTTACCGTCGAAATTCTTGACGTAAACTTCACGATGGACTTTTTTGATATTCGGATGAAAAACCGGTTATCTCTGTCACAGGACTTCGCTCTGACTGACACTCAGAAGGCGGATCTCATCGCTGGAGGCGTAACCAGTGCTGCGAATCTGGAGGAATTCCGGTTCTTTACCAACGATTTCGATACGACAACCCAAGGGATCGACGCTGTCGTGACGGCACCGATACCCAATGGCAGTCTCATTGCCGTGTATAACTTCACGTCAACCACGGTTACTGATCACAATCCTGAAACGCTGGACGATCTTCGCATTAAGGAATTGGAAGAAAACTTACCCGAACATCGCGCGAATTTGACTCTCCTTCAATCCATAACGGATGCGTGGGGGGTGCTTGGACGCGCCAGTTATTTCAGCAATTGGTATGATTCTGAGGATGACCAAACGTATACTGGAAAGGTTATTTTTGACTTGGAAACCACTTACACCGTGGGGTCCGGAGTGGCACTCACTGTCGGTGGAAGAAATATCCTGAATACCTATCCCGATGAAAATCCGAATGCTGCTAATACAATCGGCAACAAATACGGGCAGTTCAGTCCGTTTGGGTTTGATGGAGCATTCTGGTATGCGAAGGTCGGATACAGTTTCTAAATCTTTAAAAAAGAAGGAATTTCATTCATGAAAGTCGTACTTGATTTTAAAATAGCTCTGCTTTTGACACATATTATTTTGGCATTTTTTATAAATTCGGTGTCTATAGCGATAGCACAAGATACCGATATGGAATCAAGCGAAACAACATCTGAACAAGACGTGATAACGCTTGAAGAGATGGTTGTGGTTGGTACACGTGCAGAACCGCGTTCGGTTCTTGAATCTGCGGTACCCATTGATGTTTTACCGAGTGAAGACTTTGTAAAACAGGGGACCGCAGATCTCCCTGACCTGTTAAGGAACTTGGTACCGTCTTACAATGTTAACGCACAGCCGATCGCTGATGCCGCTACTGTCGTCCGTCCAGCGAATCTGCGCGGATTGGCACCGGATCATACGTTACTGCTGGTTAACGGTAAGCGTCGCCACCGGGCCTCTGTGATTGCTTGGCTCGGAAATGGGTTGTCCGATGGCGCACAGGGTGCTGATCTTTCTCCTATCCCTTCTATTGCTCTAAAGCAGGTGGAGGTGTTGAGAGACGGGGCATCGGCGCAATACGGGTCCGATGCGATCGCGGGAGTCATGAACCTCCAACTCAAAGATAGTTATGAAGGTGGTTCTTTCGAAATCAAACCCGGTATTTACCAGGCCGGTGACGGTCTCTCATACGCGCTTGCAGGGAATATCGGTTTGGGACAAGAGGATCTCTGGACGAATCTGAGTGTAGAATACGGTGGCATGAATGAGACAGATCGTTCTATACAGCGAGATGATGCCGCTGCGCTTATCAGTGCTGGGAACACAGATGTCGCTGACCCCGCCCAACCCTGGGGACACCCTATTATTAGAAACGACATCAAACTTTTCGCGAACTACGGTGCAAGCATCGCCGACAATGTTAAATTCTACGGGCACGCGAACTACGCACAGAAAGAAGTTGAGGGCGGATTCTACTTCCGAAATCCGAATACACGAGGTGCCGTGTTTAGTAATAGTGGTGGCGAGACGTTGCTCGTAGGGAATTTGCGGGGTTTGACAGCGGAGATGGCAGAGTGGGAATCCAGAAAGGCGACAGCGGAGGCTGCTGGGCAAGAGTTCACCGAGTTGTCACCTCACGATGCTGACGATATCCCCATAACCAACAACGTTCCAGATGCTGCTGCCTTGCAACAGGTTTTTTCTGACCCGAATCTATTCACATTCCAAGAACTCTTTCCCGGCGGGTTTACCCCCCGTTTCGGTGGGAATACGCAAGATGCATCCCTGCTTATTGGGTTCAAAGGCACAGTCGCTGAGAATTTGGGATGGGATTTGAGTGCCTCTTATGGACGGCACGCTTCTGACTTCTTTATTAGAAATACGGTTAACGCTTCACTTGGCCCCGACACGCCGACTGAATTTGACCCAGGCGACTATATTCAAGCGGATACCAATATTAACCTTGATCTGACCTATCCACTACACGACATGGTATTCCTCGCCGCTGGTACAGAATATCGGACAGAAACCTTCCAGATCGTGGCAGGACAGATTGAGTCTTGGGAAATTGGACCCTTGGCAAGCCAGGGATTTAGTTCTGGCTCTAATGGATTCCCCGGTTTTAGTGATATTGCCGAGGGAAGTTGGACTAGATCTAACTTTGCTGGTTATTTAGAAAGTCAGTTGAATCCGCTTCATTTTTGGACGATTAGTGCTGCTGTCCGAGGTGAGTACTTCGATGATTTTGGGAGCACGATTAACTACAAAATCGCAACGAATTACGGCATTGCTGATACGCTTAAAGAATTTGCTTCTATGGATATGGGTGCTGACTTGAGAGTGCGCGGTAGTTACAGCACCGGTTTCAGAGCGCCCACACCAGGACAGCAGAATGCCTTTAACGTCACAACTGAATTCGGTGAAAACAATACGCTCGTCAATAAAGGGACGATTCCTTCTACACACGGTGCCGCAAGTCTGGTCGGTGGTAAAGCTCTCGAACCGGAGAAGTCAAAGAACTTCACGGTCGGAGGCGTTGTCAGTCATGCGATTGCTAACCTTACCGTTGACTATTTCAATATCAAGGTGGAGGATCGATTGGCTCCCTCAAGGGATTTCAACCGCGGGGAAGATATTACAGAAGCGCAGATTCAACAACTCGTGGCTGAAGGCATTACAAGTGCTGGAAACCTACAAGAATTCCGTTTCTTTACCAATGAGTTCGAAACGAGCACCCAAGGGTTTGACGTAATTCTCACAGTCCCGGTTCTGGAAGGCGCGCTGAGCGTTGCTTACAACCGTACTATCACCGAAGTAACCGATTACAATCCGGACATTCTCAACGAGGTCCGTATCAACCTAATACAGGAAGGGGTTCCACGCCAGCGCGGCAATGTGGCACTCACACAAGCTATCGGCGATAGTCTCGGTGTATTGGGACGAGTCAATTACTATGGCCCCTGGTACGAAAATGCTGTCGGTGCACAAGAATACGGTGGGGCATTTCTGGTGGACCTTGAAGTCAATTATGCAGTTGTTGAGAACTTGGGCATCACGATTGGCGTGAATAATGTCCTCAATACTGAACCAGATAATATTACTTGGGCAGATGGACCGCCTGGCCTACCCTTTGCTCTTGAAGAGTTTCCT
The DNA here is from genome assembly GCA_007571305.1 of Candidatus Poribacteria bacterium. Lineage (GTDB taxonomy): Bacteria > Poribacteria > WGA-4E > WGA-4E > WGA-3G > WGA-3G. The sequence continues at coordinate 5,021 of RKRR01000037.1, read as the reverse complement.
GCCAGAATCGTTGGTAGACCCTTTGGTGAGTATAGCCCCTATGGGTTTGGTGGCGCATTCTGGTATACCAAGGTTGGTTATAGTTTTTAGCGGCTAATATTTGTATGTGCACGACGGGGCGCGCTGTATCGGCGCGCCTCTTTTCATTTTTCAAAAGGCAGATTTCGCATGACCTCTCAAAGCAGAGATGCAGAATATACAATGGGACGCAGCTCGGAAGAAACAGAACGTTTAATCAGGCAATCACAACTCTATGATGATGTAACGCGGCGTTTTTTTTTGAGGAGCGGTATTGGCGAAGGTATGAAAGTCCTTGATGTCGGGAGCGGCGCTGGGGATGTGGCACTTACGCTTGCTGAACTGATTGGTCCTGAAGGGCAGGTTGTCGGTGTTGATGTCAACGCTGACATTCTTAAAACCGCGCACTCCCGGGCAGATACATCTGATTTTTCAAACATCGAATTCATCGCGGGTGATGCCCGAACGCTTGAACTTCCTGACGATTTTGATGCGGTTGTCGGTAGACTCGTCTTGATGTATATGGCGGATCCAGCAGCGGCACTCAGGCATTTGGCAACACGTCTACGTCCCGGTGGAATTGTCGCTTTTCAGGAAGTTGAGTTCACGCCTTATCTTGCTGCGTTACATTCAGATACACCTTTGGTAAATCAGTTGATTCAATGGGCGCGCGAAGTCTTTGAAAGTTCCGGTGCCCATCTCGAGATGGGGATGGGACTTTACAAAGCCTTTGTTGATGCTGGTTTACCTGAGCCTACCTTACATTTTGAGGCACCCATGGGGGGCCCTGAGGACTGGCCCGGGTTTGCGTATCTCGCCAACAGTTTTCGAAGCCTCGTCCCCTTGCTGGAAGCTTATGGTATTGCCACAGCCGACGAGTTAAATGTTGACACGTTGGCAAAGCGGATACAGGCGGAAGTCGCGGCATCGAAACGACCGATGATGTTGCCACCGCATATAACTGCGTATGCATCTCTAACGGCATAGATGGTTCCACACATGGCGAAAAATAACTCAGGTAACTTCCATGTTTCACCGCGTGATGCTAACTATACGTTAGGGCGGACCTCACACGAAACAACGCGGCTCATTGAGCAATCAAGAATCTATGGAGCGTCGACACAACATCTCTGTAAGCGAGCCGGTATAACGGATGGGATGCGGGTGCTTGAAATCGGTAGCGGTGCTGGTGATGTTACCCTTACCCTCGCTGAACTCGTCGGACCGGCAGGACAGGTTATTGGTGTAGATGTCAATCCATCAATTCTTGACACTGCGCGCCAACGAGCGGCCGATGCTGCTATGCGGAACGTAGAATTTATTGCGGGTGATGCGCGAATGCTGGGCTTTGCAGACAAATTTGATGCTATTGTTGGACGGTTTGTGTTGATGTATATGGCGGATCCGGAGAAGGCGTTCTCGAAACTCATAACACATTTAAAGCCGGGCGGTATTGCCGCGTTTCAGGAACCCGAATACACGCTCTATCCCGCGTTTTTGCACCCCGATACGCCCCTCATCAACCAACTGATTGGATGGATTTTAGATGTGTTTGAACATTCAGGAGCACATCTTGACATGGGCATCGGACTTTATCGCGCTTTTGTCGACGCAGGTTTGCCGCCACCGACGATGCATCTTGAATCCCCCATTGGTGCCGCTGAAACCTGGGCAGGTTATCGATACATGGCGACTATCTTCCAGAGTCTTCTTCCGCTCTTAGAAAAATATGGACTTGCGACCGCGGAAGAGGTAAATGTGGATACATTAGCCGCACGGCTTCGAGAAGAGGTTCTTGCATCGAAACGTCCGTTTTTCTTACCGTTGCATGTAACTGCGCACGTAACGCTTCCAACCTAAATTTCCTTTGCTAACGAATACATCATGAATTTCTATCAACGCATTCTTTAAAAACCGAGTGTTCGTAAAAAATCGCATTTTTGGTTGATATGGGGTTTGGGATGTGGTATAATTATATTAACTAAAATTAACGAATGGAATTCCATCTAACCTGTAATCGCCCACTTGATTCAAAGGTGATTCACAGATGTCAGATGGGGTTCACTTAATTAATCTCTGCTCTCTGCTTTTAGGACAACAGCAGTGGAGCCATCAGTCCGAAGAGAGGCATGAAAATTTGAATCCTTACGAACTCCTGCTTATCATTACACCCGACCACGATGAAAACGAAGCAGAGGCTCTTACGAACCAAATAAAGGGCACCATCGAAAGTGGCGGGACTCTCCTGAAGGTTGATCCCTGGGGGAAAAAACGACTCGCCTATCCTATCCGGAAACGGAGTGAAGGCTATTATGTGCTCTACATTTTTGAGTGCGTACCGAGTTTTGTTGCGGAATTAAATCAATCCCTGCATGTCATTGAAGCGATTTTACGGTATATGGTCGTCCAATACGAGGATGATATTGATAAATTGAAAGCCGAACTAACCGCTGAGACAGCCGGGGTTAAAGAATCAACCTCGGATGATAACGCAGAAACTGAAGATACAACAAATGATGATGCAAAGGCTGAAGATACAACAAAGTCTGCCTGAAATAAGCATCATCCAAGATTTTAAATGGGTTTTTGGCTCGTAGGCGACGATAAAAGAACCGAGCCTACGATAAAAAGGAGAAACCATGGCAAGTTACAACAAGGTTATCCTGATGGGAAACCTCACACGCGACCCGGAAATGAAATATGTTCCGAGCGGGACTGCCGTTACAAATTTTGGACTCGCTATGAATGAGCGATATACCGACCGGCAGACGGGCGAACAAAAGGAATCCCCCTGTTTTGTGGAAATAACTGCTTGGGGAAGACAAGCAGAAGTTGCCAATGAATACCTGAGTAAGGGCAGTCCGGTTTTCCTTGAAGGGAGCCTTAAATTTGACTCCTGGGAAACTGATGACGGAACCAAACGGAATAGGCTTTCTGTTACAGCATTTCGAATTCAATTAATTGGTGGACGACGGGACGGTGATGAGATGGGTGGCGGCTATACTAATGCTCAACCTGCTGCTGCATCAGGACAGGCAACATCTTATCAGGGCGCACCTACTCCCGCTGGGAGCGACGCGCCTCCGGCAACAGAGGACGACATTCCGTTTTAAGTAAAAAGAATCTACGTGGGAGAGCCGTTATTAGACAGAGGTTCTCCTACGTCCTGATTGAGGCTTTCGGTAGATAGGTGTGTTGAGTGCTCCTATGGACATAGTGCATCAGGGATGCTGATGCGCAATACTTTAAGAAAAGGAACAGGATCGATATGGCATTCCGTCGCAGGCAGCGCTATCATAAGATTGAATCTTTCGATTACAAAGATGTGAATACGCTGCGAAAATTTATTAATGAACGTGGTAAAATTGTGAGTCGCCGGGTCACCGGACTATCGGCGAAGCAACAACGAATGGTAACGCGTGCAGTCAAGCGCGCCCGTAATATGGCACTGTTGCCGTTTACGCGATAGAGGTAGGGCTTCAGACCCGTGTGACGGGTTCCCCTACGAAAGACAGTGTAGGATTTCAATTATGGAAGTCATTCTAAAGGAAAGTGTTGAAGGTCTCGGTCTACCCGGCGATGTACTAAAGGTCGCAGATGGCTACGCGCGTAACTATCTTCTCCCTATGCAGTTAGCGGTGCATGCAACGGAGCGAAACCGTCGACACTTAGATCACGAGAAGCGGATAATTGATCATCAAGAGTCGAAGCATAAAGAACGGGCACAGGAAATCGTGGCACAGATGGCAGGCGTTACATGCACACTGAGCAGACGTGCCGGAGAGAACGATCGCCTCTTCGGGTCAGTTACCGCTATGGACATCGCAGAAAATTTACGAACACAAGGGTTTGATTTGGAACGGCGATTCTTTGAACTTGCAGAGCCGATTCGAGAACTCGGCGTGTTTACGGTGCCAGTCAAATTGTATACAGATGTTGTTTTTGAACTCCGTGTTGTTGTTGAACGTGAAGAGTAATTATGCAGGCACAACTGGTTGATTCCCTTTCTGACAAGGAATCTGAGCAGGCGGTCCTGGGCGCGATGATGGCCGAAAAATCGGTTATTCCTCCAGTAATAACCAAGCTCGGACAGACCTCTGATGTATTTTTCACTGTAGATCATCAGCTTATCTATTCAGCGATCCTTGCTGTATATGATCGCGTTAGCAGTGCAGACCCCCTTCTTGTTGCTGATGAGTTAAAGCGATCAGACCAGTTGAACCGGGCTGGCGGGACCGAGTACTTATACGAACTGCAGGCTCCAATTGTGGAGACGGAAAGTACGGAGTTTTATGCAGATATTCTACATGAAAAAGCGACGCGCCGTCGGTTAATTCGAGCGACCACTCAGATTCGCGATATGGCGTACGACGAAGAAAAAGGCATTGCTGATGTCCTGGATCAATCACAGGAAGCTGTCTTTGATCTTGGCGACGCAGATGCCCAACGTGGATTTGTTGCTATTCGTGCCTTGCTCACAGAGAGTCTTGGTGCGGTTGAGCGTTTATATCATAAAAAAACCCGATTTTTAGGGGTACCGACCGGCTTTATGGATTTTGACCATTATACATCAGGGTTACAGCCCGGTAATCTTATTATCATTGCCGCGCGACCGAGTATGGGAAAAACGACCTTGGTGCTGAACATCGCGCAAAACGTTGCAATTGAAGAAAAACGACCTGTCGCCATCTTTAGTCTTGAGATGCCTGCCCAGGATATCACGATGCGAATGTTAGCCACCGAATGCCGAATTGATTTTGGGAAGCTCCGAATCGGTAGTTTCGGTGAGGACCAGTGGAAGCCGTTGACCGAAGGAGCAAGTCGATTGGGTGCAGCACCTATCTTCATTAACGATAATCGTGGACTTACCGTTCAAAGTCTGCGCGCCGAGGGGAGACGTTTAAAGGGCCAACACAGCGACTTGGCACTCATTAGCGTTGACTACCGGCAACTATGGAGGGGGACGGGTAGATATCACCCTCGTGACCGGGAGATCTCTGAAA
>RKRR01000186.1 GCA_007571305.1 Candidatus Poribacteria bacterium | reverse complement strand
TCATAGATAGCAATCTTCACTTCTGTCGACCTACTCAACTGATACGGAATCCAGGTCTCAGGATTGAACGGATTCGGGAAGTTCTGAGCAAGTAACGTGTCTTGCGGTTGCACATCTCCAACATTCAGTTGTAGACTCAGAAACGCATTGCGGATGTCATGGGTCGTAACCGTCCGCTGGAAGGGACCTGAGACGACTTGACCGCGATCGTCGTAAAGAGCGACTTTGAGTTTATCGCCTGCTTCAACGACGCTCTTCCGGTTCAGGTCTGCCCAGACAGCAGAGGAACGTCTTGCTGTGCTGGTGATGTTCTCGGTAGCAACAATACCAGTGCGGAGGTTTTCTGCGACGAGAGTATATGCGTTTCCGGTTTCCAGGCCCTGTATGTCACTGGTAACGATGAACGCCCATGCGCTCTTATAGGTTGCGAGTGAAGGAGCGGCGGGTGCGTCCTCGGCAGGTGCTTCTTCGGCAGCAGGTTCTTCAGCGACCTCTTCCTCAGCAGCTTCTTCTTCGGCAGCAACTTCCTCGGCAGGTGCTTCTTCGGGTTCAGGCTGTTCGGGTTGGTTGTCCCACGCATCACCTGTGAATTTTACCCCGCCTCCAGCAGGCGTATTCACGATATAGCCTTTGTCCCCCGTAATGTCAAAGCCATCACCTTCGTCTGCTACTGTGTAGCCCATGAAACTCTGGGTTGCCGCATCGAGTTGGATGACAACCGTCGCTCCCAGCATTTCTGCTAAGGATTTGGCTGTGTAGGGTTCTGTTGGCATCAGCGGAATAGAAATCATGTTCAAACCCGCTTCAAGCGTTAAATCAAATGCAGGACCCTCCACGACGGGTTCGGGCATGGGTTCTTGTGGACTTGGTTCCTCAGGAACTGCCTCAGTGGGAGGTGTTTCCTCAACAGATGGCACGTCTTCTGCAGACGGTGCATCTTCGACCGTAGGTGCCTCTTCTGAAGCAGGAGCGTCATCAGCGGGCGGTGTCTCTTCTACTGTAGATGCGTCATCGGCAGCAGGTGCCTCAACAAGATTGTAACTTTCCAATTCAAAAACAATTTCGTTTGAATCCTGGAATTTAACGGGACCAACATCGGGTGCAAGCCATAGGATCTCATGCTCACGCAGAACTGTAAGTGCCGTGACAGCTTTTCTATTAGTCTCCACCCTAACACAGTCTTTGAATACGCCCAACGGAGTTTCAACGTCTTCGATTGCAACAACCTCTAAAGTGCTGGTAGTCGTCGCCGCTCCCACCAGTTTTAATTCTGTTTCCGTCACAATCACCCACGTATGTCCTACTGGTAGCGCGGCGGGGAAATTAGTAACCGGTGAATCATAAGTCGCCTCAGCAATGCCAAATGCACCTCGGTCGAAGGCAACTCGATGTAGTAGAAACCCACCATCTGCATCAACAGTTACCCATGACTTGTCAAACGCAACTACGTCTGTTCCGACTGTCTCCTTGGAGATCTTCAGGATAATAAATTCTTCATTGTCAACAGTTTCGGGTACTTCAAGGCTATAGGTGCGTTGCTCTGTCCCGTCGGCACTTAAGAGAACCCATGTATTGCCGACCGTCGGCGGAAAATAATTTCGCGCCATCGCCGTAGGTACGACACTACAGACAAAGCTTAATACCAAGAGTGGTGTTAGCCAAAACATAAATTTGGTAGTTTTCATAACTTATATCTCCTTTTTTTATAAAGACACAAACTTGAGCAATGTTCACAAAAAGGAACACCATTTCAGTGTAACTCTTCGGGTGGGAGCGCGTACAAATAATTCACTAAGGTGCAAGTTTGTCATATTGGAGTCCTTACGCCATCCCTCTGGTGAGATGTCATCCTGTTCTGATACGTATCGATACCCAAACCACATTCCGACCATCATCACCAGAACCGCAATGATAACAACAACTAATGCTACTTTCCAATTTACCATACTGATTTTTTCAGGCTCCATGTAATTATACACAAAGATTATCACGTCCATCAAAGGTTTTCAAGAAAAAATATCAGATAAGGACACTCGTTACAGGCTTTTTCAAAGGTCAATTACTCAAATTCTGTGCGATAAGCACCAAATCCAAAACGTTAACGGTGCCATCGCCGGTGACATCTGCATCAGAATCGGATTCTCCTAAGTGAGCAGCCACGAAAGTGAGGTCCAAGATATTCACTGCACCATCTCCTGTCACATCGTAAGGTCCCGCTTCAAGCATAACTTCCGCCTCAGGAAGTGTTTCGGGTGTAACATCTTCCTCCGGTGGCGGTTCGGATATAATATCTTCCTCTGTAGTTTCAGGTTCCTCAGGCGTGGTTAGCAGGTTGGAACTCACCAAGTCAAAAATCAAACTATCACTATTTTCGTACTGGACGGGACCTATATCGGAAGCGAACCATTGGTAGGTAGTAGAATCAAGATTTAGGAATGGAGTCGTGAGCATCAGTTCTAATCGGACCTTCGCACAGTTTTCGAACGTTCCAGCTGATGTAACCACATCCTCAAACGCAACAACTTCTAAATTAGTCGTGCTCTTTCCAGTTATGGTGAGTCCGCCTCCTAACATTACGTCTGCATCCGCCTGTATCTGCCATTTATCGCTGAGTTCCAACTGTAATGGGAAAAAAGTAGCCGGTGTTGGAAAATCTGCAGTCAAGGTAGCAACCTCGTCTTCCAAGACAATTCTATGGAGCTCAATGGCTTCGTCACCAACAGTTAAGAAATATTGGTCCGTATCAGACTCGCCAGTGCTGAGTTCCTCAGTCCTAATTTTCAACAAGATGCGCTCTTCACCGTCAGCAGTTTCGGATCCCTCAAGGGTATAGGTGCTTCGTTCTTCACCATCAACGCTTTCTAAAACCCAGGTATTTCCGATGTCCGCCGGATAATAATTCTGTGCCGCCGCTGTAGACAGAAAAGAATAAGCGATACCCATGACCAGAACTGGTACGAGGGAAGATAAAAATGCAGTCTTTTTCATATTTTAATGCTCCTTACACTATTTGTCACAAGCCAATAGGTATAACAATTACAATAAATGCCAATTTTCAATGCAACTCCTCCTATTGACTTTTTCCAAACTTCGTGTGATAATACGAGTATATTACTATATTCATTGCAATTTTGCAAGAAGGAAAAGAGCGCAGGGCCGACTTGACTGCGTGCCACTCAAAAAATACAAGGAGAAACATATATGCGTTTAGAAGGACAGGTTGCGATTGTTACAGGTGGTGGCGGAGGTATTGGGAAAGCAACATGTCTCGCGTTTGCCAAAGAAGGTGCGGATATTGTAATCCCTGAAGTAAATATGGCGAATGCAGAAGCGGCTTCAGCAGAAATAACTGCGCTCGGTAGGCAATGTCGGGTGATTGAAACGGATGTAGCGGATGGTGATTCTGTGCGTAAAATGGTTCAGGAAACACTTGGCACGTTCGGACGGGTCGATATATTAGTCAATAACGCTGGTATTTTTAGTTATACGCGTATAGATGCATGCACGGAAATGGAATGGGATCGGATGATGGCTGTGAACCTCAAGGGTCCGTTCCTCTGTTCACAGGCAGTTATGGAGACGATGAAGGCACAACGCTCCGGAAGGATCATCAATCTCGGTTCGTTGGCGGGACAGGTCGGAGGTTTGGTCGCTTCTGCCCCGTATTCCGCTTCAAAGGCGGGTGTCATGTGTCTGACGAAATCTCTGGCACGTGTGCTTGGAGAATACGGAATCACGGTGAATTCCATCGCACCCGGAGTAGCAGCAACGGAGATGGCGAAAAACCATCCCGATATGACAGATCAGATTCCGTTAGGGCGCGTCGCTGATGCTTCAGAAATAGCAACCGCTATCCTCTTTCTCGCCTCGGAAGAGGGGCGTTATGTGACCGGCGCGACCCTTGATGTCAACGGTGGGATACGAATGGCTTAAAGAGTTTTCAGTTTGCCTCACAATGAGAGTTGTCCGTTAAGAGGTTTTCTGTAACAATCTATCCTCATTGCCCAACTGCTGATAATCGTTCGCTACAAAAGCACAAAAAGGAGAAAGATATGGAATATAGAACACTCGGACGAGCAGGCGTAAAGGTCTCGCCGCTCTGTCTCGGGACAATGATGTTCGGTGGACCGACGAATGAAAAGAATTCAATTCGGATTATTCATAAGGCATTGGACGCTGGTATCAATTTTATGGATACCGCCAACGTCTATAACGATGGTGAATCGGAACGGATTATCGGGAAAGCCGTCCGTGAAAACCGAGAAAAATGGGTCATTGCCACGAAAGTTCACGGCAATATGGGAGATGATGTGAATGCAGCGGGTTCACACCGATTTCATATCATGTCAGCAGTTGAAGAGAGTCTCAAACGCCTTGATACAGATCACATCGATGTCTATTACTTACACCGCTGGGATGCCTCCACGCGAATTGCGGAATCGTTACGGGCTTTGGACGATTGCGTGCGACAGGGAAAGGTACGTTACATCGCCTGTTCCAACTTTCAGGCATGGCGTATTTGTGAAGCACTCTGGACAAGCGAGAAACAGGGACTGGAAGAGTTTGTGTGCGTCCAACCCCTTTACAACATTGTGAACCGGGATCCCGAGGTAGAGTTATTGCCGTTCTGTGAGAAATATGGCGTGGGGGTTGTGCCGTATAGTCCATTGGCACGAGGTGTGCTGTCTGGGAAGTATCTGTCCGGCAAAAAGCCGCCTGCGGGTTCCAGAGCGGCACGTAAGGATAGGCGGATTTTGCAGACGGAACTCCGCGAGGAAAGTTACGAAGTCGCACAAAATCTCAAACCACTGGCGGATGCGCACGGTAAAACCTTGACGCAGCTCGCCTTGGCATGGGTATTGGCAAATCCGATAATCACCTCTGCTATTATCGGACCTCGCACAATGCAACAATTAGAGGACAACTTGGGGTGTTTAGATTGCACGCTAACGAAAGATGACGAGGTAACTATCAACGAATTGGTCCCACCCGGAGAACACACCGGCAAAGGGTACAATGATCCGGCGTATCCGGTGCTAGGACGTTCCACGTAAGGTGAGACGTGAAATCGACATAAGTCCGGAGGAAATCAACGTCAAAGGCGCGTAGGGCATTCGAGAGGGGTGAACGGAGTCTTACTAAAAACCTCACAGAGAAGAGGAATTCTCAAGTTCACCAAGAACCTAAAAGCACCAGAATACGAGTGAAACCCAACGATTCTCTGTAGTATTTGGGGTGTTGGGTTTCGAAACATAGGCAAGGCGGATCCGTGACGCGACCTAACGTGATGAAGGGTGCAAGGTCGCTTTACTTGAGCGATTTGAGTTTCCCCCATCTGGTTGTTAACTTCCCTTGGGGTTCAACTGCCAACAATTCACCGAATCGATTGGTAATGAGTTCGCCAATTTCCAACCCAACTTGTGCGAGATAATCAGCGGGTTTCCCTGCGAGTCCCTCCATGTGGAAATGGACGAAGTACCCCTTCATATCTGGCGCAGCAAAGAGAACCGGATCCGCTAAATCATTACCTTCAGCATAGACCTCAATCGGGTCGCAATTTTCTGCTTCCAATACTTTCAGTTGCGCCGGACGGGTAGGATTAAAAGGTTCGAGACTCGGAATCAGTTCTTTACCTACCTCTGTCGGTTTAACAGCGGCACCGGCTGTCGTGATGTACTGTGCCGTAAAGTTAAGAACATCTTTCACCCCTTGATTGCCGGGGACAATCTTTTGACCCGGCGCGCCTTTCTTTCCAACGGCATAAAACGGAGTATCCCCAGAATAAATGAGCACCCCACCCCCGTATAGGAAGTTTTCTATTGGGCTGTCATCTTTCATACCAACCGTATAAACGATTTCAGGAACGACAATCGGTGAAACAATAACACCTTCCGGATTCTCCTCCATATAAGCAACGAAGGCATCTGCGTCACCGACAACAGAAGCAATTTTTGCCTCGTCTAATTCCGCTACAACGGCATCTTCAATGTTTTTCGTCGATTTCCAATCTCCCCAACCGTCGGGGTTAAAACCGTAGTCTTCATCATAATAGAGGAATACTTCGGATGCCGCCCATGTTGTTACAGAGCATCCCAAGAGAATTCCAACCAGCAAGAAAATCTTGAATTGCAAGGATAATTTGCAAGTGCTACCGTAGATATTGCGCCGCATGACAAAACCTCCTTCGTTTTTTGTCTGATTTGTCCCGCGCCGTGCTTTACGTGTGTCATTTCCAAGCGTTACCTTGGCTTACCTTAACCAGGGTAAGATTCTGGAGAAGGCACGGGAATGCTCTTTGGCGAGGAAGAAATTCCTTTTCGGTGAGTCAGAAAGTTTCTTGCATCGCCGGATAGAATTCTTCTTGATTTCATAAAATTGATACCCTAAATCCGCAACGTAATTTTCTATCTCTCCGAACAGAGTACGATTCGTTTCACCAACATCCTTGAGTTCCGCCATTAGGAGAGGCGCGTGCGTTTCCAAACAGTGTTCACCGCCGCGTAACACCTCTAACTGATACCCCTCTACATCAATCTTAATGAAATTAGGAACAGGGAGTTCGCGGGCGAGGTTGTCAATCGTGTCAAGCGTTACGCGTTCCGATCCCGCACGTCCATTGGCATACTTTAAGGAAGCGGTCCCTTCAGCAAGTTCTGCCTCGGAGTAGTAGAGATGCCGCTGTTCTATCCTGTCGCTGAGCCCCTTATTGATAACAGTAACATTCGCAAAACGATTCAGAGAGACATTCTCACAGAGATAACCACAGGTGCGTAAAGCGGGTTCAAAAGCAATGACAGTGCCAGCGTCTCCAACCCGCGAGGCAAGGAGACACGTATAAAATCCGATGTTCGCTCCGATGTCCCAACAGATGTCACCCGGCTGAATAATTTTCAGGAGTTTGGTAACGACATGTCTTTCATCGTGCGTACCATAAAAATAGAGATATTGGTGCTCAGGGTTCGCTAAATTGGCTTTCAATTGGAACCCGTATTTGCTCTCAAAAACAGCGATCGGGTCATCAGGTGTAATCAAATCTCTTGTTAGGTTCAAGAGCAAACGCTTCCCATCGGTGATTGGACACCACCGAAGATAACTGCGGACAAGAGAGTTGAGTTGCAGGTTCATCCCCACGTCTCAAGCCCCAGTAGTTTTTTGCCGAGATCAGTCAGATATGCGGTTTCGCCTGAATCATGTTCCTTTTCCGCGCGTTCGCCACTGAAACCCGCCATACGTTCTTTCCATGCGTTGATACGGCGTTCGCGTGATTCGGGATTCGCTTCACCTGTGGGAGACATCGTGATGTACTGCGCGACACGTGGCGCGTCCGCAGTATTGATGCCCGCACTATGCGGCAACGCACTGTGCCAAATAACGAGATCACCGGCTTTTCCAGGTACTGGCACTGCGCCAAGTGCCACTAAATCTTGCTGCCTTGGGTCGGCATCTTCTGGAAGACTCTTTATCCACGTCTCAATCTTATTGTGGAATCCAGGGACACACGTAAACGCTCCCTGATTGGCGGCAGTATCGGTAAGATAAAGCACACCTTGGACGTGGAACCGGAAAGGAATGTCTACAGACGTATCCCAGTGGAGACCTAAGTTTGTCCGTTCAAATTTTCCGGCAAGATTGGGTGGACTCATGCTGGCGCGGTCGAAACTCACCCATAACTTATCAGTTCCCCAAATCTCTGAGAACGCCTGATGTACACGCGGGTATTGGCGAGTTGCCCAGAGTGCTGGATGCTGATAGATTTCTACCATGATGCCTTTACGGGGCGGGTCAGGATACCAAGTATCAGAGTCGTCAGCATCCATCTCAAGAAAATCCCAGACAGCTTGCGCTGTATTTTGTATCAACGCTGCAGGTGCCGCATTGCGGATGACGACATAACCGTTCTCTTCCCAGAAAGCACGATCCTCAGAACTCAAAACAGCCATTTTTAATTTTCCTTGTGGGTAAATGACAGGCGTTGGAACTATCAGATACGTCCCTTAAATCCGCCCTCCATTACATTATGGGCTACGGGTTTTGATGTTATCTTAACCCAATTCGTTCGTAGCAAATGGAATTATTAGTGATACTCACAACACCTAAAGGTGTGTGCTTCTTTGGCACACGCCTCTCCTTGTGTGATTTTTGCTTCCGTCTCTCGTGCCTCCCACTGAGGTCTTATTCGGACTCCACAAACGTTTTATCTCTCTGTCTATCCGACAGCGAGAGTTCTTAGGTTTATGGCAGCATTGACATCGCGATCTGCAGTAAAACCGCAGGTAGGGCAATGGTATTCTCTTTCTGATAGGCGTAAATCTTGCTTTTTCTCTCCGCAGTGGCTACACGTCTTTGACGACGCGAAAAACTGTGGTGCCTCTGTGATAGGAATACCTACTGCTGCTGCTTTTGTCTTCAGTTTCAGTAAAAAACCCCCCAGGGCTGAATCGGATAAGGCTTTCGCAAGTTTTCTATTCTTGAGCAGATTCGTCATCTTAAGTGTTTCAATACCGATAGCACTTGCTTTGTTG
>RKRR01000139.1 GCA_007571305.1 Candidatus Poribacteria bacterium | reverse complement strand
CCGCCAACGGACATGTCGAAACCGACATCAACGCCATTCAGAGCCAAGTCAGCTACGCCCAATCCCCACATCTATTCCACAACGACTCCCAAGGTAAATTCACCGATGCTATTCAGAAAGTCGGCGCGGATTTGGCAAAGCCGATGGTTGGCAGAGGTGGGGCTTATGGCGATATAGACAACGACGGGGACTGGGATTTGCTCGTTACCACCTCCAACGGGCCCGCATATCTTTTTCGCAACGACGGTGGCAATCGCAACGCATGGATTAAGATTCAACTCGTTGGACACACCAGCAATCGAGACGGCATCGGTGCACAGATCCGTATAACATCCGCATTGGGGACACAGACACACACAGTCAAGAGCGGATCCAGTTACTGCTCACAGAGCGAACTCACCGCTATCTTCGGCATAAACGACGATACGCTTATTGAGGCAATTGAAGTGAAGTGGCCCAGTGGTACCGTCAGCACACGCAAGAATGTCGAACCCAACCAACACATCCGCATTGAGGAAGACGCACCCTAAAGACGTTCCACGCTTGACTTTAAAGCTGCAAACTGATACGCTGCTGAAAAACTACGGAGACAACTTCCTCAAACGGATGAATTCCTCAAAAAGCCCAAACCAAGATGCCCTCTATCAAGCACTCAATATCTATCGCGATGCCATGCGCCCCTTTATTTTCAGAAACCTGAAAACCGCGCAAGGCTTAGCCCCAGAAGACTACTTTCAAAACGAAGCAGATATAGATATCGGAAACTTTCCATACCTCTTTAGAAGATACTGGAACGATGCCTTCGAACAACGTTTCGACCCCGATCGCGATGTCCGCAGTGCTGTAGGTCTCATCGCCGAAGCTCTAAATAAGGTCTCGCACCCTGGAGCAGACGACCTTTCTTCAGAATACGCCCTCTCACGACTTTACGACATTGCCGATATACTCGGACAAATCAATGCGCCTGAACAAAAGCAAGAGATTGAAGCAATTCGAGGTAAATTGCTAACCAACACAGCACCTACACCGGAGCAGAAGCCAAAACTGCCACGTAGAAAAGCCGCTGACCTAACACCCTGGCGCGATGTCATACATCCGAACACCGATGTCATTGAAGGTAACTTCCGAAAATCCGAATTCGCCGCCGACCTTCAAAAAGTCTTTGAGGGAAGGACGCAGACTGATGAATATGGCAAAACCGAAATCTTTTTCAACCAGACCTACATTACACCGGGACTCAAGGAACTCCTAATAAATACCTTGAAACGTCTCGGCGGCAAAGGCGGCAATCCCGTTATCCAACTCAAAACCGGGTTCGGTGGTGGAAAAACCCATAGCCTCATCGCCCTCTACCACCTCGTTACCGGAATTAATATCCTCAGAGAGCTCCCCGCAACAGGAGAATATGCCCGCTTGCAAAAAGAGATAGAGGATATTTTTCAGGAAGCAGAATGGGATGCCGATACACCCTTCAATACGAATGTTTCTGTCCTCGTCGGGACATATCTCTCTATCACTGACACAGATGAAACACAACAAGGAAACCCACTTAACACGCTCTGGGGAAGGATGGCGGATCAACTCGGTGGACAGGATGCCTATAACATCGTCCGAGAAGCCGCGCTCCAAGGCACCGCCCCCGGAGGAAAACAACTGGATGCACTTTTTGAACATGTCGGTCCCTCTGTCATCTTAATAGATGAACTCGTGGCTTACGTCCGTAACGTTCAAGGGGTTACGCAAGAAAGCATCTATACCTTTTTTCAAGCACTCACAGAGTCCGTCAACAGGTCTCAGAACGTTACGCTCGTCGCAACCCTACCCGAAGGGCACGTCCAAGCGGGTGGAGAAGGTGGCATGACCGTTCTTGGTACCCTTGAATCTATTCTTGAACGGATTGATGCTGTCTCAATTCCGTTAGAAGTTGATAACGCTTTCGAGGTAGTACGGAGGCGATTATTTGGTAGCCTAATTGACGAAACAGAACGAGACCTGACCTGTGAAGCGTTCCGAAAGATGTATCAGAACTCGCGGCGAGAATACCCGGAGAACGCCAGTGAACAAGACTACCTACAACGTATGAAAGACTGCTATCCTATCCATCCAGAGATATTCGATCGACTTTTTCAGGATTGGACAGCCATGCCAGGATTTCAACGTACCCGCGGCGTGCTGCGGATGATGGCAACCTGCATCTCCCGACTCTACCAAGAGCAAGACCAATCTTTGTTAATAATGCCAGCGAATCTCACCTTGGATGATCCCACACTCGCCGATGAATTCACAAGACTCCTTGCCAGAGCCGGCGGCAATTGGGACCCTGTCGTCCAAGAGATAGACAGCCACGGCTCCCGCACCGACCAGATTGATAAAGGCTCACAAGTTTTCATTGAAGTGGGCAGTGCTGCACGTAGAATCGCCCGCACCGTGTTCCTGGGTAGTGCTCCTACCGGTGCACTCAAAGGTGTCACGACTCGACAAATTCACCTCGGTGCCGTTGAACCCGGACAAGGCGTTTCTGTCTACAATGACGCACTCAGTAGGATGACAAACAATCTCTACTTTCTCTATAATCTCGACGATAGATACTACTTCCACACCCAGGAAAATCTCAACAAGGTTGCTATAGATCGCGCCGAGGAATACACCGAAGACGATATCTACGCCGAGATTGTTGAACGATTAAAACGGGCAATCGGGCGCGATCCGAGTGTGCAAGTTTGCCCTACATCCCCAAACTCCGTCCAGGACTCTGAAACTCTTCAGTACGTCATCCTCCCCCCACACGTCTCCCTACCGAGCCGTGAAAAAGAGGACAACGCAGCCCACAAGACAGCAAGCAACATTCTTAAATACAGTACCCACAATGAACAACATCGGACCTTCAGGAACACCCTCCTCTTTATCGCAGCAAAGAGAGACGATATCCGAACCCTCAGAAACTTCGTCAAAAACTATCTCGCATGGAACTCTATCATGAATGGAGATGTCTTACATAGTGCACTCACGAATCTTGAAGGCGAACGGTTGGATCAAACTCGAGTGAATCTTGAAGCCGCTGAAGACGCTGTCTCTACAGCACTCTTCAAAGCATACCGATGGGCACTTGCCCCATCCCAAGCAGACCCGCAAAAGGACGAGTACGACTTCTCTACCACTGACATAAAACCTGAAGATGCTAAAATTGTGAAAAATCTCCGGGACAAATTCGTTGAGGACGATGCCGTTATCACAAAAATCGCACCTGACATCTTGGCGGGAAAATTGCAGCAATACGTCTGGAGCAGCGATACCTATCAAGATCACATCCAAATAGACCGACTCTGGGAACTCATGGCACAAAACGTCTACATGCCCCGCCTGAAGGACCGAAACACCCTCGCAGCATGTATCAAAGAAGGAATCGCCGCTGGCACTTTCGGATACGCACGCGCGTATGCAAATAACGATTACGAAAACTTCCGCTTCGAAGAACAGGTCGGCGCACTCCGCGCAGATAAAGGCACCACCGCAGTCCTCATCAACCCTAATATGGCTGAACTACTCAAGGAGGAGCATCAGGAAAAACCTGAGCCCGATCCGAAACCTAATCCGGAGACAGAGCCAGTAGATACAAAAGGTTCGACTGGAATAAAAGAAAAACCAAAGGGACCTACGCATGTCGTCATCACCAAAACCTTGCAGCTGGAACTCCCTTTCGCCGACGAGATTGAACAATTTCAAGACGAGATAGCTCGGACTCTACAAACGGATGGCGGAAAGGTCAAAGTAGAAATCACCGTTACAGCCGAAAAATCAGATGGCTTCTCTGAAAACACCACCCGCGCCGTCAAGCAAAACAGCGAACACCTTAACGCTAACTTCAAAAGAAATTAATCTCACTTACCCAAATTGCCGGTTCTGTAGCATAGGCTGTTAGCCTGTGCCTTTTCGCGCTCTGTCGTATAACCTGTTCGGGTGTGCATCTTCGTGCCGAAAATCACACGAAATACACCCATTTTTGGGCACCAATGAAGGAGTCTCGCTGAAAACTGGTGTTCATGGTTCTGAAATCATAGAGGTAGCAACTTGGGTTAACCCAATACCCTTGTAGGAGCGAACTTTGCTCGCGATATATTCCTATAAGATAGACCTCCCGCCCGCGATAGTGCCCTGCCCTTCTCTAACTTTCACCTTGACATCTTCTCGTAATCTACGGTATCCTATACTTATGGCACAAAACTACGACAACATGGGGAAGAACCTGTGGACAGACCACGCTCTCGACCTTTCAAGATTCGTACTTGACGCAGACGATGTTGAAATCCTTGAAAACCTTGACACCGAGCAACAGACTATCATTGCCCGGCAGACCGACATCACAAAACGCATCCGTGTCAACAATCAAGAGGCAATTCTACACGTCGAATTGCAACTCCGAGATAGCACTGATACACCGATGTGGGCACGGAACGCCCAGTATCAGGGATCCCT
The DNA here is from genome assembly GCA_007571305.1 of Candidatus Poribacteria bacterium. GTDB lineage: Bacteria > Poribacteria > WGA-4E > WGA-4E > WGA-3G > WGA-3G. The sequence continues at coordinate 23,763 of RKRR01000139.1, read as the reverse complement.
CGTCGGCAGATACCAGATGCCTGTCTATTCCAATGTTATCTATTTCCATCCGAGAGCCGGAAGGAATGATCCGGGGGGTTACACCTACACATGGAACGACTACGAACACACCAATCGCTATAAGGTGATACGGCTTATTGAGATAGATGGGCAATCGGTTTTGGAGATGCAGGCCCCCGGGCTTCTACCCCTTACACCGCTCATGAAACCGCCCCCGGAGATAGACACAGAAGGTTGGGTACAATCATGCATTGACGCAACGCTCGGAACTGTTATCGATCAACGCACACAAGCGGATTTGCTTTATGCTCTTTCCCTTTTCGGCAGTATCGTGAATGACCCACAACTTTTCAAACGACTCATACCGGAGACACTCATGCAAGAATCTAAATTCTACCAACTCCAAATGGAAGAAGCCGCCAGAGAAACAACCATTGAAAACACTTTAGCGTTGTTAGCAGATCAATTTCACGCGGAGACAGTAAGTGCCTTAACGCCTGCACTCCGCAGCATAAACGATTTGCAAAAACTCAAGCAGTTGCTTCTTGCTGCTGCACGAGTACAAAACATTGAAGCCTTCGTCCAAAAACTCGGCGAATCGTGATACCCAGTGATAGACGAAACCTCAGCAATACAGACAAATGGGTCTCCCTTGCCTGCCGGGAACGAAGAGGCGTACATGAAAAACCACCCCAAAAAACTCATTGAAGTTAATATCCCCCTCCAAGCCATCAACCAAGAATCCGCAAAAGACGCATCCCTCACACACGGACACCCTTCAACGCTCCACCGCTATTGGGCACGCAGACCCCTCGCCGCCTGCCGCGCCGTCATCTTCGCCAGTCTCGTAGACGACCCCTCCGAATGCACAGACGAATTTCCAACCGAACCCGACCAAAACGCTGAACGCAATCGCCTCCACGGTATCATCAAACGCCTCGTCGTTTGGCAAAACAGCAACGATGAAAACTTACTCGCGGAGGCACGATACGAAATCGCCTTTTCCGTAGCACGTAACAAGGGCGAACATCTAAAGACCTTCCGTGCAAAATACAAAAAAGATCCGAAGGCAGTCCTCGGCTACCTCCACGACCACTGCCCCGCGGTTTATGACCCGTTCTGTGGGGGCGGATCCATCCCACTGGAGGCACAACGTCTCGGCTTACGCGCCCGCGCCTCTGACCTCAACCCTTTGCCAGTCCTCCTCAATAAGGCGATGATAGAGCTCCCTCCGAAGTTCCACAACCAGGCACCCATCAATCCCGATGCCAATCCGATGAGCATGTCCACAAAAACAGAGAAGTGGAAAGGAGCCGCAGGTCTCGCATCCGACATCCGTTATTACGGTAGATGGATGCGTCAGGAAGCACACAAACGCATCGGACACCTCTACCCTGATGTTCCCGTTCCTCCATCTATAAGTCGCCCTATCCATTCCCCCATTGCCAGCGGACGTAATAACGCTACCGTCGTGGCGTGGCTCTAGTCGCGCACCGTACCGTGTCCGAATCCTGCTTGCGAACTTGATATGCCATTGATGAAAACCTTTCAGTTATCCAAAAGGAAAGGCAATGAACACTGGACACTCCCCATCGTGAACAGAGAGACCAACACCATATCATGGTGTGTACAAAGGCATAGTAGGGGAATCCCAAAACCCACCGTGAGCCGCACGGGAGCCTATTGCATCGGATGCGGCACCGCTGTCAAGTTACCCTACGTCCGCGAGCAAGCGAAAGCCGGCAAGATGGGCGAAGTGATGACAGCAATCGTCGCTGAGGGAGAGCGCGGCAAATTGTTCTTATCCCCCACTGCAGAACACCTTCAAATTGCCCAATCTGCCAAACCTGTATGGATACCAAGAGGAAAACTACCAGAACGAGCAATCGGTATTAGTCCACAACTTTATGGGTTTGCAGATTGGTATCGACTTTTTGCAAACCGACAAGTTAATGCACTCAATACTTTCCAAAATCTGTTAACCGAAATTTATACTAATGTTAAACAAGATGGAGCAGAGTCTGAATATGCTGATGCCGTTTGCACCTACCTATCCCTTGCTATTGGAAGAATGATCGAAACTAATTGCAGTTTTGCCTGGTGGCAAGATCCAAGAGTGCGAACGGTTTTTGCTTCACAAACAATCCAGATGACCTGGGCGTTTGCAGAGGCGAATCCATTTTCAACTTCAACACAGAATTGGATGAGTCAAATACAGTTAGTTGCAGAATCCATTGAAAATTTACCAAACTCTGCAAACATAGGTGAGGTATATCAAGCAGATGCCACCACAACTCCGTATGCCGCTGATAAACCTGTTATCATCACTGATCCACCCTATTACGATAACATCGGCTACGCCGACCTCTCCGATTTCTTTTATGTTTGGCTACGCCCTATGCTCAGAGACACCTATCCCGAATTGTTCGGCGGCATGGTGACCCCTAAAGATGAAGAGATGATTGCGAATAGATATCGATTTGAAGAATCCAATACTCGATTTGAGATGTTGATGCAAAAGACATTACAACAGATGCGGCAGCATTGCCCTCATGAATTCCCTACCTCCATTTTCTACGCCTATAAGCAGCAGGAAAGAGAACACGACGGCATCACCTCCACCGGATGGGAAACAATGCTCGCGGCAATTGTCAACGCAGGCTTTTTAATCATCAACACCTGGCCCATGCACACAGAACAAGCAAGAGCTATGAAAACTGGAAAAAACGCCTTGGCATCCTCTATTCTCCTTGTCTGTCGTCCGCGCCCTGAAGACGCACCCGCTATTATTCGCAACGAATTCTTGCACGCACTCAAAACCGAAATGCCAACTGCACTTGACAGACTCACCCGTATCGCAAATATCAGACCCGTCGACCTCGCACAAGCCGCCATCGGCCCCGGTATGGAGATTTACTCTCGCTACAGCAAGGTAACCCGAATCAGTGGGGAGAGCGTGCCCATCCGTGAAGTCCTCACCCACATCAACAACGAAATCACTGCCTACCACGAAAAGGAGACAGGCGCATTGGATGCCGAAACCCAATTCTGTTTGACGTGGCTCTATCAACACGGCTACATGGATGGCAACTTCGGAGATGCCGATGTCCTCTCAAAAGCGAAGGATATAGACGTTAACACGATGCACGACAAGGTGCTTATCAGAGATCGCGGGAATGTTCGGCTATTACAATCCGAAGAATACGCTGCCCGTGAAAACAGCGAAGAGATGACGGCATGGGAGGGGTGTTTGCGAATGGTCTATCATCTTTCAGGCGTAGAGAAAAGCGGCGGGATTATCGGATGTGCTGCTGTTGCCCATGCTATGCGCGACCCTGAATCAGCGAAACGCTTGGCCCGTGTCCTGTATACCTACTACGATGCCCGCGGCGATGCCATGAGTGCAGCAACGTACAACAACCTTGTCGTCCAATGGGGTTATATTTCAGATGCAATCCGTTCCCCAGAACTGCCCCTCTGATAGATGTGTCGCACAAACGTTTAGTTTGTGCCAAAATATTCCTCCGCTTGCGGGGGGACTAAGGGGGGTAGTAAAGGCTCCCTGCTTGCGCCGATAAAAGCAGAAAACGAATCTCATGCATAACACAATTACCCTTTATGCCCTACAATATGAACTCAAACGCAACCTGCGCCCCTTCACACGCGAAGATATCCAACACTTGCCGACGGGACAGAGCGGAGTTTATGTCTTATGGCGTAAAACCGGCACCGAAGGACGCAACGCATGTCTCTACATTGGGGAATCTACAACCTGTGTTCACAGACGGTTACTGCAGCACTATTCAAACGCCCAGAATGACGGACTCCACTCACAACTCCGCATGTTTAGATCCATCATCCAATTTTCAGTAGAATTCATAGAAACCGCAGATGAAACACGTTTATTAGAATCTGAGCTCATTCGCGCCTGGCAACCCAAAACCAACCTCAAAATGAACCCCAGAGAATCTGAATGATGTTGCAAGTTTCCAAATCGCCTCTTTCCACTTTCGACCCTTCCAACCCAAACTTTTGATAAAATAACCGAAGTTGCCACCTTGTAGCATAACCTGTTAGGTTGTGCCTCTTTGGATGCAGACTGACAGTCTCCTACGCTACGAAAGATTGCGGATCCTGAGCGTTTTTGAATGAAAATAACGGATGAATCTCTAAAACTGCGTAAGTAGCAACTTAGGTTATAGTAGATTCTGTAATTACTTGGACACTTGTAGCGTCGTGTGGACTCTGAAGTTGTATGTGCTGATGGCACAGCCTAACAGGCTATGCTACAAGTGTAAATTTATTATCTAATTCTACTATAAAATAACCTAAGTTACCAGTTCTGTAGCATAACCTGTTAGGTTGTGTATCTTCGCACCGAAAACGATAGGGAACACTCCTAATTTTTCCCAAAAATGAAGGAGCCTCGGTGAAAAATGGTGTTCGTGGGTATGAAAGCATAGAGGTAGCAAGTTGGATTAAAATATTTGCACACCCTACCTGACAAAAAACTTGACAGCAGCACCGAAATAGGTTAATATTGTCGCATGACTCTTAGAGCGAGTCCGAGACTTTAAAAAAGTACAGGACTTACGCAATTTTGACCATAGGACGCTTTGTGAGAGGCAGAACCCGAAAAAATACAGATGTTCTCGTGGCACCCCCTCACAGATTATGCTACAAAAGAGCAGCATGCGTAAGTCCTAAAAGTACAGAAACATACAAATCCGCAGAAACGTCACGAATTAATCAAAAACCTGCGCGTAATGAAATTATGCCTTATAGTAGATTCCGTAATGACTTGGACACTCATAGCGTCGTGTGAACTCTGAAGTTATCTGTTCTGACTGGCACCGCCTCACAGGCGATGCTACACGTGTGAATTTATTTTCGGATTTTACTATAAATGGCATAGTTTGTCTTAGCTGGACATTTGGAGCGCAGTCCAGGAGCCCATAGGTAAAAAAATGAAAACTTATCGCATTGCAATATTAGGGTGCCGGAGTCGCGGCACCTCGGCCGCAAAGGCGTATCATGCACATCCACGCACGGAAATCGTAGCACTCTGTGACCTCGTTCAAGAGCGGTTAGACACTCTCGGCAACATCGTGAACGTATCCGCACATTTCACTGATTTAGACGAGATGATCCGGCAGACGGCTCCCGATATTGTCGCAATCCCCACAGCAACAGAAGCGCACCATCCGCTCTGCATGCGTGTCCTTGAACACGGCGTGAACATTGAGGTAGAGAAACCGCTCTGCATCGATCTCGTTCAAGCCGATGAAGTACTGGCGAAGGCAAAGAAGAAGAACGCTCGCGTCGCTGTGCATCACCAACGCCGCACGAGTCCCTCGATGCAAGCAGTTGCAAAAGCATTAGACGAAGGGAAAATCGGTGACCTCCGCTACATCTATGCCAGTGGAAAGGGCTACTACGCCGGTTACGGGCTAATGAACATCGGAACACATGTCGTTAACAATATGCTCCGTTTTGGTGGGCACTGCCGAAGCGTCGTGACACAAGCAACAACAGGCGGACGTTCCATCGAACACTACGATGTTCTCCCTTCACCCGCTGGCATGGGTATAGTCGCAGGCGAATACGCCACAGCAACGCTCCAATTCGACGGAAACGTCACCGGCACCCTCATCCAGCACCGATTCCCGAAGGTGGATACCGATGCATACGTCATGGAACTCTACGGCACCGAAGGCAGACTCTTCTGGTCGGAATTGAAAGGCTCGTGGTGGCTACCGACACCGCATTTCGTCCCCGACGGCACGCACGACCAGTGGCAGACACTCCCGTCTATATATCCAGAGCATTTTGATCCCGACAAGGGGGCAGATGCCGACGATTACTGCTTTGTTGACGAATATGTGAACGCATTAGACGCGAACCGTGAACATGAGTCTAACGGCGAAGAGGGTCGCCATGTCATTGAAATTCTAATGGCAATCTTTGAGTCCGCCGTCTATGGCACACGTGTCGAACTCCCCCAGAAAAATCGAGAGCATCCACTGTTACAATGGCGCGCGGAAGCCGGTCTGGGTGAAACCAGGGACATGCCGCGCGATTACGGCACTTGGCTCTCGTTAGAAGACGAACGTTTGTATAAATAACCTAAGTTGCCAGTTATGTAGCATAACCTGTTAGGGTGTGCATCTTAATCACGCAGGAGACTCACGGTTTCCTACGCTACGAACTGCTGCGGATCCTGAGCGTTTTCAACGAAAATAGCAGACGCATCTCTAAAATTATGTAAATGGCAACTTGGGTTATGATATGAACATAAAACCATTTCACCCATACCACCTTAACCCAGCAACGTTACAAAGGAAAAATTATGCCGAATCCTACGACGAATGCTGACAATCTACTACCGATTCCACTCACGGAAGAACAACGTTTTCTCTTTGACACCCGCGGATGGCTCCTATTCCCAAGCGTACTCAGCGAAACCGAAGTTAAAGAGATGCGCGAGTTCTGTTATCAACTCAGACAGGAACCCGAATCAATCATTCCTGAACACCACCGCTCGCCCATCGGCGGGCCCCTTGAGGCGCTGACCGATCATCCAATTGTGCTCGGATTCATGAACGAATTCCTTACGTCCGGTTATGCGAACGAGAATTGTTACGGATTCCGATTAGAAGGCACGTTCCTCACTATTCGTCCGAATGGGCACGACAATTTCAGTCCACATGGCGGGCGTGGGATGCTCAACTTTCCCGGCAACTCGCATACCTATCACCTACACTATGACAGTGCACACAGCGGACTGACGCGCGTCGTCTGGGAACTCAATCCTGTCCAAAAAGGCGGCGGCGGAACGATGTTCCTTACGGGGAGTCACAAAGGGGCGTTTCCTGCACCCCAGTCAACGAAAGATCGCACTTCACCACTGTGGGAGGATTACACCTGTCCCGCTGGCTCCATGCTTATTTTTACAGAGGCAATCACGCATACAGGTGCAAGGTGGACAAACGAAGATATTGACCGAGTTGCGATTTTCCACTGCTATAACACCGTTGGAAATAAATGGCACAAGTGGGAACCGCATCCGAAGCATGTCGAAGAGATGCCATTCAAACGCCAGACGCTCTTCCGTCCGGTTCACTGTCAGGACAACACACCGACATTGGATGCCGTGTAGGAAGTCGATTGGATTGAACGCAGTAAATCCACTGGGTTTCAATTTAGGTGGGTTTATCCTATTGGAGGTTTGAAAAGACTATATGTAGGCGTGTTATTTAACGCAAGTTGCCAGTTCTGTAGCATCACCTGTTAGGGTGTGCATCTTATAGTAAGATCCGAAAACAGGTTCACACGTGTAGCATAGGAGACCGTTGGTCTCCTGTGCCAGTCAGAACAGATAACTTCAGAGTTCGCACGCCGCTATAAATGTCCAAGTCATTACGGAATCTACTATAAACCTATTGATAAGGTACCGGGAAATTCACCAGAAATTATCGGTTGAGGGCAGAATATGCAAATTAGCAAAGTTAAATCGTTTGTATCAGAAAGCGGGCACTTCTTCGTCAAGGTCGAAACCGATGCCGGCATCTACGGTGTTGGTGAGGGCGGTCTACGCCGTCGAGCACTCGCCTTAGCCGAAGTCGTTCGCTCATTTGAACCCTTTCTCATCGGTGCAGATCCGTTCCGAATAGAGCATCTGTGGCAGGTAATGTTCCGCGGAGGCTTCTTCCCCGGTGGAGTCGTCCAGTCCGCAGCAGTCAGTGCCGTAGACATCGCACTTTGGGACATCAAAGGAAAAGCCTTGAACGTCCCTGTCTACGAACTTTTAGGGGGACGCACCAGAGACAAAGTCGTCTGTTACCCGCATAACGGAGGCGGCTCAATTGATGCAATCATCGAGAGCTGCAGACGAACCTACGAAGCCGGTTGGAAGTTTGTCCGATGGAGTGTGGTTGATCATTCTGACAGTGGGGGCACGTTTGAACCCAGACGCGCCGTTCAAAACACCCTTAAGCAGGTGGAAGCTGTCCGTCAGGCATTAGGCGATGACCTCGAAATACTGATTGACGTGCATACCCGCCTCGATCCAGCGGACAGCCTTGATTTCTGTAACAAGGTCGCACAGTACAATCCATTTTTCATTGAGGATCCGCTTCGGGCAGAAAACCCCGCCAGCCTCAGACGGCTTCGGCAGCAGACCTCTGTGCCACTCGCAGTCGGCGAACAATTCGACAGCAAATGGACGTTCCGTGAAGTCATCGAAGAAGAACTCATGGACTATTGCCGTGTGGATCTCTGCATCGCTGGTGGATTAACAGAAGCACGTAAAATCGCTGGATGGTGCGAAACGCATTATATCTATATAGCACCACATAATCCGCTGGGCCCTGTATCCGCTGCAGCCGGTCTGCATCTCTGCTTGTCATCTTCACTCGTCGGCGTGCAGGAACTTCCACGTGCACCGATGTCCGATCTAATAGATGCTTTTCCGGTTCAGGTGCCGTGGGAATCAGGCTATCTCCTACCACCTGAACGTCCGGGACTCGGTATTGAATTCAACGAAGACGCACTTACATCCGTCTCAACGCAAGAATACGGACCGCCTCACGGCTACCAACGCGATGACGGTGCCTACACGAATTGGTAATTTTGTTGGACTTATGCATTAACCATAAACCTGATCATTGTCCCGCAAGTCTATAGAGACTTGCGCAAATGGAGAACAGAACAGGAGGCCATAGTTAGAAAAATGACAACCGCTGAAATTAAAGCGATGGCGACAGAATACATCATTAATACTTACGGTGACAGAAGTCTTGCATTCGTCAAGGGTGAGGGTCCGTACCTCTGGGATGCTGATGGCAAGAAATACCTTGACTTCCTCGGTGGACTCGCTGTCAACGGCTTAGGACATTGCCACCCGAAGGTTGTCGCCGCCATCCGTGAACAGGCAGGTGAACTGCTGCACACATCCAATCTCTACTACATCCAACCGCAGGCAGAACTCGCCAAGTTGCTTATCGAAAACTCCGATATGGACCAATGCTTCTTCTGCAACAGCGGTGCCGAAGCAAATGAAGCGGGAATTAAATTAGCGAGGAAATACGCCAAGGACAGTGGTAGAACAGATGCCTACGAAATCATCACGATGGATAATTCATTCCATGGACGGACGATGGCGACTATCACCGCCACTGCACAAACGAAATATCACATCGGGTTTGAACCGATGCTCGAAGGCTTCAAATACGTGCCATTTGATGACTTGGAAGCAATAGAAACCGCTATCAGTGAAAAGACGTGTGCCATTTTAGTTGAGCCGATCCAGTCCGAGGGGGGCGTTAACATCCCCAGTGATGGGTATCTCCAAGGGTTACGAGAATTGTGTAACAAACATAATCTGCTGCTGATTTTCGACGAAGTTCAAACAGCGATGGGAAGATTAGGCACCTTTTTCGGATACCAAAGTTACGGCGTTGTGCCAGATGTAATTACGATGGCAAAGGCTCTCGGTAGCGGTGTCCCGATCGGGGCGATGTTGGCGAAACGAAACATAGCAGAAAGTTTTGTGCCCGGCACCCACGCCGCAACATTCGGCGGAAATCCGTTAGTCTCTGCGGCAGCATCCACAACCATCAGAACCATTCTGGAAGAAAACCTCGCCGTGAACGCCGTTAAAATGGGGAATTACCTTGCCGGTGGACTGATGGAACTAAAGGATAAATATCCGATCAAAGAGGTACGCGGCAAAGGCTTGCTCCGCGGCTTAGTCATGGAAGTCGATGCGACACCCCTCGCTGCGAAATGTATTGAGAACGGACTGGTCACGATATGCACCAACGACTATGTCCTCCGGTTCTTACCACCGCTCAATATCAACACCGGTCACGTTGAGGAAGCCGTTAACATCGTTGAAAAGTCAATGTCGGAAGTTCTCTAAGATGTTATACATCGAAAAGCCTGACGCAACCGCATGGACAAAAATCTATGTGCTTTGTCTCCTTTTTGCGTTTGTAGGATGCCTCGGTAGCACGACCACGATTGAATTGTCACCCGCGACCCGTGCAGAATTGGATGCCATCCTCGATACACTGCAAGCGAGATATGATTTGACGGGTTCCTTAAAGATCACCCGGATGGCAGTAAGGATTGAGGAAGGCGAACGGAGCGAAGAACTCCGAGAGTTGTTGTGGTATAAGAAATCGGAGAACGGTGGAGAATTGCTCCATATCCAAGCACTTGGAGCAATGAACGAACCCCGCGGCATCGTGATTGCTAATCAGGACGAGAACCAATTCGTACTCATCCTTCTGAACGAACAGAAAGCGTATCCCGGCCCCCTCTCGGATGGGGCATTGCGAGAGATTTTCGGTGTGGATCTACGTGTGTCAGATGTCCTGAGTGCAATCTTCGCCAATCCATTTCTTGATGGACGTACCGCTGATTTTATATCCGTTGAAAGTTCAGGAGCAAAATTTGTCATTAAGCGTCCGGGGGTTCAAACTGGACACGTGGAGACAATCACGCTCTTTATTCGCGAGGATGAACCTCGAGTTACGGAGTGGCATATCCACGATGAGAATGGCACGCTTGAACAACGCGCCACTTTCGCTGATTATCGTGAGGTAAGCGGGATCCTACGACCCCACAAGGTAGAAATCGAACGTCCGCTTGAACAAACACGGGTCGCCGTGAAAATCGCCAAAGTTGAACTGAACGTAGAGATTAGCGATAGCAAATTTGACCCCGAACCACTTCTAACGGAGGACATAGAAATCATTCACCCATCAGAATTGCGGGAGTAGTGGACAGAAATTGTGCGAGAGATAAGAGTTCGTGCTCACGCCAAAATCAATCTCTATCTGGATGTCGTAGGTAAACGCGAGGATGGTTACCATAACCTCGAAACGATCTTCCATTCGATTGGATTGCACGACGATGTCATCATCCGCAAACGGGCACCGAAGGGCATCACAGTTCACTGTGAACACCCAGGTGTTCCGAGTGATTCACGGAATCTGGCATACAGCGCGGCGAACCTTCTTGGTCATACGGTGGGCAGGCTCGATGGGATCGCAATTGAGATTCATAAGCGAATTCCGGTTGCGGCTGGACTTGCAGGCGGAAGTGCAAACGCTGCTGCTGTCCTCCACGGCGTGAACGAACTTTTCGGGTTGGGCTTCACACAAGAAAACCTAATGCAGTTCGGAGCACAGTTGGGGGCAGATGTCCCGTTTTGCTTGTATGGCGGTGCTGCCTTGGGAGTCGGCATTGGTGACCAACTAACACGTCTTCCTGCACTTTTAGATGTACCACTCCTCCTCCTAAATCCCGGTATCGAAATTTCGACAGCGACTGTATTTCAGAAATTGAATTTTTCCTTGACAACACGAGAAAAAAGAAGTATAATTATAAAGGCTTGTTTGGAGAAGGGTGATGTCGTCGGCATCGGGGAAAATCTATACAATCTCCTTGAGGTTCCGGTATTTTCCCAATATCCCGAAATTGCCGCGCTAAAAACTGAACTATCTATGCAGACTGGAGTTTGTGGCGCGCTGATGTCGGGGAGCGGTGCTACGGTGTTCGCCGTGATGCACAATACTGACGCAGCACGGCGAAGTGAATCACACCTCAAAAACAGGGTCAGTTTTTGTACAACCACAGTAACCAGTCCCGTCGGTGTGTCTGTATATTGACGATTAAAGGGCGGTGGCCAAGCGGTAAGGCACAGGTCTTTGGAACCTGCATGCGTAGGTTCGAATCCTACCCGCCCTGCCTCCTTTTTGACCCGGTTACTGAATCTATGAAGAACAAAGTTTTTTTAATGGTTAGGTTTCCAGTGAATTCATCCCTGAAATAAGCATCTCGACAGTATAACATTAAAAAATTTAGCACGGAATCAAATGGAGCGCGGATTTAAAGAACGGACTTCAGAGTCTAAGCCCACTTAATTTTTCTCCAAGGTAAGATAAAAAATGCAACAAGCAAAATTAGAAGTTCAACAACGCACCGTCTTCGGAAAGCAGAGTGCTCGCGACCTTCGGAAAGAGGGCGAGCTCCCTGCTGTGCTGTACGGTCGAGCACAAGACACTGTGGCAATCCAACTCGACGCGCGAACCTTCAGACAATTCCTACGAACGTACGGTGAAAACGTCATCATCAATATGGAAGTCAGTGCTGGCAACACCGAAACTGTAATTATCAAGGAGATTCAGCGCCATCCGGTAGATAAACAGAAACTCATCCACGCGGATTTTATCAGAATCTCTTTGGATGAGCCCGTGACATCAGCCGTGCCGGTCATTCTCGTAAGCAACCCACCTGGTGTTCAAGAGGGTGGAGTTCTTGAATTCCCTCTCCGCCAAGTGTCCCTGCACTGCCTACCGATGCAAATTCCCAACGAGATCACTATTGATGTAGGCCATTTGGATATCGGTGATGCCGTCCATGTCAGCGAGTTAACCTTGGACGAGGAAATTGAAATCTTGGATGAACCAGAACGGATTATTGCGACGGTGAGCCAACCGCGCATCCAACTTGAAGATGAAGTAACAGAGGCTGAAGATGGCGAAGGAGAAGAGGAAGAAGCCACTGAAGAACAACCTACGGAACCAGAAATTATTTCTCGTAGGCGCGATGATGACGACGAATAATGTTGTCTATACGAAAAAACCACAGGAAGCTCGCACCAACAGACACGGTTTACGTGTTACGGTTCGCGTGCTTTTTTTAACCATCTTCGCGTGGATCATCACACCCAACAGCCCTGCTCAACAAAACTCTGTTCGCTTCATTGATGTCAATGGAGAAACCATTGCTGAAACGCCCATCCAATCCCAAGGGGAGCAGATTTACTTATCCGTTGACGCGGTGAGACAGGTTTTCGATCCCGTCATGACGGATCAATACAATCATCCGCGAAAACGGCTTATCCTGAAAACCAAAGACCAGCAAATCCGCTTACAAATGGGACACCCGACTGTCGGTATAGATCCCAGTGGTCTGACACACACCCTCCCGACTCCTCCGATAATCATCGCGCAACAGCCGATGTTACCGGTTGCTTTTTTCACGCAGATCCTACCAGACTTCTATAACCTTGAAGCCCTCTACAATCCCAGTTTGCAAAGGGTCCAACTTAGGCCCAAGGACACATGGGCACCAGCCGTGATAGGCAATTCTCCCAATTGGGCAATCATCATTGACCCAGGACACGGTGGCGAAAATGATCGCGGATGCGAAAGTAGCACAGGTCTCCTTGAGAAAGACATTGTACTTGCGCTCGCAAAACGACTTCAGCGGATGAGTGAGGAGCAGGGGATAAAGGTTTATCTCACACGTCAGACAGATACGAAAAAGACACACTTTGAACGCATTCAGGTCGCAAAACGGAACCAAGGACAACTTTTTCTCAGCTTACACTGTAATGCATCTTTTTCACCACACGAAAAAGGAATTAAAATTTACCTCAACAATCCCAAAGGACAACTTCGATTCCCAAGTAACGCCCAGGCAGCACTTACAGGACAACGGTTGAAACCCCTTGCTCAAGCCAATTTCCTAAAGCAGAGCCAAGACTTCGCACACGCGCTGCAAACGGAATTGAATTTCCTAACGGAAGCACCGGTGGAGCTGACCGAACTACCGCTGATAGCATTATCCGAAGCCTATATGCCAGCAGTCGTTCTGGAACTCGGTTACCTCTCTAATGTGGAGGACTTAGAGAAACTCTCCGAGTCTGAATATATCGCAGGTATTGCCCAAGCAATCGTTCGCGCTTTCCAACGACACATTTCCGCTATTAACCCACCTGTCCAATCAACAGAATTAGAGCAAGAACAGTAACACATCAATCGGTTTAGAACAGTCCTGTAATTGTGTACTCGGTGTGGAAAACAGGAACAAAAACGGTGAAACATAACAGTAGGGCCGGATTTTCAAGACTCATGGTGATATGGGGAACAACCTTAGTTCTCATTGCATTTGGGCTTGGTGTGACGTTATACCTGATTGAACGGTCAAAGCAACCGGGGGTTCCGACAGCACCGCCACCATTACCCATCGCCGCTAACCCATCAGACATACCACCACCACCACAAGAGGTCAATCTATTCCTCCTCGATACGACTGCACCGACGCTGGTCCCGGTTAAAACCGAACTGCGCCTCCACGCCGAACTTACGAAACGTTTGAGCCAGATAATCACAGCACTCATTCAGGAAACACCACCTAACTTTAGAAACACGATTCCGCGTGGAACCGTCCTGAACCAAGCCTACATTGATAGTCAACAAACCGCGTATTTGGACTTTTCAAATCATCTGATCGATGGGCATATCGGTGGGACAACAGCGGAACTTTTGACCATCACGGCAATTCTCAAAACCGTTTTCGACGCATTTCCTGAAGAAATTAAACAGGTTCAGATTTTAATTGACGGCGAGGAAGTGAGAACACTCGCTGGACACCTTAACCTTTCGCAACCACTACACCTGCCGCAATAGGCTTTTAATTTGATGGCACCTTGGACTGCTCTCCATTTGCGCTGGTCTCCTATAGAGCCTCCCGGGACAATGTGTAGATTTCTGGTGGAACGCTCGTCTATCTTTACAGGACTTACGCAATTTTGACCATCTGACGCTTTGTAGGAAGGAGAACCCCAAAAAAACACAGATGTTCTCGTGGCACAACCTAACAAGTTATGCTACAAAAGAGCAGCAGGCGTAAGTCCTATCTCTAAAAAGGTAAAATTAAAAAGTGAAACTCATTGTTGGACTCGGCAACCCAGGAATACACTACGATCAGACCAAGCATAATGTCGGCTTTCGCGTGATTGACGCACTCTACGAAAAATGCCATCGAAGCACCTCCCATACATCGATTTGCAAATCACTCATTATGCAGGCGACATGGCACGACGTGGCTATTATGCTCGCGAAGCCGATGACATATATGAACAACAGTGGCACCGCTATCGCCGCACTCATCAGACAGTTCGATATCCCACTATCAGAACTGTGCGTCGTCTACGATGATGTTCACTTGGACATTGGTGTGCTTCGGATGCGGCAGAAAGGGAGTGATGGAGGCCAGAAGGGTATGAAGTCGATTATCCATCATTTGGGCACTACTGCATTTCCGCGCTTACGTATCGGCATCGGCGAACCCATCGGTGACTTAACCGATTATGTTCTTACAGGTTTTACAGAAGACGAAGAAATTGAGATAACACATACCATCGAGCGTGCCGTTGATGCCATTGGAACTTTCGTCAAAGATGATATTCTTACAGCAATGAACCAATTCAACAGACGCTGAAATCGTTTTTCATTTATGCCTGTCTGGGTCGTCTCCATTTGATAGTGAAACGTCTATCCCACTTTAAAAAGGAATATTAAAAAAATGTCAAATCAAAAATCCTCTTTACTGACAGAAACCGAAAGCCTACGGTTTCAAACAGCCATTGATGCTGTGATAAAAGCCATGCGACTCTGCGAGCAGGTGCAAATTGAGATGGTATCAACAGATGCAATCCAAAAAACAGACCGAAGCCCCGTGACTGTCGCAGATTTCGGGTCGCAGGCCCTGATATGCAAAGCGATTGGCGATGGCTTTCCTGACAATATTATCGTAGCTGAGGAGAGCTCGCAGGCACTGAAAGAGAACGCGTCGCTCTTAGAACGCGTCACAGGTTACGTGAGCCGATTTTGCAAAGATGCACCGCCCTCGGCAGAGACCGTCTGTGAATGGATTGATCAAGGGAGTGGTGAGGTCGGACAGAACTTCTGGACACTGGACCCGATTGACGGCACGAAAGGTTTTCTCCGTCGTGATCAGTACGCAATCGCCCTGGCTCACATCGTCAATGGCACCGTTCAACTTGGCGTTTTAGGTTGTCCAAACTTGCCGCACCGATTGAACGATGAAGATACAGAACGTGGATGTCTGTTTGTCGCCATCCGCGGTGAAGGCACGCGGCTCTACACGAAAGCGGGGGAGTTCATAGAGCAAGTACACGTATCGGAAGCGGTACATCGCTTCGCAGAGAGTGTTGAGTCCACGCACGGGGACAGTGATGCGCATAGTCGTATTGCGAATGCCCTCGGAATTACAGAATCGCCTATTCGTGTGGATAGCCAAGCGAAGTACGGCATCGTTTCCCGCGGCGAAGCATCGCTCTATATCCGTCTTCCGAACCCGGATTACCCAGATTACCGCGAATGCGTCTGGGACCACGCCGCAGGATTAATCGTCGTCGAAGAAGCAGGCGGCACGGTAACAGACGCGAACGGCATTCCTCTTAACTTTTTGACAGGAAAGCGGATGCATGAGAATCGAGGTATCGTTGCAACCAACGGAAAACTCCATCAACACGTTTTGAAGGCGTTAGCTAAATCGTAATGAAGTATTTGAAAAATACGTTGGCGTGGAAAGCCTGTTTGCCCGCATTGTGATAGCACAGACATAGCACACAAGAACGAAACACAGGAAGAAGGAAAAGTGGAACGCACCTCCAAAAATAGTTTGGAGCCATTGCCTTACTGGCCAACGCAAAAAAATCGCTATCCAGCCACGGGTTAGCAAGAGATTTAGATTTGAATCAAAAGACAGCTTGGTATATACTAACGCGTATCCGTGCTGAAATGGCAAATAAGACCAATCCTATCGTGCTACATAGCATTATAGAGGCAGATGAACCTACATAGGCTAAACCCCGCCAAGAGAACAAGAAGGCGGATAGAGAACCTGTCAAGCGAGGATGGTGATAAGCACACTAACACCATAGAAGACTTTTGGGTGCTATTGAAACGGGCTTGGTATGGATAACACCTCCATTATAGCGTTGGATACACACCGCTTTATATCGCAGAACGCTGTTATGTCTGTAATAACCGAAGTTGCCACCTTTGTAGCATAATCTGTTAGGGTGTGCAGCTTCGGACGCAGGAGCCCCACGGTTTCCTACGGTACGAACTGCTGCGGATCCTGAACGTTTTTCAATGAAAAACAGCAGATGAATCTCCGAAATTGTGTCCGTAGCAACTTGGGTTATAATAACCGAAATCTTGGAACGATATTTTGGAAATTTGTCAATGAATGGCTGAAAGTATGATATTACCAAGTAAGGAGGCTGTGAATGGCTGAATATTCTGTTAAGGTGTCCGATTACAAAGACTTCATGGTTTCCCTACAACCTAAGTCTGTTGACCTCATTCTAACTGATCCGCCATACTGCATTAGTAAAGAGACAGGTTTCAAAGGGGTCGTTAACGGTGAAAAAAGGTTTGCAGTAAGTATGGACTTTGGTCACTGGGATCATGTTGAAATCAATCTTAGCGATATGGCAGATTTATTCTACAAAGCCTTGCGACGTGGGGGAACCGCTATTATCTGGTATGATCTTTGGAAAATTGGAAAGGTTCGTGACGCAATGGAAGCTGCTGGATTCAAAATGCTTCGCTTGATTATATGGCAAAAAACGAACCCTGTCCCTTTGAATATGAAGGCTACTTATCTTTCCAATAGTCGTGAAATGGCAATCGTAGGTGTTAAAGTCGGTAAGCCTACATTTCATAGTGAATATGACTCTGGTATTTATGAGTATCCGATTCCCCGTCATAATGGAAAAAGACAACACCCGACACAAAAACCTTTAAATTTATTTGAAGATTTAGTACGCAAACATAGTAATGAAGGTGATTTGATTGTAGACCCGTTTTTAGGTGCTGGCACTACTGGTGTTGCTGCTGTCAAAAACTTCCGAAAGTTTGCAGGTTGTGATATAGACCCTAATTATGTGCAAATCTCACAAGAAAGCATTGGAAATGAGTAATCAGAAACCTCCCAAGTTTAAGAAAGGAAGTAAGGCTTCATTATATCTTGAACTTGCCAAACCTGATGAGTTAGGTTTCAGTCGCCCTGTTTCAGTAGAAGAATTTGAAGGAAATATGAGCCCTCAAATTCGGAAATGGTGGTGATTGGATACGTAGAGATGGAAGATTAGCACGACACTACAATATCCGCCGTCACCCTGAAGGTAGAAGAAAAATAACACACATTGAGTTACAGGGCTTTAGGAAAGTTCCAGTTACAGAGAAACCCATACCAAAACATATCGGACAGCAGATAAGATCACAGCGTTGTGTAGTTTTAGGAACAAGCAATCCTGAATGCGATCATAAAGATGGTAGACTGGACGATCCCCGGTTGAGTGACCCAAATAGAGTGAGATTAGATGATTTCCAACCGTTATCAAAGGCTGCTAATGACGCAAAAAGACAGCATTGTGTTGAGCGTCGTGACACAGGACAGCGTTTTGACGCAAAACGGTTTGGATATTCAGTAAGTCAAGTTCGTGGAAACGGATTGTATAATGGTACGTGTGTTGGGTGTTATTGGCACGATCCCATATTTTTCAACAAAGAGGTATCAAATAAAACAAAAGGTAATAGACATACGCCTACTACCTTATTTAGTTAAGCCCTGATGTCCAAAACTATTCATTGCCGAATATTACACAATAATTTATCGTGAAACCAATTTAACCAAGCCCGAAACTACTTATTGCGATTAAGAAAACAGTCCAGGAGGCTAAAAACAAGAATATGAAAGCTGGGCAAATCGTTGCACCACGTCAGATCGAAATTGTTGACATAGAACAACCAAACCTCGCCGATTATCCTGATGGTACAGTGATAATAAAAACCGTCCATAGTGCCATTTGCGGTACCGACATGCCGTCGTTTGTCCTTGAACATCCAGCGGACAGTTATCCACTTGGAGCGGGGCTTTCGATCCATGAGGCAATTGGTATCGTTACAGAAAGTAAATCGGACAAATTCAAGGCAGGAGACGAAGTACTCGCGCTTCCACGCTACGTCGGTGGACTTTCAGAATACTTCCTATCGGATGAAAGCGTCACGTTACCATTGACGGATTATCCGAGAAAGGACTGCATCTTGATGTCCCAGCCGCTTGGAACAGTTATCTGGGCATGTCGGAAACTGCCGAACCTACTTAATCTCGACACCGTCGTTATCGGACAGGGACCGATGGGACTCCTTTTTACACACGTGCTGAGCAATCTTGGTGCGAAGACAGTAATTACGACAGATATGGTCGATTTCCGACTCGCAGTTTCCAAGAAGATGCATGCCACACACACGATCAACGTTGCTCAGGAAGATGCTGTCGCTATAATAGAGGAAATTACGGAAGGCAGAATGGCGGATCTGGTTATTGAGGTCGTTGGGCACCAAACGGAAACTATCAACGAATGTCTTCAACTTCTGAAGCGGGATGGAACACTTCTCGCTTTCGGCGTACCGGACGACCAAATTTACGATTTCCATTTCGCAGATTTCTTCAGGAAAAATATTAGATTCATCGGCTCTGTTGGACCGGATGCACCGAACGACTTTCCACTGGCGATGGATATGATTGCTCAAGGACGACTTGATGTGTCACCAATTATTACGCATCATTTGCCCTTTACAGAAGCGCAACTCGGATTTGAAATGGCACTAAATAGGAAGGACGAGGCAATTAAGATAGTTTTCGACTACGAATAACCGAAGTTGCCACCTTGTAGCATAACCTGTTAGGGTGTGCATAAATGTCCACAGGAGACCCACGGTCTCCTATGCTACAAAAACATCCAAATACTGAAGGATTTTCGCTGCAAAACAGCATCCATGGGTTTCCTAAAAACTTGTCCGTAGCAACTTGGGTTACAGATAGGTTCTTCATCGAGAACTAAGAACTGAAGCCTGATAACCATCTACAACGGTAATTCAACGGGACATCCTTCACGGCTAGACTGGTAGATAGCGAGGATAATTTCAACGGCTTTGCGTCCCTCGCGTCCATCAACGAGATGTGAGGCATCGTGTTCAAGCCCATTAATGAGATTTTCCATCTGCCGCCGGTGGTTGGCATGGTTAATAGCTCTTGGATCGGATGCTCCGCCGCCTGTATCTGTCCTTTGGGCGAATTTTTCTCGGATCTCCGCATCTTCAGGCAGTTCGGGGTCGAACTCCCAAGTCACAATGTCCTCTTCAGCCAAAACGACAGTTCCCTGTGTGCCAGAGATTTCAGTTTTCTTAAGCATACCCGGAAAAGCGGCAGTTGTGCCTTCAATGACACCGAGTGCTCCGTTTTCAAATCGGAGTGCAGCAACAGCGGCATCTTCGACCTCTATTCGTTCATGCGCTAAGGTATCGGTGAACGCTTGGACAGATTTAACAGGGCCCATAAAATACTGGAGCAGGTCAATAGCATGGATGGATTGGTTCATGAGTGCGCCACCACCATCAAGATCCCACGTTCCTCGCCAGCCCCCGCTGTCGTAATACTCTTGAGAACGGTACCATTTGATGTAGGCATCGCCTAAGGTCAATTTGCCGAATCGCCCGCTCTCAATTGTCGATTTAACGAGTTGCGTACTTTCCGTGAAGCGGGAATTGAAGATAGCACACAACCTGACACCCGCTGCGTCGCACGCTTCAATAATCTGATCGCACCGTGGCAGCGTGATTTCTAACGGTTTTTCTACGATGACATGTTTGCCGGCTTCCGCTGCGGCAACTGCGGGTTCCAAATGCGCACCGCTCGGCGTACAGATGCAAACGATATCCAAGTCGTCCCTTTTGAGCATCTCCGCGTAGTCTGCGTAACTGTCAACATTGTAGCGATCAGTAAGCCGTTTAGCATTCTCAGCATTTCGTGAACTGACTGAGACCAATTGTCCGTGCTCCAATTCAGAAATCGCAGCGGAGTGAAAATCGGAGATCATTCCGCATCCAATAATACCAAATCCGTATGTTTTCATATTTTGTCTATTCCTTTTGTGAATTTTTGATTTTACCTTGCAGAGTAATGACGGACGTTAGATTTATGACGTGCGCTACATCTATCCGCTCTCCATTCCATTACGAGTGACGGTTTTTTATGCTGTAACTAAAGACTGCAGCCTGCAACAACGGCGCAGGCGGATATCAGAAAAACGTTCATTAAACCAGTCGCTTGATTCAACGCCTTGCGAATAATTAAAAAATTATGACTTCTAACGAAAAACAAATTACAGAAAATCCACCTACAGAAGAAGAGCAGACACCCGGCAATAAAGCCTTCAGAATCGTCTGTATGACCTTTTGCCTCGCAGTGACGGTGCTGTTTCTCTGGGTCTGGCATCACCAAACCCAGTTCAACGATCACTATCGGAAAGCCACTTTTTTGATGCGCAACGGCGAAGCAGAACAAGCGATTGAAACGTATCAGA
The DNA here is from genome assembly GCA_007571305.1 of Candidatus Poribacteria bacterium. GTDB lineage: Bacteria > Poribacteria > WGA-4E > WGA-4E > WGA-3G > WGA-3G. The sequence continues at coordinate 2,501 of RKRR01000139.1, read as the reverse complement.
AGGCAATCAAAAACAAGGGACGCACAATCTTTTTCACGAAAGAACCCTCGGTCTACAATAACCTTGGGCAAGCGTATCTCTATGCCGAGGAATACGCTCCGGCTGTTGAGAATTTCAAAAAAGTGATTGTGATGGCACCGGATGTTGCTGAAGGCTATGTTAACTTAACTACAGCCTATCTCCGGCAGAACCTCCCTACCGACGCTAGAGAACTATGCCTACACGCTCTCCAAACTTTCCCGAAGACTGCCCTGCTCCACTACAATCTTGCGTGCGCTTATGCATTGACAGGTGAGGCACAAAAAGCGATAAACTCGCTCAGGCAAGCGATCGATTTCAACCCGGAACTCAAAGCATTCGCAGAACAAGAGGGGGCACTTAAGGGTGTTGTATCTGAACTCCCTTGAATTCTATGTGCTTTCATACAAACCAACAGATCAAGGCAGAACATCTGCTAATTTTCCACCACAGCGCGCAGTTTTAATTTCAAACGACTTGCCCTGGAAACGGACTCTTGATTGACTTTCCTAAGTTGTCTGACCTCCGCTCTGCTAATTCCATTGTGAAACAGGATTGGACAACAAATGTTTCCAGAGCTGCGCGGCGTGTAGGCAGCAGCAAAATTTGCTCCGCCTTTCAACTGCTGGACAGCTTTTAATGCCTCAGCATTGCTACCCCCTTTGAGTTCTATTAGAACCACAACGAAACTTGCCACATCGTCAAAGTAGAAGAGAACACATTCGCATCGACTTTCTCTTATCTGTCCATCTGGGTATATCTTGTCTAAATCCACTACAACTCGATCTGCTGGTATATCAGTTAGGTCCGTGCTACATCGACCCCGTCTGAATGAGTTTCCACCAAAAAGATTCTCTTTACCTATCCGATCTCGGATATCTTCAAGGATTTCATTCCTGTTCAATCTCGGTGTCTCCTGTTGCCACCTCAAGTTGAGTTCGGAGGTCTACCGAACGATTGTAGAGTTCCTCAGCTACCTCTCCATATTCTTTCGGTTCTATCCCTGCGATATGCTCAAACGAGATCTCCTCTATCGGTTTGTCCGTGCGGAACAACCACGCACCAACTTCGTCCTTTGTCAACCAAGGCACTCGGTCCGATTGACTCGCGTCCCTCCGCATCACTTCGCCTTCGCGAACCAAATTGCTAATTTGCTCAAGAAGCCAGTCGCTATGTGTTGTTATAATCACGCGCACACCAGCTCGGACTAAACGAGCAAGAGTTAATGCAACCTTGGTTTGGGCACCAGGATGTAAGTGAGATTCAGGCTCTTCAATAATGAGCGTATCGCCTGATCGAATAATCCCGCGTAGGAACAGAACGAGCGGCGCGAGTTCCGATACCATTGATGAAGAGTGACTCATACGCAATGCTTGTGCTGTTTCCCGCGGCCGATACAGAAATTCCGGGTATCCTATTGCTTCAGGTCGCCTGACCTCTATTTCGCCTCGCACTACTTCTCTTTCGAGTGTTTTAGCAATATCGGCTATTCCACCCGATGATCTGTCAGGTTGCTTGTAATTGATAATATGTTTCAGAAAATCTACTATCATCCCGGAAAACGTAGCAATTTGAGGGAAGTGATCCAATCCAGCACTAGTGAAGTGATCTACAACGGAACTAGCAATCACACCATGGCTTTGCATAATGCCACTCCGAGCGGCAGGAAGGTAATACGAATTTCCCATTTCTTTTTCAATGGGAAGCAAAAAATTCAAAAGATTTTCAACACGAAATACTGTTTCGGGTATTGTTTCGTCATTAGGTTGAAGTACTAGATCCTTGTTGACATACCCCTTCACAGCGATGCTTGACCCCGATCCGTGAGCATCAATAGACCAGAGAGATTGATTTTCCTCGTCCACCTGCAGTGAAATTTTCATCCCATTGCTCAAGTTACTGCTGAAACGTATCAGGTTTGAAGTAGATTTTAAATCGAAACATCGTTTAAGTTCCTCTCTCAAAACTCCATGATTCGCGAGATCGGCATGCAGCTGATCGCGCACTTGCAGGGGCAAATCTGAAAACTTGAATGGTGAACCCGCGGCTCTTTGTTTTTCGATCACCTCAATAATATTTTCTTCGTCATGAGAGTTAAACAGCGAATATAATGGCCCGTACCTAAGATACAACTTTTGAATTACGCTGTGTGACCAAGGCATTCGAGAAAGTCCACCGTAAATACGGTGCAAAGCATAGATAAGTGCAGCAAAATAAGTCTTGCCGGTATTACTTTCACCGACAAACACAGTTAGCGGACGAATATCTATCTCTGCCTTCTCTATTGGTCCAAAATCTTCCACTGCAATTTGGATATTCGGATGCTGTTGTCTGTTCTTAGTTTTCTGCATTGTTTTTTTGCCAGCGATGGATTTATAATAGATTCCGTGATTACTTGGACACTCGTATCGTCCTATGAATTAGGAAGTTATGTGTTCTGATGACACAGGAAACCAACGGTCTCCTATGCTACACGTATAAAC
>RKRR01000097.1 GCA_007571305.1 Candidatus Poribacteria bacterium | reverse complement strand
CTACTATACCTATTATTGTAATCGGTAATACTCCTATTACAGATAGTTATCACAGTAAAGTTGACCATTTAAAAACGGCCGGAATTACGCAGGGCTTTTGGTCAATAAATCCCAAACCTCTTGATAGGCAAGAAACTTTAGAAACTACAAATGGAAAAGGATTTATGAGGTTTGATACCTATGAAACTTTTCAGCGTTCTTTAATCGAATTACTCTCAATGTCAATGAATTTCTTCTCCGGTATGAAAAGTAAAGAGGAACTTGGGAAACTTATTGAATCTGCTAATAATGCCTCAACATATCAGCAAAAGGCTGAAAGATTCCTCAAGTTATTACAGGTTGAAAGATATGAATAAAAATAAAACAGGATATCGAAAGGGTGGGACTCAGACCAGCGCGTTCGGAACCCCCGGAAGAATTAATCACGATGCCAGTGGATTTTATGGGAGCAAACTCTATGCAGATCAGGTAATCTCGGAACCTGATAGCTGGATAGAAAATCCGATCCCCATTGAAAACCTCGATCAACTTTATTGCGCTTCGAGCACGGACATGGCGGCAATTCCTGATGAGAGTATTCATTTGATGGTTACGTCTCCTCCCTATAATGCCAAAAAGGAGTACGATGATGATCTGTCATTGGAAGAATATAGGGAGCTTCTCTATACTGTCTTCACTGAGACTTATAGAAAATTGGTTACCGGTGGCAGAGCATGCATTAATATCGCCAACTTGGGAAGGAAACCCTACATCCCATTGCATAGTTACATTATAGAAGACATGTTGGCGATAGGTTACCACATGCGGGGTGAAATCATCTGGGACAAAGCCTCAAGTGCGGGGAGTTCTACGGCGTGGGGTAGTTGGTTATCAGCGGCAAATCCAGTACTGAGAGACATTCACGAATATATTCTCATCTTTTCAAAGGGGTCATTTTCTCGGAAACGCAACGAAAAGGAGAACTCGATCTGCAAAGAGAATTTCTTGGAGTGGACAAAAAGCGTCTGGACGTTTCCAGCTGTTTCTGCGAAACGCATCGGACATCCTGCTCCATTTCCTGAAGAGCTGCCGCATCGGTTAATTCAACTCTATACTTTTGTAGGTGATGTCGTCCTGGACCCATTCTGTGGAAGCGGCACCACGTGCCTGAGTGCCTTGAAATCGGGGAGACACTATATTGGATACGACATTGAGGCGGAATATATCAAACTGGCAAATGATCGGATTAGCCAGTTTGCCAGTCAAATCCATCTACCAATATAAGTAGACTTACACCAAAATGGAAATTTTCCGTGTTTCAATTCCAAATGGGACAACCGACTCCGATTGTTCCGTTCCAAAAGATTATTTGCATCTGTGTTTGTCATTGGCTATCCATCCTTCTTTAGAGTTTACGTATTGAGCGATGATCCCCAGGACCATCCCCTTCGTTCTCTATGACGACATAGGACCTTTACTGTCTCATGCGCTTTCTTCTCTGCTGCGATGTGTAAAGGGGTGTGACCTTTACCATCTTCAGCGTTAGCATCCGCGCCACTTTCTAACAATACCAATGCTGTTTCGTACGCATTGTGCTGCGCTGCAACGTGCAAAGGTGTATCGCCATTTTTGTCTGTCGCGTTGATATCCGCGGCATTTCTTACCAACACTGTTGCTACCTCAGAAGTGTCGTCTTCCGCCGAAATGTGTAGTGGAGTACAGCCATTTTTGTCCGTCGCGTTGACATTTGCGCCATTCTCCAGCAATACTACCGTTGTTCTATAGGCATTACGCCAGGCTGCCCAGTGGAGGAGCGTATAACCAGATTTGTTTCTCGGATTGACACCGGTCTGGTATTCCAACGAAATCCCTTCTGCTTCATAAACATTGCGCCACGCTGCCCAGTGTAAAGGCGTGTTGCCATCTTCACTCTTTGCGTTGACATCTGCACCATTTTCTAACAATATCGTTGCTGTTTCATGCCCATTATTCCACGCTGCCCAATGTAAAGGCGTAAAACTCCTGTCGTTCTTTGCGTTGACATCTGCACCATTTTCCAGCAGTATTATTGCTGCCTCACAAGCGTTGTGCCATGCCGCCCAGTGCAAGGGTGGATAACCATATTTGTCTCTTGCGTTGGCATCTGCATTTTCTAACAATACTGCCACTGCTTTGTAAGCGTTGTCCCGCGCCGCATCATGCAGGGAAGTAGAGCCGAGTTGTGCCGTCGGATTGAGTGGATGCGCAACGTACATAGGTACTGATGAATCCATCGTCTTTCCTCCATCTGTTCTTGAGGTAATTTCCATAACATCATTGCGAGGTCTCGTCCGCGAATCGGTGGTCGCGTCGAGAGCCTTCTCAGATTCTGACAGATCAGGTAAATTTTGTTTGTGAAACAAAGCCGAACCCTCCTTTTCTATTCAACGTGAGTTTGATAAATATTCAGGGTAGACACATTTTCGCTTAAAGTCTGTCTGATAACGGAGATTTAGGGGGTATCTCCCTAAAAACCACCTCTTTT
>RKRR01000185.1 GCA_007571305.1 Candidatus Poribacteria bacterium | reverse complement strand
GCTAACCATTTATAGATACATGCCCGAGAGACTTTATAGAGCCGCGAGGCTTCTGTTTTACTCCCGCCCGTATTCACAAAATCCAGCACGCGTTTGCGTCCATCTATAGAATATCCCCTAAGACTTACACGATACCCTAACTCGCATAAAATGTCAACTTATTTTCCACATTGACTATATTATTTATGAAACACCCTCAACTAAGTAAGGTGTTTACTATAATTGGGAAGTGTAGGCGTTGATTGTCAGAGTTATAGGTTTAAGTGAAGGGTAGAGAGGACGGGGATTGAGAGGTGTGGTTGGAACCACACCTCTCACTTTTGAAGATGTTATTCAACGCCCGACAGATGGCTGTGGGGGCCAGTGAAGTCCGCGTTGACCTGATAAGGCGCGGTTGGGAGAGAGACGATACTCACGATCCAGCAAACCGACAAGCCGACCATCTTGAATCCAGTCCTTATCTCCTCCGTAGAGTTCGCCGATGAGATGGTTTGTCAGTCGTTCGAGTATCTCAGCATGTGCTGGTGAACCGGCGAGATCGTCCAATTCCCTTGGATCCTCTTCCAGATCGAAGAGTTGACGGTAGTTTCCGGTAGCATAGTAAATCAGTTTGAAACGTCCATCATGAATCATCCGGGTCGCGCTGCCACCTTCACCAATTTCGCCGTACAACCACTCACGTTTTTCGGCACCCACCATCGGTATTCCATCTACTGTATCTGGAATGTCAATTCCTGCGAGATGGAGAAGTGTAGGCATGACATCCTGCCAACCGACAAGCCGGTCGTCCACTCTGTGATGTCCTACCCGTTCATCGCCTGCAGTACCGACCAGAAGCATAGGAACGTTGGCGGAATCCTCATAATAGAGCCGTTTTGCCCACATCCGATGATTTCCGAGCATGTCACCATGGTCTGACGTGAACAACAGAATCGTGTTGTTCAATAGCCCTTCCTCCCGTAATGTACCGATAACAACGCGCAGTTGATGGTCGATATGTGTGCAAAGGGCATAAAATGCTTGGCGTGCCGAGCGAATCTGATCTTCTGTGAAATGCTCGTCCTGTTTCTGGCGCGCCTTTAGCGGTAAGGGTAGTTGCTCGTTTTGCTTCGCCCATTCCCCACAATATGGCATGTCCACATCAATATCACGATACAGGTCCATGTAGCACTGAAGTGGTGCCAGCGGCGGATGTGGATGGCAATAGGAGAGGTACCAAAACCCGGGACGTGTTGGGTCGCGGCGTTTAATCATCCGTGCCATCTGCTGTGTACTCCAGTTGGTGACATGACAGTCTTCAGGAAGATGCCAAGGACGATTGAGATAATCGTTGTTGCACATCCCGTGCGCGAACTGTTGACCCGCATAACCTCTGTCGCCGAGGAAAAGTTCGTAGTCATCGACCACGCCGTGTTGGAGTCTGCCTTCCTCGCCGAGTAGCACATCGTCGAAACCGATACGACTGCGCTGCGGATGGATATGCAACTTGCCGACCGCATAAGCCTGATATCCTGCATCTCGAAAGGTCTGTGCAATTGTTGGGAGTCCGTTTAACCCTTGCCGATCGTTGAAAACTCTGTCTTTATGGGTTCGTGTTGTTGTGCCGGTCATCAACGTTTTTCGCGCCGGAACGCAGACAGGACATTCGCTGTAACCTCGCGTGAAGCGGGTGCCAGCACGAGCGAGTGTGTCCAACGTCGGTGTTTGGATGGCAGGATGCCCACTAACGCCTAATAACGAGTTGGGCCAATGATCTGTCGAAATTAAAAGAACGTGTGGTTTGTCGCTCATGGCTGTCCTTTTTATCGGTTATATCGAGCAAAGTAGAAGATTATGAGCGGTTCGTTTGCATCATCTTATCAGAAGTTATGACAATTGGCAAATGAAAAGTTCACAATCGCCCTCGATCTGAAAATTCCTCGAATTATACTTGCATCACTCTGGTATTTGTCAAATACGGTGAATCAAACTGAGTTATCTCACCGGCACTGCACCCGGGAACCGGAAAAAGGCGTACCGATAGTGGCTTATTTAACTGTATGGAGAGCGTGGCGACATCCGTTAGAATAGAAGTTATTTGAGATGTCGAAGCATCGCCGGGTATCGGAATGGTATCCAACCCCGTCCCGCAGACTGTAGAATAGAGGAGAAGACTATCAAGGTTAAAATAACCTGCTTCACTCCGATTTCCTAGCCCAACATCTTCAAGTACTGGAAGCATTAACCCTGAATACCCACATAAAGGGAGCGCGAGTGTTTGAAGTGTCTGTGTCAAACCCGCTGCAACTGTGAGTGTCCCGCGCTCACCAAAAAGACCGGGCAGTTGATGTTCCATCGCATGAGCAATGCTCTCATCGCCCATGGGTGCTGGTGATACATCTATGCCAACAAACTTTATCCGCCACTCCTGCGCAAGGGTTTCTGCAAGCGCGACGATCTTCTGTCCTTCAGTTTCCATGATAGCCTTCAGATTTTGCAATGCAAGTTCCAAATTAGGGGCACCAGTGAAAGCCTGTTGCACAAGATCCGCCGCCTGCCATCCGATGCCGAAGTTAGTTTTGGTGTCTTGCCAGAATGCGGCTGGGAAAAAGGGTGTATTTGGTGGACAATTCATCAACGCGGCAAAGCGAAGGTTCCCGTAGCCAGCATCGGTTCGATGTGCAATCTGCTGAATTACCTCAGCGGTGCTTTCCGCTATTTCGGATGCCACACCTCCAGACTGCGTCGCGACGGTGACGGTAGCGAAGATTATCTTACTTTGGGTAATTACATCGGCAATACGCTCAATATGAGTTTGGGTATGCTGTCTTCCAGGTAAGATTGTTCCTAAGTTAAGAAACTCGATTCCTAATGCCTGTGCATCGGATTCCAATTTTAGAATTGTATCTACATCCCGATTCTCATCCCAAATTTGACAACTTACCCGGGTTGTTTGGACATCGTAACCGTTCGTCTCAAAATAGGTTTGACAGGCGGCGTTAAATTTTGCTGCACGTTGAAGTTGGTATGGCGAAAAAGGGAGTGGGATGCCTGTGGTAATCGTTCGGATTTTCATGCCGCTGGTGTTAACCTATCAAGCGAGATCCTCGCCATAGAGTCCGATGTGCCGATAACGCTCGTATCTTTGTTGGATCAGTTGTTGTCGTGTCATCTGCATCAATTCGGTGAGGTGCTTACGGACTGCGCGTTTAACATTGCGTGCAGCGGCTTCAGCATCTCTGTGTGCACCGCCAAGAGGTTCACGAATAATTTGGTCAATGATCTCTAACTTAAGCAGATCTGGAGCAGTCGGTTTATAGCCTTCAGTCGCCTCAGGTGCGTGCTCGCCTTTGTCCTTCCACACGATACCGCTGCAGGCTTCGGGGGGTGCGACACAGTAGACGGAGTACTCCATCATCAAGACGCGATTCCCAACTGCAATTGCCAAAGCACCGCCACTGCCACCTTCGCCGATAATAACAACAAGGATCGGTACACGCATCAGCATCATCTCAGCGAGGTTCTCAGCGATAGCCATTGCTTGTCCATATTCTTCGGAACGGAGATCAAAGTGCGCCCCTGGTGTATCGACAAAACAGATTAAGGGGCGGTTGAATTTATCTGCTAACTGCATCAATCGTCTTGCCTTGCGATAGCCCTCGGGATGCGTATAACCGAAATTCATCTTCTGTCGCTCTTCAAGGTTCGTCCCTTTCTGCTGTGCAAGATAAACAACAGGTTGTCCATCGAACCACGCGAAACCTCCAACAAGCGCACGGTCGTCGCCGTAGAGTTTATCGCTGTGGAGCTCAACGTGTTCTTCGAAAAGTGCGTTAATATAGAAAGGGGCTTGCGGGCGTTGCGCGTGTCGCGCTAACCGTACTTTGTCCCAGCGACTTAAATTTTGGAACATCCGTTTTGTGAGGGTATCCACATTCTGTTTGAGTACAGCAACCCCCTCCGTGATGTCTAACTCAGGATGCGTTTCCGAGAAAGCATTCAATTGGGAGAGATGATGTTCCAATTCAATGAAAGGCTTTTCAAATTCCAGTTCTGTTGTGTTCATATTTATTCGCTTTCAGTTTTCGGCTTTCGGTGGTTGGTTAAAAGGGGTTTGACTTTATCAGAACCCTTAACCGCCTGCCAACAACCGATAACCAGTTTTCCGACTGTTCTCACTGCAAAGCCTGTTAACAGCCGATTGCTATTGAGATTGATGGATCTCCCTACTCAGTCCAACCCAGACACAGACTCCCATACCTAATAATACAATCGCGAACGGAAAACCGGTTGCGAGGGAGGCAGCCTGTAGTGATTGTAGACCTCCGCCAAGTAGTAGGGCAATGGCAACTAAGCCTTCCGCAGTACACCAGAACACGCGTTGCGGTATGGGTGCGTCAACCTTACCGCCTGCCGCAATGATGTCAATAATCAAAGAACCGGAGTCCAATGAGGTAACGAAAAAAATGATTGTCAACGTCATACCGATACAGGAGAGGAGTGTTGTCCACGGAAGCCCTTCAAACATTTTGAAAAGTGCGAGTTCTGGCTTATATGCCTCAACTATCTCAGGGACACCCGTGTATCCTTCAGTGAGGAATTGGTGGAGGGCAGTACCACCGAAAGCACTGAACCAGATTAAACATAGCAGGGGCGGCAGAAGAAGGACGAAGATAGTGAACTCACGAACCGTGCGTCCCTTTGAAATTCGGGCAATAAATGTGCCGATAAAGGGTGCCCAAGCGATCCACCATGCCCAGTAGAATGTCGTCCAGCCATGTAGGAAATCCGTGTCCTTATTTATGCACGCCCTGTTCCTCATTTGGATAATACCGTCCAAATAGGATAAAATAACCTAAGTTGCCACCTTGTACCATAACCTGTTAGGTTGTGCAGTTTCACACCGAAAATGACGCTGAAAAAAGGTGTTCGTGGATGTGAAATCACATAGGTAGCAACTTCGATTAAAATATAAAAACTCGCCTACAATCGAATTATAGGCGAGTTAGAAACACATTTATTGCATCTGCCCCATCCCCTGTAACATTGAAAACGTCTGGATAAGCTGCCTGAAATCACCGAGAGTTAGGAGGAGCGTCGCTCCGATTCCATCATCCTGAGCTCTCGCGGAAAAACCGATGCTATAGTTCTCCGGCAGATTCATAAACACGCCTGACATCATTTGCAATGCAGCAGCACTATTCGGGTCCGTGGCATTTGCAACAATCGGTAGCAGACTTTTGACCATCGTTATTGGAGAAATGGCAAAAAACAGGTTGTTCTCCAAACCTAAAGTCGTGGACAATTTTTCATAACTTGGCTCTTCAGAGAAATCAAGCGCGGTACCGATTCCTGCCCTGTTATCTAAAGCCCTTTTCATCAATTCCTCACTGCCTGTCGTCATGAGCAAATAACCGTCGGTGAAAGCATAGTACCAGTGCCATTCGCTGGGCAGCAATCCAGCAGCTTGAGCTGGCAGTTCTCCGAAAGCCGCACCAAAATTAGGAAAAACGTAACTCTTGATTTCAACCCCGTTGTGCATTGTGGATTCACCATGGTGTGCATCTCGGTACATTCCAAGATTGGGAACAACATCCCCTATCACACTTTGCGCAATTTTCATCGAATCTTGGAGTTGTTTAATCAATGCCTCTTCCATATAGGTCCTCGCCCTTTGTTTATCTTTCAGTCCGTAGATAACCAAATAATCTGGAAGGACGCTCTCCTTAAAATTGACAGAGAAAGACCATTCTTCGGCAAGGGCTTCATAAAAGTCTTCCATTCGTTTGGTAAGGGACGCGAGTAATTCAGTCTGTTCAAGGTTGGAGTTCTGTGAAAGCAACTTCAGCCAAAACAGGTTCATCTCTATCATCAATTCGGGTCTCCCCTGAAACGCACCATTCATAGACACCGGACTTGGGAGTTCGCCAAGGAGGGTCAACTCGTTCGGAACCATCCCTTTTAACGCGTCCTGAATTTTGCTATCGCTCTTGAACCTCAGAAATGGAGAGAACTTCACATCGGTTCCTTCCACTGCAAGTGTCGCACTCAGGGATTTTAACTGCTCAAACGTGTCTATCACGCCAACAAATATACTTTCAATGAAGGGTGCTGCTGCCATCGCTGCGGAATCACTTTCAAGGCTGTCCTTCATCGCTTCTGATTCACCCTTAAGTGCCGCACTCACGATAGGCACGACTGATTCAAGATTAAAGTGTACCGCGAGCTGAGCGGTGTCTTGTGAAATATCGGCGAGGAATGCGCTGTAATCCGAGTTGGTTGTGACAGCCGGTTTTGCTTTGTTGTAGGTATCAATGACGTTTTCACAAACTTCAGGGGTCCGAGAAAAAACGAGGATGTTATCTATGATGGCAAAACTACCACCCCCGCCAGCCGCATTCCAATAGGTTACCCCGTTATATTCCGTCGGAGCACTTCCTTCGCTTTCGGCATCAATTATCTGTTGCATGGCTGCTGGGTCTGTAAGATGCACGGTTGCGGAGAGATCTGGTGGGTTCCAAGAAGTCATGAAGATAGCAAAATCTTGGTTCAAATCCAGTCCGATTTCCTCTAATTCGGCAAGGTTCTCAAAACCAGCACCGAAGGTATTTGCCAAGATTTTAGCGATGATTTCCGGGTTTTCGGCGGTCGGCATTAAGTCTATCGCTAACATGTTAACCCGATTATTTAGTTCATTCAAACTGGGACAATAGATAATTCCAACTGTATGTTCCGGTATCAGATGTAGCACACTGCCGTCCGGGATTTCCACCATTGGCATCGCTTCTTCAGGTTCAGTTTCACGATGTGTTTCCTCTTCAGCGGTTTCTGATTCTTCGTGCGCTTCCTCCGATTCTTCGTCGTGTTCATCAAGATCGTGCTCTTCGTCGTGTAGTTCTTCATGTTTTTCTTCTGATTCTTGTTGGACTGTAGGTGCTTCAACAGGGATTGTAACTGGAGCGGTTTCTTTCGCGCTGCATCCAACAAACACAAATGTTGTCAGTAGTGCTAATGCAATAAGGGGTAAAGACAAACATCTCTTCATTATCAATTTCTCCCAGGTGTAGGATCATTTATCAACATATCCTCACCAGATTTAAAATATTAATTTTGAGTTTTTGATATTTTTTCTTGGAGTTCATCAATTTCTGCCTGAGAAGATAATACACCGATTTCGACCTCGTAATGTCTGCGGCCGCCGGGTTCAATATATTGTAGAGCACCACGTTCACGTTCCTTTGCCCTGCCTTCTACCCCGCAATTCGATGGTTCTAAACCGAAGACGTAGTTTCCCTCACCACACATTTTCCACTGAACAAAGTGTGGAAATTGGGTCTTGTGGTAACGTACCGATACACCAATACCTTGTCCACCGTTAAAATTGCGGTTCACAAGTGCGACGTGAATGTGGTTGTCAATATCTGGCTCCATTTCGTGATAGAAAACCTGCTCTTGGAAATCGACGGTTGGTGGTTCGCAGAGGTTATAATTGTTCAGATTTGCGGCAGCCTGTTCATCACGCGGGGTGACTTGGGAAGAGGGGGCAAGCAGTTCACTATCTTGCGTAAGGATTGGAAACCCAACATTAATATGGAAGAGATACATGTGTGGCGAATCTTGGTATCCCAAGTTTTCGACAATATCCTCGATATGCAACGTACGCGAGCCTAACTCGGTCCAAATTCTACGGGTGCGAATAAGGTTTTCACCCAAAGCGGCGGCTTCTTTCACTTTGCCCTGTGCCCATAGCATATAACGTTGTCCTTCCCACCGACTGTCGACCCAGACGTTCTTGGCAGGGATATATGAGACTCGACCGTGAAGCCCCAATGCCTCATCGTCGTCTTCGCTCGGCACACCGACTTGTCGCATGCCGCAGGTTGTCAGTAGACCGCCATAAAAACCCCGTAGCCAGCCGAGTCCATCAGGTTCGTAATGTGCAGGACTGACATCGCCCGTACTCGAACGCCAGCAGAGAGGGATTCCCTGATATTCAGCATACGACACATCCAAACCACGACTGGGCAATACGGTGAAATTAAGACCACTACCGGTTCGGAAGTCTATAGCATCAACACCTTTTTCGTTGCCGTCCATGAGTTGGTAGGTTTTGGCATGGGCAATTTGCGATACATCTCCAACATGGCGAAGCAGATGCATCCTGTCATACGTTGCTCCATATAAGTTTATCAAATTGAGATTTCCCTTTCTGGTGCAGCTTGATAGTTTCGATTCGAGTGCGTTGCCTTCAAGCCTATATTGAGAAGATGGATCAAATTCTCTATGCTTCGTTACTGAGAAAAAATTATAGCATATACGGGGAAAAAAAGCAAGTTTTTCGTTAGAGCATCGGCGCAAAGAATCACGCTATATTGACCTATGTCCACTACCATTTTGAGTTGTCGTGAATCAGATTTTGTGGTATTCTTAATAGTAATCACCGAAAATCTTGCCTTGGGAGGAACGTCTCAACTTTACTTAGAACGCATACCGTGCAATGTTGAGATTATAGGACTTACGCATGCTGCTCTTCTGTAGCATAACCTGTTAGGTTGTGTCAGGAAACCTTGTGTGCCTTTTGGGCTTCTCCCTGTCACAAAGCGGCCT
>RKRR01000033.1 GCA_007571305.1 Candidatus Poribacteria bacterium | reverse complement strand
GCATTTTTAGCGAATGAAAACAAGCATAAACCTTTATATTTACTGGGTTTATCGCACTTTTTAAAACTTTTTTCAAATCCCAAAACTACTTATTGCGTTTCAAAAAAAGCAGAAAAACATTTACTGTGTATTTGTGAATTTGAACACAAAGACCAAGAAATGTTAATGTACCTATTTATCTATATTCTTCCATTCATCCGATCTGGTGTCGCGACATTCGCCACCGAGTGGATCACCAGTATATTTCTTTTGCTCATTATCGCTTTTGCTATTGCTCAAGCCAATGCTTTCCACTTTAACCCAATAATGGTTCTCTTTGGTTACCATTTTTATGCTATAAAAGATTCCCAGGGAGTGTCCAATCTTCTAATCAGTAAAGAAGATTTGCGATGCCCTAATATAGAAGTTCAAACAGTCCAGATTACTGGTAATGTTTATCTTCAAACGGAGAACGTGGATGTTTTTAAATTTCCATCTTGCAGTAATCATTCCTGAACGAAATCGTATAGATTTGTTACGGGTCCCTTTGTCTGACGACTTGCAGAAGAAGCTCTCAACAGATTGGCAAGGTCAGTATAAGGACTTTGTTGATGAAATACAAGAAATTGATTTTGATCCTGGTTATAAACCCAATGATCATGAACGTTTTTGTGAATTTGATTACGAACTACCGGAATGGCTAGCGAATGAAAATAGTCTTTCTGCTTCAAATCTTGATAAGATTGACAACAGTGAAAAACAAATGGATCGTATTAAGGGAATAGTTGCATTTACACGAAATGAACATAATCAAGAATTGATGCTGTTCCAAAATTTCAAAAGTTTTCGTATAATCAAAACAGGTTCCTCTCTGGTTCTACAAGGTAATACCTACACGAATATAGAAACTCCCGGGTTTATTCTTGATAAAAAATTAAGTGCTATTTATAATTTTACAGAAAGGAAATTGCTATTCCATAGTTTCCATAACGTCAACCTCTTTTTGCCTTTATTTGACTATTTTAGGCCAGCATCGAAAGACTATATCCGAAGGATACTGAACCATGAACGGCTTGCCCCAGAAGATCCAGGGCCCCTAGCAACCAATCCGAGTAGAGAGCTTCGCACGCGATTTGCTATGCTTGAACGCTCAAAAGTTCTCGACAAGTTCACAGCACTTGATATTCGGTGGCGTTCCAAAGAGTACGGCGTACCAATTCAGTTATCGGCAAACAAGAAAAAGATAGTTTTTCCATCAGATAAGTCTGCTGCTAAGAAACTCTTGCAGTTTCTCAACGATGAGATTTTTCGAGGACCTATCACAGGGGATCTTTATGAAACCAATTCGAAAAAGAAAGTAGATTTGTAAATTTGGAGATATAACGGTTAATTTGCATAGCAGGAAAGGGATTATTACGAAACCAAGTCATTATAACATCTATTATTTATTCCGAAGGCATAACTGCTTATCACACTAAAATTCTATAAATTGTCCAAACTATAGATATACTAAACTTTGGACAATTTGTAAATTGGTTTGAATTAAGAGAAAACCCCAAACTTCAGGAGATTTATGTTACATTCAGGGTGCGGTAAGTTTCTGAAAATACAGAGATCTTTGAAAAATCAACTCCTAAGCAGCTCGAATTGTTCAAACTTTAGTATAGATATAAACAAGATACCCCAATAATTTTCAAATCTAAATGCAACTCAGGAAGTCACCTACTATTCGAAAATAAATAGGCATTGGAGGTGCCAACTATGGGGTTTTGGCAAAGGAATTGGGAGAAAATAACTACAGACACTATAAGCGATGTAATGATTAGATTGCTAGTTCCAATTCTGTTAGGTTTAGGCGGGGCTTACGTAGGCATCAAATTTATTGCTCAGCCAATAGATAGTGGTACAAACAAAGAACTTATAGGTTTGATACGTCATGTAATCGTTGTGATTTACTGTCTTTTGTTGTTTAAATTGTCTGATATCTTGATTTGGTCGAGTCAAAAAAGAAAAGATAGGATCAGGGAGAAGGAGCTGGAAAACGAAAATCTGAAATTACAGTTAGAGTTGCGACAGCAAGAACCGCAATCCGTCCCCGAGAGGAAAAAGTAAAACAAAGCACACAGCAATGTTATACTAATACTGATTGATGATTTCTTTTAAAAAAGTCTACTTTTTTAGTTATGCCTGTTGCGGTTAGGAAACCGCACCTACCATAAGGTCCAAATAATTCTTAGCCCCGTTCTCGTTGCCTCCTTTTCCAAAACGTGATACACTAACGTGAGTTTGATAAATATTCAGGGGAGACACATTTTCGCTTAAAGTCCCCTGATAAGGGGATTTCGGGGGTATCTCCCTAAAAAACCGCCTCTTTTTGAGCAAATATATTGTTTTTTTGCTCAATTTGCGTCCGTTTTGGACCTCTAATATTTTTTTTAAACTGGCGTTACACTATCCCTATGGCTTTGATAAAAGAACCACCTGACTCTGCTGAGGCATCACTCCCACACGGGCGATATGATATCGTCATGAAAGACATCATGGGGATGTTTGCCGAGCAGATACTGCGGTTCGTCTCAAAAAATGCCGAGCTCCAGTTCATTGAGCACCTCGACACAGAATTTCCGAATGTAGACGTGCGCCGCATGGACAGTTTGTCAAAGGTCGTGCTTGACAGGCAAACGGTTCTTATGCATTGTGAGTTTCAAGTAGGCGATAGCACACACTTGAGCATGGAACGCAGGAACGTCGGGTATCTCGGCAGAGCGCATGAGCAATACGGTGTGCCCATCCTGTCGCATGTTATCTATTTGCGCCCGAACGCCGGAAAGCGGGACACGGGGCAGTATATCCATGACGTTCCCGGGTATCGTTACCTTGTAGAATATCAGGTGATTCGTCTGAGTGAATTAGAGGGACAGCAGATATTGGCTGGCGAGGATGCAGGGCTTTTGGCATTTACACCCTTGATGCAGCCGCCCGCGGACATGGACAGGTTGCAGTGGGCAACGCACTGCAACGAAGCTACGAAGGCACTTGAACTCGTTCCCGCGCTTCGCAGCAATGTATTGGTCGCGCAGTGGGTATTATCAGGGCTCATTCATGAGGAAACCGCTATTGCTAATTTCATCACGGAGGACATCATGGAAGAATCTTCAGTCTACCGACACATCATACAGAAAGGCATAGAGCAAGGTATTGAACAAGGTATTGAGCAAGGTATTGAACAAGGTGCACGCGAAACCGCGATTGAGGCACTCTTTGCTGTGTTGAATGCCCGTTTTGATACACTTGCCGTGCAAAGTCTAAGAGGTATAGTAGATCAAATTGAGGACGTGCAACGTCTCAAACAGCTGCTCCCTGCCGCACTCCATGCACAAAACCTTGAAGCATTCCGACAGATATTAGAGGCATCAAGAAACGTCCCTTAGCTTTTCAAGGAACATTAAGATGAGTCCTGTTGATGAAAAAGAAAAACGCATCCAGAAGCGCGTCATTGCCTTCTTCCAAGACACCTTGAACTATACCTACCTCGGCGATTGGAAAGAACGCGCCGACAACAGCAACATCGAAAAAGCACTGCTTACCGATTGGCTAAAACGCAGAGGATATGATACTCAGATCATTGACAAAACACTGCATCAACTGAAAAAAGCTGCAGCGATCGGCAGCAGAACACTCTACGATGCAAACCACGAGGTTTATGACTTCCTACGTTACGGTGTAAAGATTCAACCCGATATTGGTGAACATCATATCACCGTTAAGTTGATTGACTGGGAAACTCCTAACAATAACGATTTTGGGATTGCCGAGGAGGTAACCCTCAAAGGCGAGAATTCGAAACGCCCCGACCTTGTGCTTTATATAAACGGCATCGCCATTGCGGTCATCGAGCTCAAACGCTCCACCGTCTCCGTTTCCGAAGGCATCCGACAGAATCTGACGAACCAACGAGCAGATTTCATCGAAGGGTTCTTTACCACTGTCCAACTCGTAATGGCAGGCAACGAATCCCAAGGACTGCGCTACAGCGCGATTAAAACACCAGAGAAATACTGGTTACGTTGGAAAGAAACAGATGCCCACCCCGCCGCGGTTTATAATCTATTGCTCCGAGAACTGGGACAACTCTGTAGCAAAGAGCGGACGCTCGAAATGTTGCACGACTTCGTTGTATTTGATGCGGAGACCAAAAAAATTTGTCGCCACAATCAATTTTTCGGCGTAAAGGCAGCACAAGAACGAATAAAGCGTAGGGAAGGTGGTATTATCTGGCACACCCAAGGCAGCGGAAAAAGCCTAACGATGGTCTGGTTAGCGAAGTGGATTCTTGAACATATCTCTAATGCCCGTGTGTTAACCATCACAGATCGCACCGAACTCGACGAGCAGATTGAAAAGGTATTCCAGGGTGTCAATGAGACCATCAAGCGAACGCAAAGCGGAATGGATCTCAGGCATATAATGGATAATTCCGCGGATCGGTTGGTGTGTTCGCTCGTCCACAAATTCGGCAAATCCGGCGAGATAAGCGATACAGAAGAGCATTGAAATCTTCGGTCCATACATCCACACCTACAAATATGACGAGGCAGTTCAAGACGGAGTCGTGTTAGACTTACGTTATGAGGCTCGCGATATTGACCAAAACCTCACTTCTCAGGAAAAGGTGGATCAATGGTTTGATAGCAGAACCCATGGGCTTACCGATACGGCGAAAGCGCAGCTTCGGCAGCGGTGGAGCACGATGCAGAACGTGCTCAGCTCAAGGGAACGTTTGGGTAAAATTGTCGCTGATATCGTCCTTGATAAGGATCTCTTCGGGGCTTTGGAGCGAGCAATTACAGACTACACCGGTGAAGCCTTCGAGAACTTCGATGCCGAAGATGTCCAAGGCTTACTGAAGGATAGTCTCCAAAAAGGGAGGAAACGTTTAGAAGAAACCCGCGAGGCAGTTAGGGCGTTATGTGAACCAGTTGAGATACCTCGCGATACTGCTGCTTACATCCGTTATTTCTGTGGGACCGAGAGTGGGAATGCTAAGCAACTCAAAGCGAATGAACAGAAACGCATAAATCTCTATAAATGGACAGCAGCATTCGTGCGAGCTTACGCAAATCTTGCAAACGAGATGCACACGGCTGGGGTCACTGAAGCAGAAGAACGGGAGATAAAGACAGAGGTAACGCACTACGAAAATGTCCGCCAAGAGATCAAATTGGCGAGTGGCGATTATGTCGACCTAAAGGTATATGAGCCAGATATGCGGCACCTCCTGGATACATATATTCGAGCTGAAGAGGGCGAGACAATCTCAATATTTGACGATATACCCCTCGTCCAGTTGCTTGTTGATAAAGGTAATGCGGCAATTGAGAAACTCCCTGAAGGTATCCGTACTGATAAAGCCCTCATCGCAGCGACCATAGAAAACAACATTCGCAGACTCATTGTTGATAAATCGGATATTAATCCGAAGTACTACGAGGATATGTCGAAACTGCTTGAAGTGCTGATTAGCAAACGTAAAAGGGACGCTATAGATTACCAAAACTATCTCTCCGAGATTGCTGACCTTAGTGGGGAAATTAATGATCCTGAAACCCGGTCCTACTATCCGTCACGCATCGACACAGGACCGCTTCGGGCACTTTTTGATAACTTGAGGGATTTACCTGTGGATCGTAGAGCGGAGATGGCACTCGCAATAGATATTGCTATCCTTGATGCCAGAATGGATGATTGGAGAGGGAATCAATTCAAAGAACGGAAGGTTCGCATTGCGATTGAGCAGGTTATTGAGACCGAATTTAGTGATGATGACCTTGACGTTGATGCTATCTTTGAACTTGTGAAAAATCAAGATGGATACTAAAGGCGATAGGTACTACATCGACGTTCGTGGGATCTCCATAGAAGTCGTCCGCAAGGACATCAAGCACTTCTATATTGGAGTTCATCCATCCAATGGACGGGTCCGTGTATCTTCGCCGCTACGACTTGATGACGATGCTATCCGGATGGCAGTCGTTTCTCGGTTGGGTTGGATTCGACGGAAACAGGCAGAATTTGAGGGACAGGTACGTCAGTCACACCGAGAATTCGTTACCGGTGAAAGCCATTATTTTGCTGGCAGACGCTACCGGCTTGACGTAATCGAGCAAGATGTCCCACCAACTGTCCGACTACTCAACAATACCAAGATAGGTTTAAGTGTTCGTCCAGGCTCAGATCGCGCCAAGCGGGAAGCAGTGTTTCATGAGTGGTATAGAGAGTATCTGCGTTCACGATTACCACCGCTCCTCGAAAAATGGGAACCGAAATTGGGTGTGAAAGTTAAGGAGGTGCGTATTAAGCGGATGAAAACGCTCTGGGGGTCTTGCAACATCCGAGCGAAACGCATTTGGCTCAATCTTGAACTAGCAAAAAAACCGAATTCGTGTCTGATATATGTATTCGTCCATGAGGTGGTCCATCTTCTGGAGCCCGATCATAACGATAGGTTTCACCAACTCATGAACATGTTTCTCCCGCAATGGCCCATTTATAAAGACAAACTTAACACCGCCCCCTTAGCCCACGAAAATTGGCGGTATTGACGAACACACCGCCATTCAGAGACTACGTCTGAGTTTCGCCTTTCAACTTGTCAAGAAAGGGACTCAGTAAATCTATCGGGATTGGGAAAACGATGGTTGAGTTCTTCTCTGCACTCACTTCTACCAAAGCCTGAAGGAACCGGAGTTGCACTGCCGTCGGGGTCCTACTGAGAATATCTGCGGCATTCGTTAAAACCTCAGCAGACTCAAACTCACCCTCGGCGTGTGTAACTTTGGCACGTCGTTCCCGTTCCGCTTCCGCCTGTTTTGCCATGGCGCGCTGCATCTCAACAGGGAGATCCACGTGTTTAATTTCCATTGCCAACACCTCAACGCCCCACGGTTCACAATGTTTTTTGATAATATCTTCCAAATCCTGATTTAACTTCTCCCGTTCCGATAGCAGATCATCCAGTTCTGCACGTCCAAGTACACTACGGAGCGTCGTCTGTGCGACTTGAGCAATCGCAAAACCGAAGTCTTCAACCTCAATCACAGCTCTATCGGGTTCGGTCACCCTAAAAGTGAGTACAGCATTAACGCTCACGGAGACATTATCTTTCGTAATCACATCTTGTGGGGTAACGTCGTTGACAACAACCCGCAGACTGACACGCTGCATCCGTTCAATCCAGAAGGGTATCATGAACACTAGCCCGGGACCGCGGGTCGACACCAATCGTCCGAGCCGGAAAATAACAGCGCGCTCATATTCTTTAAGAACTCTTATGCTCGTTGCGAACATCACAACAACAGCAATCACAATAGCAAAATAGATAGGGTCAACTTGTGGCATATTTGGTATCTTTTCTTTCTGTCTGTATAGACACGTATGGGTTAAGCATCACTTCCAGTGATGTCACGAATTTTCTGAAAAAAGGCGCGTTTGCGCGGCGTGTTGATTTGCCATTGCACTGGGACAGACTGGTAACCGTTGCAATAGTCATTCTCGCCTGGGTCGAAGTAGCCCCATGACGCATATTGGCTGACAGCAGCGACGCAGTTATTCAGAGGTTTATCGAAATCAAAATGGTCGTCTTCATTGAAAAGGATTGGCATCGGACGGTATCCGGGGACCTCGCGGGTCTGCTGGACCATTTCAATAATTCGGTTCGGGTCTTTCACACCGTTTCCGTGGACAAGTAGAAAATCGGAGGTACGAACGACATTTTCAAGTGGAACTTTGCCGCCGCCGTAACTCGTCCCAACGAGGAATCTATCGCCATTACGCGTCGTTGCTTTCACGCGCGCAATCAACTCATGTACCCGCTCAGGCTGCAGAATTTCATGTGAGTACCTCACGTTGCACTCGTTGTTAACCTCAACGATAACATTGGTGTACCCTTTATCGAAGAGCCAACCCGTTGCGTTATCAACGGCATTTTTGACGGCGTTTTCGTCAGCGAGTCGATGGTCCTGCCCAAAGTAGAAATAACCGAGGATAACAACCATACCGAGTGCATCAGCGAAGTCAATGATACGTTCAAGCCTCGATAGATAATCGGAATTTAGACTACCGTCGGTTTCTATACCTGAGTTGTGCCACGGTTGGGCTTTGGAGTAGCCTTCAGGACTGCCGCCTTGAAGGTTAATCGTGAACGCCAATACGCCGTGTGCGCGCCATGTCGGCATCGCGGCTAAAAATTCACGTGTATTGCGCTCTGGCTCCCACTCACCTGTATCTGGATATTTCCAGAGATGTATCGTCTCAGGGTTCCGATCATCAAAAATGCCTTGCACCATACGGGTGTTGAGAAGCAATCCTTCAACTTTATTCCCTTGGTAGGAACATCCCGGATAGGTAATTTCTCCGTTAATGTAAAAGGCATCGTCAACGATACTCACTGCTGTCTTCATCTTTTGTTTCCCTTCATCTTTATGCTTGTCAATATAAAGTGATGGTGACAATTTAAGGGTTTCATGACGCTCCGCAGATAGAGGCAGAGGATTGTTAGTGAAAAACAGTCCTATCAATCCAGTTCCTCCGTTTATTAAAAAAGTTTTGCGGTTCATGAACCATCCTTATCACGTTATTTCAAACGCGGTTACTGCGTCTTCTGTGAAAGAGCCTTAAAGTATTGTCGGAGTTGCTCACGATACTGAAATGGGATATCCTCGAATTCCTTCGCATAAGGTGCCGTCTCTAACTTCCGGACAATTTCAAGGAGTTCCGGATGCAAAGGCGGCACTTCTTGTGCAGGTGTTTCGGGTCTCTCTGCTACCTCTGCTTTGCGCTGTCTACCGACATCCCGTTTCTGCAACGATTTTAAACTGTCAAGCATCCGAGTCAGAATTTGTGCCTGTCTATCGAGGACTTCCTCATCGAGTTCACCTTGGCGAAGTGTTTTCTCTACCTCAGCCATCTCCTCAGCGACATCTTCAAGACTCCCAAGCATTTGCGCCATCTGCTCTGCACGCTCAGCGATCCGCTCAGTTGCCTCTCGGATCATCTGTTGTTGAGCGGCAAGTTGACGCATCATCTGCTCAAGCCCTGGGGTTCGCCCCTGTTCTCGCATCTGCTGATTCAGATTTTGTGCCATCTGGTTCAGTTGTTCTTGGCTTTCGGCGAGCTGCTGCAACTGCTCCATCATGTTTTCTAGTCCGCTGGCACCCATCTGTTGGTTCATCTGTCCCATCGCCTCAAGGAGTTCAAAAACTGCCTGATTGAGATCAGCGAGTGCGGCTCTTTGGATCGGTATAGCAAGGCTTGGCTGCCTGTCCTCTAAGGCACGCGCCGCACGGGAGAGTGCATCGTTTGAGGCGTTAAGATGGAACATCGCTTCAGGCGGCACCTGTATCTGGCGGTTCCCCAACTCCCAAAGTTTACCGGACAGCTGCGTGATACTTTCCGCCGCACTGAGCTCATCAGCAGCGAGTTGTTGCAATCGCACAATCTCACTTGAAATATAAGCATCAGACTGTCCAGCAGTGAGGATGTCGTTCGTTTGTGTGAGGGTCTTCTCATGAAGATGGGAGAGGTGGAGACCACTTGCAACGGCTTCCTGTAGAGCGGTCAAGGTTTCGTTAGCGTTTGCCCCCTCCATGAACGCCAATGCGTTATCCAAACCCTGCGCGAGTTCTGTGAGTGTCTGTTCTGCACCTCGTCCAGATTCGAGTGCTTCTCTATTCTGCCCACTGCGGAGATTCTCACTGGTTGCTGCAAGCATTTCAGGCAGTCTATACTCGTGTGCAAACTCGTTGAGTCGTATAATCTCATCAGCGAGCCGTTCTATTTGTGGGGGTGCGTTCTCGTTATTCCGCGCCAGTTCGCCCATCTTTGTGCCGAGTTCCTCTAAATTTTCGCTGAGATGGTTGAATTCATCCGCCACTCGGTCCTCTTTTTCTGCGAGGTCGTTTGTCGGTGCGGTTTGCTCTAACGACTCCAACGTATCCATCAATTGCTTTTGCTGTTCGGCGAGTGCCTTTGCCTGCTTCGCAGCGGCTTCGAGTTCCTGTTCAAGAAGAATCTGTTCATAGAGCGACTTGGCACGTTCCAATTGTTGTAGGAATTGCTCCTGACTGAGATTCGCTTCCGCCATCGATCTCTCTTGATCGTTCATCTGCTGTTTGGCGAGTGCCTCTGATAACTTCTGGAGAAGTTCCTTATGTTCTTCAGAAAGTGCTTTCTCCATCAACTCTCGCAGTTCTTGATACTTCTCGATAGTCTCAGCATCGAAGAGTTGGTTCTGTTCCATCTCATCTGCTGTCTCTTTCATGTTTTCGATGAGTTGCTTCGCCGTCTCCTCAATCTGTTTCTGATTCTCAAGTACCTGTTGCATCAGGTTTTCGTCATTGAGGGTGAGCTCTTGGCCTTTTCTGATTTTATCAAGGAGCGTATCAACCAGACCGGTAGCATCTGCCTGCTCATCAACGAGTTCCTCAAGCCCTCGTTGATCGGTTTCCTGCTCCGCAGCGACCGCGTCATATAACTCGGAGAGGGATGGAAACCGGAGTGTGAAGGTATGAGATTTACCGATATTCGGTCCTGAGACATCGTCGATATCCAAGGCTTGAACATAATACGCGAGCGTCTCACCAGGGAACATACCTATCCGATCAACATCCCACGTGTATGCCACAAAAACTGACCTTTGTGAAAGCGCGTCCTCTACCGCCCAACGTTTTAAAGGCACATTTACCTCCTCGGCACCTTCACTTTCAACGTTGTATACTAACTGGAGTTCCTGGATACCATAGTCATCCGTCGCCTCTACCTTTAGTTCAACCAGCATAGCATCGTCCAATACGGTATCTCGTGCAGGTGCGGCAATCGTAACATCCGGTGCGGTATCTTCGAGAACGGTAATCGTCCAATTAACGGGGTCTCGATTCGTGAATCCGTCAACATCGGTAATGTAGATACGATAATTTTCACTCTGTCGAGCGACGAAAGATCCCTGTATTATTTGCGATGTCGAGAGAGTTGTCTGTCCCCGTTCATCCGCTACCAATTCTGGACCAGTCCTCAGTAATGTTCCCTCCTTAACCTCCAATAGAACATCATTTGACTCATCAAAAGCGATGTGTCCTCTCTGAAGCAATTTGTTGCTCTCCGCAGTGAACACAACTTCTGTACCAAAAAGCACTTGGATGTCCCCGACATTTACTGGAAGCGTTTGGGGCTGTAGTTGCGTGTAGGCAGGGGGATTGAGTCGATACTGGAACTGCGTGACAATCGGTTCATTACTGATTGTTATCTGATACTGCTCCGATGTCACCTCTTTGACTAAAATATAGTATTGAAGCGGACGTGTCACGTTTTCAAGCGTCGCGCTGTAAGGAAACCTCGAAAAGTCGGAAGTCTGTAGGCTGCGTCCGGTATCAGCGGGTGTATGGCGCATCGCCAGCGATTGCCATGCTGCTTGTGAGAGGGATTTGGAATCCTGAATTCCGATTTCCCCAACGCGGTAGTAAAGTTCAACAGGAGTGCCAAGATGTCCGCCTACTTCAGCAGTTACGTTGACATCGGTCCCCCGTTCAATTTGGATATTACCCGGCTGGACTTTCTTAATCTGAATGGATTTCTTGAGATATTCCTGATCGTCTTGCAATGTTTTTGGTAAGGTCTGGAAAGCCTGTGCGAAGCCTGTAAACGCGGTAGGTAAAAGAGAATATGTAACGAGAAGCAGGATGACTCCCCCAATAGCGACACCTGCACTTCGGCGAATCCTCCGAAATTCGGACTGAAAAACTCGTTTGTGCTGCACCTGCTCCATATCCCGGCTGGCTTGTATAACCAGATACTCAACGAATTCTGGAGCATACCCAAGCCGATTGTTCTGTAAAGTTTGCCAAAGTTGAACTGCACTGAGAACTCTGTTTTCAGAGGCGAAAGTTTCCGTTGTCTGCGTAGATTCAAGACGCGATGCGACAGCAGCGTCCGTTAACTGATTGGAGAGGGGTAAGACGAGTGACCGAACGATTGCATAGATGGCACCACTTATTGACAATAGGACGATCGCGATACGTATCCAGCGCGAGAAAGGGAACTGCCATAACTGGAAACTTACCGCTAAAACGATAACTGTTCCCGCCATCACAAGCGCAAGGATACCGATGCACTTCAGGAGTCCTTCAGAAACAGTGAGCCATCGCCACCGCCGCCGAATCGCACGCAGCCGATCAATCAGATTTCCATAAGCCGCATTCACATTCTGTTTATCCATTTCATCGCGTCCTTTAGTGAGTGAGCGCGTATACAGCAATATTTACCGCCATTTTCGCCGCGAGTTCGCGAACATGAGGCGTATCGTCTGGATGTACATCGGCATCTTCAAGCCCATCACCGATGTCAGCACTGTAGACATAATAAACGACCATACGTCCATCATGGAAGAGCCCAAACCCTTGTGCAGGTTCAGCGTCATGTTCATGAATCTTGGGAAGTCCTTGTAGTTCATAGAAACAGCGATAAATCAGATGCGTGTTTGGTATCGGTTGTAGTTCCTGCTCTGGAAAGACTCTCCGCATCTCACGACGAAAACTTTTGTCAAGACCGTAGTCGTCATTCGCGAACAGAAAACCTCCGTTCTTGAGATAGTTCCGCAATGCCTCTACCTCACTTTCAGTCAGTCGGATATTCCCGTGCCCTACCAGATAGAGTATTGGATATTGGTAAAGGGTATGATCTGTCAACTTAATAATCACCCTATCCTGAGCGGTCTCAATATCTGTTCGGTCTCGGAGGAGTTGAAGCCAATTTTTGATAGTTGTCGCATCGCCATACCAATCACCGCCACCGCCGTAATGAATTTGGGCGATAGTTATCGGAACATCGGAAGCCTGCAAACCCTGCTTCACCTGTACACCCATCACAGCACAGAAGAGAAAACAACCGATCCAAAAATAGGTATCAGTTTTCAATTTACGGTTAACAGTTAAAGAGGCTTTGAGGCAACGATTTACCATTTTTTGGTGGCCTTCAAATTTCAGAATCTTTTGACAACTATTTAAGTCAGTCCAATTCGTTTACGCAAAAACCATTCAGTCCCCAAGAACCCGAGGACGGCGATGAGAATGAAAGGATGTGTCCAAAGCTCGCGTTCTGCATCAACGAATATCGGATTTTGAACATTGGCAATGTTTTCAGGGACAGATTCCGCGTCAGCCATCGTAAAATAGGCACCACCGGTTTGTCTTGCGAGTTGTTTCAATAAATCTTCATTGAGCTGCGGATTCTCCAATTCAGCGAGTTGCGGATGCGCGTGAATATCGATGTGATCCTCGCCTAATTTCAGATTGCCGCTTCTACCGGTTGCGCGAATACGGTACTGCCCCTTTTGCAGTAGGGCAAATTGGGCAGTATAGAGATTACTCATATCGGCGTTAGTGGCTTTCGGCTCTCGGCTCTCGGCTCTCGGCACAGAGGTTCCCGTGTTTGCCACAGATGGCTCTTGTTCGACAGCCATCTGGAGTTGGAAGGGGCCACCATTCGGAGGCACCACTTCGATCTGAACCGTTGCCCCTGCTTGCGGTTGATAGGTTTCGGAGTACAAATACGCTGTAACCTTCACCGTACCCCCTATCGCATAAGTGGAAGCATCTGTCGTAAGATATAAGTTTTTGTCAGTGGTGTTTGTTGCCATCCACCGTATCACCTGCGCCCAAAATCGAGGATAGATTGTGCGATAACGCGTGTCCCTGTAAGTTGTGACACCAAAATCCCAATTCCAGAAGCCTTCCGCCGCAATTATCAGGCTTTTACCTAAACCTGTCCTTTGGAGAATCAGAATAGGCATGCCTTTCCCATTTTCCATCAGCGCAGTTGCGCCACCCCTGAGGCGGAAGCCACTGAAAGATCGCGGCAACGCTGGCATGTTCCGCCAGAAACTTAAATTACTGATGTCCAGCCCTGCGGTTTGACCTGTTTGGGCAACCTGGGCATCATCAAGCTGTAACATTGGGTGAAATGCACCGGATCGGGTCAACTGCACAGTGAATTCCGCATCCTCTACGCGACATCCATTTCTTGGGATGTCAATTGGCAAAAGGGAAGCCAATTCTGTATTTCCGAGTCCATTTACGCCGAGCATGTTCCGAGAAGGTAGAAAGATAACCGGCCTACCTTGCGTCTCAACGAAATCAACAATCGCACGTTGTTGTGTTTTCGTGAGATGCTCAACGCCCACATCACCTAAAATCAGCACATCATATTGAGAAAGTTCGGCGAGTGTTTCAGGGAACCGAGGAGTCTCCGATGCAGGAGTTGCTTGTGGATAATATCCATCTAAACGGTCAAGCACACTACCAACAGGCAGAGGCTTTCCTCCTTTATGTGATAAGATAGCACAGGTAGCCTCAATATCCGGATCTCTTTCCAGTGTTCGTTTCAAAAAGGTGTAGTCCCATCTGGGTCTGCCTTCTAGATAGAAAACGTTCAGTTTTGCCTTCACAACCTTCATAGAAAATGTCTTATGATTGTTCTCCTCTGTGAGTTCACCATCAAGTGTTGGAAGTGTAACACTGTATTGAAAACTACCTTCCGACTGCGGTGTCAACTTTAATTCAATCACCTGTTTCGTGCTGGCATCTACAGAGTCTATTTCCTGATAGGTATTGAAGGTTAACATTGCAGTATCTACGATTTTTTTACTTTCTACTTCCCGCAAAGATAACTGGGCGGTTTTACCGGCGTAGCCTGTTTGCATAACACTCACACGAATGATACTCTCATGGTTTGTGTAAGCAATGGGCGTGTAATCCACACGTTGAATCTGAATGTCTTTCGGCGGTTCCACAGAGCCGACACCTATTGGGTAGATCGGCACTTCCAATGCTGTGATCATCCCCAGAGGGAACTGTCCAGAATTATGTGCCCCATCTGTAAAAAGGACGATACCAGCAGTTTGCTGTCCCTTCCATGCTGCTATAGCTTCTCGTATAGCACCCCCAATATTAGTAAGTGTGCCTTCTGCTTCTAAGTGTGGCGTTGAAGAATCACCCTCTTGTGATAACATGACACTTTGTTGCAGCTGCGTATCGAAAGGATAGAGATGAACTTCAAACCTATCTTGTAAGGTTTGTAGGAATTGCTCGGGAACATTGAAAAGTAGTTGATTCACCTGACTGATTCTCGATATAAGCATCTCACTCATAGGGACATCAACAAGCTGCATGCTTCGCGATGTGTCCACTAAAATAGAGAGGTGCATTGGTGGTGTAATGTCTTTCTTTTCAATGACAACGGGGGCTAAGAGACAACCGAGCAGAATCGAGGCTGCTGCGATCCGCAGCAGAATGAGTAACAATCTATACCTCGGGGGCAACGGACGCTCTATCCGCAAATAAACATATACAGTGATACCGATAACAACGCCGATACCGAGTACAACTATCCACCCCGGCAAAAAATAGGTGAACCGCATATCTATCTTATTCCTTTCACCACATATTATAGCCCAATAAGGGGGTCAGTGTCAACATGATTTCTGTTATTTGTAGGATCAACAGCAATCAACCTCAGCGGTCAGTAAGGTCACCAGTATATGGAAACCATCAGCAAACTTACTTACTGAAGGTCTACGATGGTCCAATATTGTCAGAATAGGAATTCTCTCCTGTAAAAGCGTTGAATGCCTCTAAACGGAGAAAAAATTGTTTGACAACAGATAACTCGCTCTGTTAAAATATGCTCAATTCAGACCTGGTAGAGGTGGAGTGCAACATGGCTGAACAAAATAATAATGAGAGTGCTGTCGAAGCCCAAGAGCAAACACAGGCAGAGAGCGGCGTGATCGTCAACGCTGCCCAGATGCAGTCCCTTGATATTAGCGATCGGTTCACTCGAACGAAAACGTCAACCGGCTGGCAGATTAAGTTAGAGGCAGCAGCGCGCGTCACTATTAACTTCATGACCAGTATGCGAAAGTTTGAAATAACACTGATGCAAGGCGATATTATTGAACGGGATGGGGATGATCTGATTCTGATTCGGAACCAGCCAACTGATGCTTACCGTTCCCAAAGAGGCGTATCATCATCACCACTCGCGCGGGGGAATGAGCGGACGTTAACTTCTGAGCCGACCGAAGGTAGGGCAGTATAGTTTCCTTCTGTTCCAAAGGTATAGGGGGTAGCAGTCCATTTTAGAACGCATCTATCAGCTTCTCTCCAGTTTAAAGGGTGGAACGATGATTCCGACAGAAGTGGTACTGAGCCCACAAAGTTATGCGAAACTCGTTTCTGAGCTCGCCGAAAAACTTGGGTGTCAAGGCATATCACATTTGCAAGTCTCGCATCACCTCGCCTTGTCAGTTTCCATCCAACAAGAAAACACAGACGTGATTGTCCTGAAGGAACTGACCCCTAATCCCTGTCCGGTCTGCCACCGTCGATTGACGTTCCTTCGAGAAACAACGGAACGTTTTGAGAGTGACAGTTCCGACCTAATCCGCTGTCCAATGGGACACCGTTATCCGGGTGTGCTAAAGGTGTATTATCTGAATATTCTCCGGCACGGTGAGAGGGATGAAACCGAAAAATCGATAAAAATGTGTCCGGGGTGTGGCAGCACAAAGATCCAGTACTTAGGACCGAAGGCGATGTTTTGTCTCGATTGTGATTGGGATAGTGGGATGGAGGCACGGTATTAGATACCGGACCGGATAGAAAATTGTGTGTTTGTAGAGATGGGCACCTTGATGAAGTTCGAATAAATATTCCGGCAATTGATCTAAAAACAAGTGTAGGGGCAGGTCTTGTGCCTGCCCACATTTACTTAATCTTCATGAAAGCTCGCCTACGTGATGAACCTAATGGAAGTGCCCAGCGTGTGGATCGGCAGCTGCGGCGGCTGGGGCTGGCGGTTCTTCAATCTCTGTAATAAGCGTTTCCGTCGTCAACAGCAAGCCAGCGATACTGGAAGCGTTTTGAAGCGCGGATCGAACGACTTTTGTCGGGTCAACAATCCCTTCTTCAAGCATATCACCATATTCAGTCGTCGCGGCGTTAAAACCGTAATTTCCTTCACCTTCCTGGACTTTGGCAACAACGACCGAACCTTCCATGCCTGCATTCTCTGCAATCGCACGCACAGGTGAGAACAAACTGCGGTGAACAATATTGAGCCCTGTCTCTTGATCTCCCGCCAATTCCAAATCACTCAAGGACTCTGCAGCTCGTAAGAGTGACGTACCACCACCGGGTACGATGCCTTCTTCAACTGCGGCACGCGTCGCGGCAAGGGCATCTTCAAATCGTGCTTTCTTCTCTTTCATCTCGACTTCCGTAGCGGCACCAACATTGACAACAGCAACGCCACCGGCGAGTTTCGCGAGCCGTTCCTCCAACTTCTCTCGGTCATACTCGGAAGTTGTTTCCTCTATTTGTGTCCGAATCTGTGCGACTCTTCCATCAACAGCCTCTTTGGCACCACTACCACCAACGATTGTGGTGTTATCCTTGTCAACAACGATCCGTCGGGCGGTTCCGAGCATACCAACAACGATGTTTTCTAAACGGATACCTGTCTCTTCGGAGATAACTTGACCACCCGTCAGGATAGCGATGTCTTCCAACATCTCTTTACGTCGGTCACCGAAACCGGGGGCTTTAACGGCGGCGACTTGAAGGTTACCACGTAGTTTATTCACCACCAATGTAGAGAGTGCTTCTCCCTCAATATCCTCAGCGATAATGAACAAGGGTCTGCCGAGCTGCATCGTCTTTTCCATAATTGGCACAAGATCCGTCACTGTGGAAATTTTCTCGGTATTGATGAGAATATAAGGATTCTCAAATTCGACCACCTGTGCCTGTACGTCAGTTACAAAATTGGATGAAAGGAAACCACGATCGAACTGCATACCTTCAACAATATCAACGGTCGTCTCTGAGGTTTTGCCTTCTTCAATCGTGATAGCCCCGTCGTT
The DNA here is from genome assembly GCA_007571305.1 of Candidatus Poribacteria bacterium. Taxonomy (GTDB): domain Bacteria; phylum Poribacteria; class WGA-4E; order WGA-4E; family WGA-3G; genus WGA-3G. Next base: position 10,456 of record RKRR01000033.1, on the reverse strand, counting down.
TCCAACCCTGTCAAGAGCTTCGGCGACGGTAGCCCCGATATTACTGTCGTTTGCAGGATCATTCGCTGCGATTGCGGCTACTTGTAAAATCTCTTCATGTGTATCAACAGCGCGGCTCTGTGCGGTGATTGCATCAACGACAGCAACTACCGCTTTGTCTATACCGATCTTCAGTTGCATTGGATCGGCACCCGCAGTAACATTCTTGAGACCTTCATGAAGAATTTCTTGACCCAGCAAGGTAGCAGTGGTAGTTCCATCGCCTGCGACATCATTTGTTTTTGTTGCAATAGACTCAAGGAGCTGGGCACCCATATTTTCATAGGGGTCCGGGAGTTCAATTTCTTTTGCGACGGTGACACCATCGCATGTTACCAGCGGTGCCCCGAAAGATTTTTGAATGACAACATTTCTACCACGGGGACCAAGGGTAACCTTAACAGCATCGGCGAGTGTATCTGCGCCGCGCTTGAGAGCTACCCTTGCTTCTTCGTCAAAGATAATTTGTTTTGCTGGCATTGAAATCCTCCTATATCAATTAGGACTTACGTAGGCTGCTCTTTTGTCGCAGAACCTGCCAGGGTGTGCCACGAGAATATCTGTGTTTTTTGGGGTTATCCCTTTTACAAAGCGTCCTATCGTCAAAATTGCGTAAGTCCTGTCAATTTTGGTGTTGCAGTATTACATAATCTAAAGTGTTGCGATTGCAAATCGCTGATATAATTATAGCATACACGACACACAAAGTCAATTTTTTGTACCAGAATACGCAGAGGCATTCTGTTCTCTGGTAGAACGGAATGCCGATCCCCCAAAGAAACCTCGCCTACGAGCGAAGGGATTTTAACGTCCACTCGAATTTTTCAAACTTCCCCAGGTGACAGCCAATTTCTCCGCAGGATCCACTGCGAGTGTCGCTTCGCCTAAAGTAATCGCTGGAATGACAGGCACTGAACCTAATTCCAAAGAGACAGCATCGATGGTCTCAATCCAATCATCGGGTCGTGGGTTTTCCCATTTCGTCGTAACCAATCCTGCGTGTCCGCAAGGATCGCCTTCCTTCTTTACCCAACCCCAGACGGAGTTATCGTCGTCGAGCGCAGCATCGTCGTGGCACCAGTCATCGGAATTAAAACCTGAAATCATCTCCAGTTCTTCCTTCTTTCCAGTCCGATAGTGCATCACGAACTTGTAGCTTGGAACGCCGTTCTGTTCCCATCCGGTCGCGTGGAAAAAATAGACGAACTCTGCCTTGCCTCCAACCACGATGTCGTTAACCGCCTTGGGCCATATCGCAGCATTGGTGCCAAAGAGCACAATCGCACCGTCTATAATTTGGAACTCTACCTTTCCGTCGGGCCCCTCAAACTCACCCACCTCACCGATAGGCAAGCGAGAAAGCGTGCTATCCCCAGGATTTTTCGTCCACCATTGGTGTTTAACGAGTTTCGTGTTCGCGTAAGGCTCTATGTCAACGTGTACCCATTTGTCTAACGCTGTAGCGATACCTGCTAAGAAAAGACTGACAGCACAAAAGAATGCAATCAGTGTGAACAACTTAACCAGTTTCATAACGAATTCCTCCTGTCTATTTGGCGGGATAGTATAACAAGGGTCCAGATTAATGTCTATACATTTTGGTAGGCTGTAGGAAAGGTTTAAAGTGAGCACTCAGCGGAATTACTTTCCCTGATGTTTGTTATAGGCAAATTCAAGCACAGGTCGAAGTTCTGTTATATCATCAGGGATATTGTAATAGATAAGTCCTCTGTCAATACACCAAAATTCACATCTATACTGACGTTCCAATTGCATCGCTTCTTCTACCGTTATTGGTGCCAAGATCCTGGGCGGATTAGATTTTATAGAAAGATTGATCTTCTCACCGTTTCGATCTACCGGTCTCCCATGGGGGAGATGAGCATGAAGAAGTAATGCAAATACTCTTCTAATCCTTGTAATTCCCCTATCCATTAACTGAAAACTGCAACTCTGTTTATTGAACTTGGGAGGTTTTAACCTCCAACCCTCTGCCTCAATCAAATTCTGTATCTCGGCAACTCTTCCGTAAAATACATTGCATCTTTCTTCAGGGAAATTTGCTTCGTGATAATCTCTAATTTCCTCAGATACTAAATTTCTAATTCGCTCTGCCGTCCATTCGCCACTAAATTCGGAAGGAGCAACAACCTGTTTTGTTGCAGACTGGCTATCAATTACATTGCTTACATCATTTATTTCAGAATCTGTAGGTCGTGGTTTGGATACCTCCACTTTTTCTTCCAATGCGATTTCTGCGTTCAATTCTGCTTCAGCGGACACCACATTCGACTTCAAGAGGTATTTCTCCAAATTGGAGATAGCAACTTCACGACCTTCAATATCGGTCTCGCAAAAAATTCTGTCACTCAGACTTGGGGCTTCCCATCGAGAAAGGTAAAACCTCCAGAGTTTACCGTTCGTAATTATTGCCAATGGAACATTTCCGCTATAGGCATAGAAGCAGATTTGCTTCTCATTCCTTCCAATTGGTTGATTCCATCGTTTACACTCAATTAGCACCACGGGACTCTGTTCTTGTTGGGTATGTAAGGCGTAATCAGCTCTTCTACTTTCGACCTTATACTCCGGTTGAATTTCCATAGATGCCAAGTTTGTATCATCCCATCCCAAAGCCCGTAGAATCGGTAAAACGACATATTGTTGGATAGTTGCTTCATTGGCATCTACTAACTGTTCCTTATGTTCAAGAATATGCGCTATCGTGTTTCTCAAATCAGCCATACAAAATATCTTTACTCCTTAGAAAGGCTTTTCTGGTATTTTTCCTTGCTCTCTACAGAATTCAAGGTACCCCTCAACCGATTTCCGCATCTCTTCGAGGAGTTCGGTTACAGATGCACCGTAGAACGTGATTACGTCAGTGGTATTAATTACCGTTCTATGGAAAAGGTCTATTTCTGGATCAAAATTGATAGCACCAATATAACCTTTGTACGCAATCATGGTATAATCCCCAATCATTCATAGAACACCAGAGAGAACATAAAATGATATTCAAAAACCGTTAAGAAAACAAGATTTTTATTCTTTCGCCTTAGGCACAGCAGGCTCAACAAATAACGTCTTTTCACGCGTGTAATGCACATAACCAGAGACGTTCCCTTTGCGCTTCACGACATACCGCGCCCACGTATAATCGACAGGCACATTGCTGGCATGATGTGCTTTACTGTAGTAAGCCGCGAGTTGTGCGGCTTGTAACAACGTCGGCATCGGGATATCCTGACGATTCTCTGGATTGCGGATGATAACATGTGAGCCGTGAATCTGCTTTGCATGAAGCCACATATCACGGGGTTTGGCAATCTGACGCAAGAGCAAATCATTCGACTGACTGTTACGCCCAACGTACATCTGGAAGCCATTGGCAGAGGTGTACCTTCGGAAAGGGCCGTCACCTACATCCTGTTTCCGCTTACCGCGCTGTGGTGTCTTGAGATAACCGTTGGTTACGAACTCCCTACGTAGACGTTGCAGAGCGTCTAAAGTATCAGCGGTTTCTAATTTGGATGAATATAATCGAAGTGTCTCCTGATCTGCCTCTATATCCGAGATGAGTTGCTGGATACGTGAATGTCCTCGCTTCGCTTTTGTGTATTTCTTGAAATAGGTTTGTGCGTTTTCGGACGGACTTTGCTCCGGATTCAGAGGTATTGATAACATCTCAAGGGTAGGGCTATAATAATTTTGCAACGCTATCTGCGCCTGCCCGCGAGTGATAGCGTGCAGGTTAGCGAGAAGCAACTCGCCCTGAATACGATAATCATCCGCTTTCTCCGCCCGTCCCAGATCGCTGTGCAACCCTTCGGCTTTTCGTTGGAGCAGATTCTCCTGTTTCGTCAACGCTTGTGTGAGCGTTCGGCGTTCCGATGCGATGTCTTCCTTCAGGGTGACCGCCTCGTAGTATGCGGTAAGCGCATTGCTCATTGTGTCAAAAGCCTGAGAGGAAGCACCCGGAAACTGATGAAGTCCCATAACCGACGCTGCAATCGGTTCATCTCCGTCCATAAGGAGTTGCGGTGAAGCATGCGCCGTATTGAAATATTCGATAATCTGTTGATACGCTTCCCAGAGTCCGATTCCCGCTGCTCGAGCGATAACCTCTTTTGCAAGTGTTGGACTAAAACCGTCAATTTTGCGAAAGAGTTGCCGCCAACTTACTTTTTCTTCTCCATCAACGAACTCGGTGAACGTTGCCTCATCCAGCGTCAGTGGATCCAATTTCTCCTGCTGCGGAGGCAAAGTATAAGTTTCACCCGGTAAGATCTCTCGATGTCGGCTCATCGTTTCGTCAATACGTTTGAGACTCTCCAAAATCCTGTCATCCGTTGCGTCAACCAGGATAATGTTACTGTGTTTGCCCATAAATTCAGCGATAATGGCTTTGGGGGACGGCTGTATCGGTTCATCAGAAATAGGTTGAACGGTTATCTTGAGTATCCGATCCCAACCGAGTTGTTCAATCGCAGTAATAGTGCCACGTCTGAGATGTGTTGTGAGAAAATCCGCCAGATAGGATTGTTTTTGTCCGGGTGGAGGTTTTTGGATGAGGTGTGCCCGGGCATGCAATGAATGTGCCGATAGAGCCAGCCAATGCATCCGAGGACCGTGACCTATCTTAAATGAAAAGGTGTGGGAATTCGTCTGTTCAATGTGCCGAATTGTACCGTCTAAGAGGGTTTCACGTAACTCTTGGGCAACCAGACGAAGTGCCAAACTATCGTAAGACATAGTGGAAATCTCACTTCATGAAAACCCAGCCACCAACAGCCGAGGACGCATCATCCGCGATTCAGGCAACATACCAACGTTACCCGTTGACTACCGATTGCTGATCTCTAACTAATGATACCGTTTTAAGTTTTGTGCCACTCCGCGAAGTTGTTCCTGAATTTCTGATGGAACACGCGGATTAAATGGACCCCCGCTTCCAGCCGCAATATCGTCGAAACCGCTTAAGATCATCGCTTCAACGACAGCAGAATAGTTATAGACTCGCTCGTTCATGAAACGAATCTCCTCAAGCGGCGCAATGTCGGCTTCAATGTGTGCAGAGGTCTTATAATCACCCCGCCGCTGTGCATTGTTAATCTCGTCAGAGGCACGCGCAAAGGCGACAGCGATACCAGAAGTATGCCCTTTCGTCCCAAGTTGTGCCGGACGGGTACATCTATCCCCGATACCCCACATCACAATTCCGCTCTCACCGACACCCTCGACAAGCGGCGTAACATCCTCTTCACCTGTCCCTATCTTCACACCAACGAAATGTGGTGAATCGTTTAGAAGACGAATAACCGCTGCCATGTCGCGTTTCTGACGAAAATAGTAGAGGAATCGCGCACCGCAATTGGTCCCATACTTTTCACCGAATTCCATATAATGTTGATAGATACCCTCTGGGCTTGATATCCCTGTCAGAGGCATCAGTAAATACACATCTGGCGGCTTATCAAGTTCAGACTGTGCTTCAATGAGTTGACCCGCTTGACGAATCGGATTGGGAACAATACCAGACATGAGGATACCATCATCCCCTATTTGTCGCCCGGTTTGGTCAATGAGACGAAGTTGCTCGGTTTCGCTGATGTGATGGATCAGACTTGTTCCAGCGATAGCGATGACCCGCTGTCGTCCTTCATCAAGATAGTTGTTGTGCATCAAATAGTCGATGTTTTTGCCGTGTCCGGTGTAGTCAATCTTGTCTCCGTCGAAAGGAACGATAGGAATCGCAGTAACCGAATTGAGCACTTCCAAAAGATTTGAGAGTTCTAATGGCATAGCAGTCCCCCTTATTTTGTTAAGATAATTCAAGTTGCCAGTTTGTAGCATAACCTGTTCGGTTGTGCATCTTCATGCCGAAAATGACAAGAAATACACCCACTTTTTCGCAAAAATGAAGGAGTCTCGGTGAAAAAGGGTGTCGTGTATCTGAAATCATAGAGGCAGCAACTTGGGGTAAGATAATTTCAAAACCCGTAGTCCGTAACGTAGTGGCGGGCAGATTTGAGAAATGCACGTGATAGTCCAAACGCACATTGTGCCTCCGCAAGGTAAAATTAAAACCTTTTCCGCAGGACGAGTACACCGACCGGTGTCCCTGCGGATATGTCAGTTTGTAAATTGATTTCAAGACCGTTGATTTGTGCTTGTGTGAGCCTATTTTGCAGACGGGTATTGAAATGCTTCGTTGAAATCCGTGCCTCCACCGCACTGACAACGTGGTTTAAGATCGCCACGCCTAATATTGTACGAGCGAGTTGAAACGTATCGTTCGCTTGCTGCCGTAAGTCGAACGCTTCTAAGCGGTATCGTGAGTCAAAATCGATGTCTAAATCGGGTTCATTTTTCAGGTTTGGATCAAGATCCGCCCAATACCATTTGCCAGTGCGCGCCCGTGTCTCCGCCGAATCGTAGACGTGATTCCATGTCTCATACTGCGTAGCGTGCTCAAAATCCTCTATAGGATCCCAATCCTCAAAGGAGCCTGGACCGATGAAAGTAACGTGCTGTCTGACAACATCGCGATAGTCTTCTCGAGTGTTCGAGGCATTGTTTCGTAGAAAAAAATACGTCCCCAGCAAAACCACGTCTGCAGCAGCGTAGAGATAACCGCGTTTCGCACCTGTATAGAGTTGTCCCATCCCTGGAATAATGAGCGAATACAAAAACGCCTCGTTTGGAGATTTCCGAGCCTGAAACTCCTGGGTCGCCTCCATAACGACACTGGATTGATTCGTGAGTGTACGACTTCCAAGTGCCGAATCAAGATAGAATACCGTGAACAGTGGTGCGCGGGGAGCTTCGGATGCTATACAGGGACCGGATGCTATACATAACAGCAGCACGATTATTAAAATTTGGGTCTTAGATTTCACTTTTTCTTCTTTTCCTTCTAAAAGATGAACATCACAGTCGTTTCATAGAGTCGCGATCGGCTTGGACCAAAACTGGGTCCAATTGTAAAGTCAATATTGAATAGATAAACTCGAGCACCTACACCCGCAGTAATGTAATCTGTAAAGTCTGGTAAGTTAATGCCAGGTTCCGATTTATAGCCAACACGCAAGGCGAGCATACCGCCGAGCCAGTACTCTAATCCGAGATTCTTTTGAAGGTGGCGCCATTCAAATGCCCGGATACCGACTCCACGATCAGAAAGGAGTTGCTCTCGGGTGAGTTTTTCCTCTCTTTCGGCGTTAAGCCGGTCCAAATCAACGGCTAATTCGTCTTCATCCTCAGCTAATTTATCTATGTAAGCTGTGATACCACTGACGAGGCGAATGTGGTGATACCTTGACTCATAAAGACTCATAGAAGTCCCGATTCGTAAGAACCGTGGTAGCGGATCCGCTTGGTTTTCATCAATGAAAGAGATACCCGGTCCAACGTTCTGAATGGCAACCCCGAGCGTCGTAGGGATAGGATCGAACGGAAGGAGATATTGCATTCCCAAATCAACCGCATAAGAACTTCCACTCTCGCGTCCGAGCACCATCCGAATCATTTTACCGTTAATCCCCGCGGATAAAGACTCTGTAATACGGTCGGCATAGGAAAGTGTCAATGCGAAGTTGGTACCGAGGCTTTCCTCACGAAGGATATCGGGAGAGTCTGTTGTCACGGCGATTGTGCCCTGTCCCTGCATCTGGAGTGTCGCGCCGATGGTTCCGACATCGCCGAGTGGCATCGCGCCAGCGATGAAAGTATAGTATAATCCTTCGCCTGCTTCTCCGAAAGGGGCACTGTAATCTGTATAAAACATTGAAGCTTGTGCCGCTTTTCTATCAGAGCGGAATTTACTGTCAGGCATATCTGCCAATCCACTTGGGTTCCAAAGCGACGTGGTTACATCCCCGGACATCGCGGAAAAAGCGTCACCGAGAGCTCTCGCTCGCGCCCCGCCACCGAGGTTCAAGATTTGCGCTCCTGTTCGACCGGGGCCCGCATACGTCACCATCGGAAAAAAGACGGCAAGACATAAAAACAGTCCGAAGATTTTGCGTATAAGAAAGTACACTGAGTTCCTCCCTCCATTGATTCAAAAGCAATGCTACTTATAATATTATATAACAACGCGAGCAATAACGCAAATCGCTTTAATTTCGTTTACATTCACTGTGATGAAACACTGCCTCTTGACAGAAAAATAGATACATGCTAAAATCGCAAAACAGATTGACACCAAAGGAGGCTCTGAATACATAAACTAATGCGAACAATTAGGGCTCGGATTAGCCCGTATTTGATATTACCAGTCTACCTCATCCTCTGTTTGTGGAGCCTTAAGGTATTGCTTGCAGACACGAATGAGGAGCCACCCGAAATTCTCACGAATCGCGTAATCAAAGCAGTACGCATCGAAACACCTCCGAAAATTGATGGAAAATTGGACGACGCATGTTGGGAAAATAGTGCGAAAACCGGTGAATTGATTCAATTCGAACCACAGCGTGGTGAGCCTGCGACACAGCCAACGACCATCTATCTCGCTTACGATGCCAATAATCTCTATGTCGCGTTTGAATGCTTTAAAACCGACATGGACAATCTCGCAGCGAACCTAACTCGACGCGACTCCTTCTTCTTTTCCGACGATCATGTCGAAGTCTTAATCGACACCTTCCTTGACGGCAGAAACTGTTATGCATTCGCACTAAACCCACTCGGCACACAAACAGATCGACGTTTGATTAATGAAGGCTCGAACAGGCGGACAGGTCAGTCTAGGATCGGCACTGCCATTTCATGGGATTGCGACTGGCAGGGTCAATCCGCGATAGGAACAGACAGCTGGACAGCAGAATTCGCCATTCCTTTTGCTGAACTCCGATTTTCAAAGGGAATGGAAACAGCGACTTGGGGAATCAACTTTTGGCGCAACGATGAATCACCTGCCGAAGAACAGACGTGGGCAGATTTGGGTGAACGCCAGTACGCCGTCTCAGAATTCGGACGCTTCACAGACCTACCTATTTCTGGATTGGTCACCAAACGACCAGTGAAATTCAAACCGTATGCCACACTAAGACCACAAATCCTACACCCTGCAAATGGTGAAGCATCGACGGCTCTGAAACCGGATGCTGGATTAGACCTCCGTTATCCGATTGCCGATTTCACCATCGACCTCACCCTAAACCCAGATTTCGCACAAATTGAGGCGGACCCCGACCTCGTGAACCTCACTGATATTCCGCTCCGTTTCCCCGAAAAGCGCCCGTTTTTTCTCGAAGGAAACGAACTCTTCCAGATGCCTCTTGACCTGTTTTACAGCCGACAGGTTGAAGATTTGCTCGGCGGTGGAAAGGTCATAGGGAAATTCAGTAAGTACAATCTCGCCTTCATGCAAGCCGTCGCGGGCCCTGAAAACCCCGATAAAGAGATAGAAGCGGGTGAGCTGCCCCTTGCAAACTATAACTACTCCGTTTTTCGATTGCAACGGGAGGTCGGCAAAACGTCATCTGTCGGATTTTTAGGTGTTAACAAACAACGCGGGACCACGTATGACCGAGCAGGAGGACTTGATACCCGCATTCAACTCCCCGCCGCTACGAGTCTTAATCTGGAGTACGCAAGAGAATGGAAAGCAGGCGGTTTGGATATGGCTGAGAGCACTGCGGATGATCTTGTTTTTGTTCAACTCGCCCGTCGAACAAATGTATTCTCACTCGATGCGATCTATGCAGATATTGGAGAGGACTTTAACCCGGAGACAGGATTTGTTCCACGCGTCGATAGACGTGGCGTGGTTATCAGAAGTCGCTATAACAAACAATATAAAGGTGCTGTTGAAAGACTTCGGGGTGAGGTTGAGTACGAGCGGCTCGCGAACCACGCAGGCGAACTGTCAAACCACAGGACAAGCTTTAGTGGACTTCTCGGCGTTAGAGATTTCTTTTTTCTCATTGGACCTGAATGGTATTATCACGTCAATGAAGACAATAAGCCATTTACGGATAGAACAGCACGGTTCTTTGTGGGATGGTTCCCACCCAAATACGTGCAGATCCGAAACACGGGACGTTTCGGTGTCCGCGAGAATAGAGACACATTCTTTATTCGCCCCGAAATCACAATTCGTCCAACAGCCAAACTTAGTTTTGAGTTCATCTTGCAGCGGCTCCACGAAAAACAACCCGATGCAACCGCGTGGGAACTTTCCGAATGGACGCGTCGCTTTGTCGTGAACTATCAGTTTGCACAACGTATGTATGCGAGAGCCAGTGCCGAATTCACTATTGAGAGAGAACGGAGAGTCTTCGCGCTCTTCGCCTATGAATATCGCCCTGAAAGCAATCTCTTTGTTGTCTACAACGACAACCGCACTGTAGAGGGAGATACTGAGCGAATTGTGTTCATCAAAGTCACACATCTGTTGAAGACAGACCTC
>RKRR01000081.1 GCA_007571305.1 Candidatus Poribacteria bacterium | reverse complement strand
TTCCTCAATCAATGTCTTGGACACCCCTTGATGAAACTCAAAGACCTCGTCCTCGCATAACCAATACGCTCTGAAAAAATATTAACTAACACCAGTCGTCAAACTCACGTTATACTATGTTTGTTTATCAATTAACGGATGAGGAAGTAGCACATTTGACATCACCTTACCCCCGATAGTTGCCAAATTCATAGGGTTTTCAGAAACCAAGCATGAGAAATTCCAGCCCCATCAACTATTTCTACAGATATGATCTCCATGCAGATAGCCTGTTGTTTTCCTGTGTCTTGCTCCGAGAACCATCGTTATTTTTCGCTAAGTTCTGTGGAATGTGAAACGCGTCAAAAAATCCCTTAACCTTTGAGAATTCAACCAAAATGTGGGGCGAATCGTCCAAACTATAGTAATCTGATAGGAAAAAGGAAGTTTAGAAAGAAAAATGAAAACTTTCAACAATAAAATTTCACTTAATCTTGATAGTGATGTAGAAGTCAACGTTAAAGGCTTCATCGCGCCTATTGAATACACCCAACGCAACTATCACGCGGATTGGGCCGCATTGGCGAACTTTCGGGTCGCTGAACCGGAGAAGGAGTATCCTACTTCCGTTTTTCAAGTTTTTCTGCCATCGACAGCGGTTGCGGTGGGTGAATGCTGGAAGATTGAAGATGGTATTCTGGAATTACTGAGGCAACTTCACCCGAATCCGAGATTGGATTTACAGATCAATAATGGAGATTCTTTTGGCTTGTGGGCATGTCTGCGTGCTTACAACGATAAAGTCGCTGACATCACGTTTCGTATTCATGCGGAGTTTGTCATAGAGGGTGGTAGGTTCACACCTTCGCAGTTTGCTGGTCATCTTGTCATTGACCGAATGAAAAAAGAAATCGTATTCTTTCGGATGTATATGCCTAAAGGGACGTTGAACTTCGACGCTTATTGGAACACAACGGGGGCTGATATCGGTTATTGTCCTCAAGTGGAACTCTGCACAGACACCCAACCTCCTGATGTCGAATTCACTGCATCAATCACAGAAGAAAAAGCCGAACACGCTCTGATATCGTGTTTCTACAAGTTTCAGCAAATTAACTGGGTATCACTGGAGCAGGCTTTGGAAATGGCACCGGCACAGCAGAAACCGATTCACGTGGTCTCATTAGATGGACCACTTTCCGATGAATCCTGCTGAGCGAGTGGCAAGGGGTTGAGGGCAGGTGTCCTTTCAAAAGATGCTATTATTAAATTTTTGAACGAATATTTCATTAACACATGGATCCCTAACTCAGAGTTGGGACGTACCCATAGTTTACGAGAACCGATTGCCAAAAGACGTGAGCGAGAATCTACACCGTTTGACACAACCCATCCGTTAGCACAAGCCATCATCAGGGGATGGAAGACCGGATCAAGAAAAGGTTCGCCAGTAGATAGTTTTGTTATATCGCCCGAATTTGAACTGATGGGTAAACAACAGTTTCATGAACTGGAAAAAGATAATACCTCTCCATCGAAATATTACCACATATTTCTCAGGAATGCCTTGGTGGGAAAAGAACCTGGATTGGGAAATATTGTTCTCACCCGTGAGTATCCTTCAGAGGAGGTGTCGGATGTTATCCGAACGCCAACAGTAGACAATGAAAATCTCACCATTGTCCTGATTGATACAAGGTCTTTTGAAAACGGCGGGACATTAACCATTGATATTTTAATCGGAAGAGAAGAGGCAGAAGGCGCGTTTTATCTATTTGATCGTGATTTCAAACTCCCCGTAGAAGAAGAGGTATTGGAAGAAGGCAGCCTTGCTTGGACATGGGGTGAATCCGGCGAGAAAAGACAGATAGGGTATCGTTTCAATCGTGGACAATTTTTTAAGTTAGTCGTTACACGCTATTGGGATGAAGATGTACCGTATATCAACGCTTTTCATGCTAAAATTTCTGTAGAGCCAGCAGAAAAGCCTGAATCAATGTAGCGTTTGTGGGGCTTCATTGAACGTTAGGGAATCCTGATTTTCCCCAGGTCCGGTAGGGGCGGTCTCATAAAGATTATAGTAAACTCCGTAATTAGTTATACACTTTTATAATATCATCGAGAGAAGTTTCAGGAGTGTATTGCCGTCTGCGTTTGATGTTTGCGAAATCCTTCTCGATTGGGTTGAGTTCAGGGGAATACGGAGGTAAAAACAATAAACTCGCACCCGTCCCTCGGATCAATGCCTCGGTTTCTGAGCATTTACGGACTGTTCAGGAAATGTCACAAAGATTTTGGGGAATAAGGTATAATTGTTATTCCCAGCAGTGGTTGGCGTGATTGGGAACTGGACCAAATTGGAAAATATACATTTCGCTGAGAAATTTACATGGTACTTAAAGACCGAATTGCTATCATAACAGGTGGGAGTTCAGGCATCGGACGTGGTATTGCAATTGAATGCGCACGTGAAGGTGCGAGAGTCGCTGTCGTCGATATACGGGAAACACCTCTCCGCGGTAAATATCACGAAACCAATACCACAACACCGACTGTTGCAGAAATTGAAAAACTTGGGTCGGATGGCCTATTCCTCGAAGCCGATATCGCCGACGATTCACAGGTCGCACATGTAATTCAGCGAACTGTTCAACACTTTGGAGGATTCGATATCCTTGTTAATAATGCCGGTATTCATATCCCGGGTGGCGCGCAGGAACTCTCAATCGCTGATTGGGACAGAGTCGTTGGAGTCAATCTCCGTGGAGTGTTTGTCGCGACGAAACTTGCACTCCCTCACCTGAAACAATCGAAATTTGGTAGGATTATCCAGATCGCCTCTGTCCACGCTTATGGTGGTGGAGCGGGACCTGCGTATGCTCCCGCGAAAGCCGCTATCGTCAACATGGTTCGAGATACCGCATTGGAAATCGGGGAATTCGGCATTACCGTCAACGCTATCTGTCCGGGTTATATCGAGACAGCGATTCAGGATTACCTCACTCCCGAACAGATTGAGGAAGCATTAGAGAAAACTGCTTTACCACGTTTCGGTCTACCCAGAGACATTGGGCGTGCTGTGGTTTTCCTTGCCTCTGATGATGCAGAATGGGTTACGGGTGCTTCTCTGCTCGTTGATGGTGGATTCGCCGCAGGTGTGTAAAAAATTTAATTTTACCTTGCTGAGAAATCATATAGATTTCACATTTAAGGACTACAACATAATGCAAATAAACCAATGGGGAACAATCCGCTTCACAGATAAAGTCGCATTAATCACAGGCGGTGCCTCTGGCATCGGCAGGGCAACGGCGAACCGTCTTGCCGCTGAAGGCGCGCACGTCATCATCGCCGATATCAACGCAAATATGGCAAATCAGGCTGTCTCTGAGATCCAAGAATCAGGCGGGAAGGCACTTTTTATAGAAGTTAATCTCGCTGATGACGAAAGCGTCCAAGCCGCTGCTCAAGCAGTTGCTGAAAAGTTTTCCGCACTTCACATCCTTGTCAATAACGCCGCTATCGCGCGCTCGGGCACAATAGAAGACGGAGCATGGATGCGAAATTGGGAACCCGAAACCGCAATTGGGCTCCGGGGCTGGGTAGTGATGACGCAGCACCTATTACCCCTTTTGAAACAGGAAGGGGCTGCTATCGTCAATCTCTCATCAGAGGGTGGCTATCTCGGCAGGCCCGGGGGATGGGTCTACGATGCGATTAAATCCGCGTTGGTCTCTCTCACGAAAACAATGGCGTACGAATTCGTCGAGGACGGTATTCGCGTTAACGCAGTCGCACCTGGCTGGGTTGTCACAGAGATGCACTTCGGGAGAGCACCTGATCCTACCGCACGCAAGAAGGAATTGGAAGAGACTCCGGTTAATTCCTGCATTATGAAACGCCGCTGTGCGCCGGAAGAGATTGCATCCGCTATTGCTTTCCTCCTGAGCGATGATGCCTCTTACATCACGGGACAAACTATTCATGTTGACGGCGGACGGTGGGGAATGTCCGTGGGTCGATGATTTTTAATTGTTCCTTGCGGATAAGTAACGGTATTTGTAGGTTTAGCAGCTTTGGTGTGCGAGTTGTTCGCGCTATTGTTGCAAGTTTGCGGTCCGATTTTTAGAAAGGTTGCCCAGAATTCTGAAAAACCACAGCGTTATGCAATGAAGCGATGCCCAAGTGTCCCTGAGTTAAAAAATGTCCAACAAAACCCATAACACAGCCGTTGTTCTCATCCCACCGGAATCTGTCCAACCTCCCATCCAAGCCATTCGCAGAATCCATGACCGCAACTTTGTACGATGGATGCCACACATCACGCTGCTCTATCCTTTCGCGGAACGCCACGATTTCGGCGCGATTATCCCTCTGCTCACAAAAGCCGCGCAACAGGTATCACCTTTTTCTATTGAGTTCACCGGCTTTGATGCTTTCCGGCACCGAAAGTCGTGTACTATGTTCTTAGTTCCAGAACCCGAAGACGAAATTGTGGGGTTACATAGCACACTTATGCACCATCTTCCCGAATATAACGACACGGCGCGATTTGCTGGCGGCTTCCATCCGCATCTCTCGGTTGGACAATTCCAGTATCACTCTCTCCACACCAAACAACAGCAACTTCAAACCGAATGGAAACCGATCAAATGTGAAATGACAACCCTCAGCCTTATCTACCGCTCACCTGAAACGGATGATCGGTTCGTAGTTGCAAAGCAATTTCCATTTCAGCAGCCGCGATTGCGGGCTAAATGCCCTTAAGTCGTTTGAAACACCTCTGGCATTTTTCTCCTGAACCTGTGTTAGGATAGATATTAGAAACACCTTCATAACCTCCCCGAAAGGAAATATCATGGATACTCGCCTTGCCGAAATCGAGAATCGGCTCTGGAGTGCCGCCGATGAGCTCAGAGCCAATTCACGCCTCCGGGCATCAGAGTACTCGACACCTGTCTTAGGACTTATTTTCCTGCGATACGCTGATCACAAATTTACACAAGTTGAACAAGAAATCAATAGTGAAGCCTCTACAAGCACGCGCAGACGTACCGATCCAAAAACGCAATACCAAGCCCGTGGCGTATTTTACCTGCCTGATATCGCACGTTTTCAATACCTTCTCAATCTACCAGAAAGCGCGAACATTGGACAAGCTATCACTGACGCGATGAAGGCAATTGAAACTGAAAACGTTCAGGTCAACGGAGTCTTGCCAAAAACTTACAATCGTCTTGAAAAGGGTACGCTCCTTGAACTGCTCCGTATCATGGAACAGATTCCCATAGACATTGAAGGGGATGCCTTCGGAAAGGTCTATGAGTACTTCCTCGGTAATTTCGCCATGAGCGAAGGACAACGTGGGGGTGAATTTTTCACGCCTACTTCCCTCGTTAAACTCATTGTTGAGATTATCCAACCCTTTCACGGTCGTATTCTCGATCCTGCATGTGGTTCCGGTGGCATGTTCGTCCAGAGTGCAGCGTTCATCCGCAACCATCAGAAAAATGGAAAGCCTGGGCAAATCAGCATTCACGGAGTGGAGCGTGTCGCTGAAACGATTAGATTGTGTAAGATGAACCTTGCTGTTCATGCCCTCGAGGGTGATGTCAAACAAGCCAATAGTTACTATGAAGATCCGCATGACTGCTTGGGTAGGTTCGATTTCGTCATGGCAAACCCACCCTTCAATGTAGATCGAGTGGATAGGGAACGGATCAAAGATGATCCCCGGTTTCCGTTCGGTATGCCCCGTGTTGATAATGCCAATTACCTCTGGATTCAATTATTCTATAGTTCGCTTTCGGAGTCTGGGCGTGCAGGCTTTGTCATGGCAAACTCCGCCGCCGATGCCCGCGCCTCCGAACTCGACATCCGCAGACAGATTATCGAAACAGGGGCAGTAGATGTTGTTGTCAGCATCGCCTCAAACTTCTTTTACACCGTCACTTTACCCTGTACCCTCTGGTTTTTTGATAAATCCAAGCAGGATAGTAATAGACACGATAAAGTGTTATTCATTGACGCTCGGCATCTCTATCAGCAGGTGAGTCGCGCGCATCGCCAATTCACACCTTTACAACTTGAATTCCTTGCCAATATCGTTAGACTTTATCGCGGAGAGACTCCTGAAAATCAAAACGATAGCGCGGATTTTCTCGCTACAAAATTCCCTGATACAAAATACATTGACGTTCCGGGGCTTTGCAAGGTCGCTACGATTGCTGAGATTGAGGCACAAGGGTGGAGTCTGAACCCCGGGCGGTATGTCGGCGTTGCCGAGCAGACCTCTGACGATTTTGACTTCACGGAGCGATTTACGGAGCTTAACGAAGAATTGACCGTCCTCAATGCAGAGGCACATCAACTGGAGGAGCGCATTGCTGAAAATGTGGCAAAGATTTTGGATTGACTAGTCGCTTTTGTCTTATGATTTTAAGTGTTTGTAGTAGGGCAATTTATTGCCCGTTTTTGAGATCTATGTATCGTGATTTTATGTTTTGGAGTAGGAAAACTATTGGCTCATGTAAAGACTTTGTGCGAATGAAGATGTCAAACCCGCGTGGTGACTGCCTTTACTCGAAACAAGAGCACATACTTTTTACATGAGCGAAACTATTTATTTTCTGTCTATAGAGGAAACGAACAAACATGTACCGTTATCGTAAACTAACAACCGATCAAAAAATTGAAAGTCTACGCCAACGCCAATTGAGAGGTTTTCCACTTCATGAACCGCCACATTTTCGTCACGCCAAAGGTTCGTTTTTGATTACTGCAGCTACTTATGAGCATAAACGGTATTTCCATACCGAAACAGAGCGATCATGGCTTCTTAACGAATTAATAAAAGAACTTCAAGCCGCTAAAATTCTGATGAACAGTTGGGTCGTATTACCAAACCACTATCATCTATTAATTCAATCCGAATCCTTATCGAGCATAAGCCAACCCCTACGCCGTGTTCATGCCCGCACAGCGCGGGAATTGAATCGGCGCGCCGGTCTGACAGGGCGTAAAGTGTGGCATCTTTTCAGCGATCGACAAATTCGCAATGAACGACATTACTGGACAACGCTGAACTACATCCACTACAACCCGACAAAGCATAACTATGTAAGGAAACCTTTACTCTGGAGGTGTTCAAGTTTGCATTGGTATGAAAAGCATTTTGGCGTTGAATGGCTCCGTGATCTCTGGTGCAAATATCCTGTGTTGGATTATGGCAAGGGATGGGATTGGTTAGGTTAGTGTTGTATCTATTTTTGTTGTAAAGCATAACGGGCAATAAATTGCCCTACTACGAGCCAGATCGTTTGTAGTAGTGCGATTTATCGCACGTTTTGGTTAGGTGAGTGTGTATCTATTTTAAGATCGCGTCTCTGTTTGTAGTAGTGCGATTTATCGATGTTGAGAGCATAGCATAACAGGCAATGAATTGCTCTACTACGAGCCAGATCGTTTGTAGTAGTGCGATTTATCGCACGTTTTTGAGTATCCTCATAATTCCAAAATGCTTATAGAACCCAATTACTCTTTCTATCTCCGATTCCATAATGAAAACGTTGTATGGGTTAGATTAGTGTTGTATCTATTTTTGTTGTAAAGCATAACGGGCAATAAATTGCTCTACTACGAGCCAGATCGTTTGTAGTAGTGCGATTTATCGCACGTTTAGAGTATCTTCATAATTCCAAAATGCTTATAGAACCCAATTATCCGTTCTATAATGAAGCATTGTAAAGATTCAGGGAACCTGATATAATATGCTGAGGGAAATTGGAAGCAGAATAGACTTGTTATTGGACAGTCAACACAGAATCGGAGAGAGAACTTGCAAATTCGCGAGGTTATAAGGAAACCACCTCGGCGAAGACGTGTACTCAGTTATGGGACAAACAGATGCTGGCCGTTATCTCATTGTTTATTTGATCTTAAAGCCTTATCATCGCGCGCTGGTTATCAGTGCAAGAGATATGGATAGAAAGGAACGAAGAATATATGCCCGAAGATAAAAAACGAGATCCAATGCCGCCTCCCGATGCAACGCCAGAGGAAATCGGAGAATTTTGGGATACACATAGCCTTGCCGATTATTGGGACGAAATCCAAGAAGTGGAATTCAAAGTTAATCTCAAACCAAAGCCCAACTTAATTCACGTTGAACATGAAATAGTTGAGCAGATTAATGCGCATGCAACCGAACAAGGCATATCTGTCGAGAAATTGGTAAATCTTTGGCTCCGAGAAAAATTACAAAGAATTGACACGAATCAACCAACTCACATCCCTTAATTTCTATTATTCAGATAATGATATTCTTATTTTAAAATTGCGTGTCTGTTCATAGTAGTGCGATTTATCGGATGTTAAGGGTAAAACATAACGGGCAATAAATTGCCCTACTACGAGCCAGCTCGTTTGTAGTAGGGCGATTCATCGCCCGTTTATGAGTATCCTCATAATTCCAAAATGCTTATAGAAATCCGGCCCCTCTTCCTGTTTAGCCCGGTAAGGGCAGTGTCTGAGTGATTAGGTTTCACAGGGTTGTTTTTCCTATTTAACGTGAGTTTGATAAATATTCAGGGCGGACGCATTTCCAATGAAAGTCTCCCTAATAACGAGATTTAGAGGGGTATCTCCCTAAAAATCACC